>DASUZP010000175.1:0-12087 GCA_036376775.1 Solirubrobacterales bacterium | reverse complement strand
GCGGGCGTCAGCCACTCGCTGAAGCGATTGTTCTACCCAATTCTAAGGTGTCGGTAAACATCTGGCAAGGGGTTCCTATGGATTGCCGGATGGACGGCTGTACCGTTCCTGCGTGGCATCGAGCGGCTCTAAGGCGCGGATAGACGCTGTTTTGGCCGAGCGAGGCCTGTTTCCGTCGCGCTCGGCCGCCGCCGGCGCGGTCCGCGCCGGCGAGGTCCGGGTGGGCGCGGACGGCCCGGTTGCCTTGCGTCCCAGTCAGCTGGTCGACCCCGAGGCCGACTTCCGCCTCGAGCAGGGACCGCGCTTTGTCTCCCGGGGCGGGATCAAGCTCGACAACGGTCTCGCGGCCCTCGGCATCGACGTGACCGGGCGCGATTGCCTCGACGTGGGTGCCTCGACCGGCGGCTTCACCGACTGCCTGCTCCAGCGAGGCGCCGCCCGCGTCATCGCCCTCGACGTCGCCTACGGCCAGATCGACCTGCGCATGCGCGAGGATCCGCGCGTGACCGTGATCGAGCGACTCAACGCCCGCGCCCTCTCTCCGGCCGAGATGCCCTTCCGGCCCGATCTGGCGACTGTCGACGTCTCCTTCATCTCGCTGGCCAAGGTGCTGCCTCCCGTTGCCGCCTGCTTGAAGTCCGGAGGCGAGCTGCTGGCGATGGTCAAGCCCCAGTTCGAGCTCGGGCGCGAGCGTGTGCGCAAGGGCGTCGTCCGCGACGCCGCCGACCGCCACGAGGCGATCCTGTCCGTGGCGCACGCCGCCGGCGGGCTCGGCCTGCCGGTGCGGGGCTTCGCCTCCTCCGGTCTGCCGGGGCCCAAGGGCAACCGCGAGACCTTCGTTTGGTGTGGAGGCGAAGGGGAGCCCCTCGCCGACCTCGGGTCCGCCGTCCGCGAGGTCGATCCGTGAGCGGGGGGGTCGCCGCCCTGATCACCCACGGGCACCCGCCGGCGACCACCGATGCGGTGGCGGTGGCGGCTTCCACGGCGCGGGAGGCCGGCTGGCGGCTGGTCGCGACTGCCGAGGAGCTCGCCAAGCACGGCGATGCCGCGGATGCGATCGAGACGGTCGAGTCGCTTCCCCGTCAGGCGGACCTCTGCCTGGTGCTAGGCGGCGACGGCTCGATCCTCTACGCGCTGCGGCTCTACGCCCGTAGCGGCGTGCCCGTCTTCGGGGTCAACTTCGGCACCGTCGGCTTCCTCGCGGCGGTCGAGCGCGACGACGCCGAGGAGGGGATGCGGCGCACCTTTGCCGGCGAAACCGAGGTGCTCGACCTGCCCGGCCTCGAGATCGAGGTTGACGGCACGCCGCGCGTCGCGCTCAACGACGTCAGCTTCATCCGCCGCCCGCACGAGCGGGTCGCCGAGCTGAGCTACAAGATCGCCGGCGAGGAGGTCGGGCACGTCCGCTGCGACGGGCTCGTCGCCGCTACGCCGGTCGGCTCCACCGGCTACAACCTCGCCAACCAGGGGCCGATCCTGGCCTGGGGCGTGAAGGGCTACGTCGTCTCCTACGTCGCCCCGCACTCGCTCACCGCGCGCGCCCTGGTCGTCGCTCCTGGCGACGTGCTCCACGTCGGCAACGCCGGCGGTCGCGAGCCGGTCGACGTCGCGATCGACGGCGAACACGCGGGCACGCTGGAGTCGGGGGCGGCATTGGAGGTCGGTTTCGTCGACGGGGTCAGTCGGTTGGCGCAGCTGCCGGGGACGAGCTTCTACCAGCGCATACGCGAGAAGTTCGGCCACCTGGCCGTCTGAGTCGGGCGAGCCGACGCACCCGGATTACTAGGGTGTGGGTCGATGGAGCGCAAATGGTGGACTCTCGTCTTGAGCTCGATCGCGACGTTCATGCTGCTGCTGGACATCACGGTCGTCAACGTCGCCCTGCCCGACATCCAGCGCGACCTCGGTGCCAGCCTCTCCAGCTTGCAGTGGGTGGTCGACGCCTACTCGCTGATGCTCGCCGCCTTCCTGCTCACCGCCGGGTCGCTTGGCGATCGGCTGGGGCGTCGCCGCGTCTTCTCGCTTGGCCTCGGCCTCTTCACCTTCGCCTCGTTTCTCTGCGGGATTGCCGGCGATCCGACCTTGCTCAACCTGGCCCGCGGCCTGCAGGGGGTCGGCGGCGCGGCGATGTTCGCCACCTCACTCGCCCTGATCGGGCAGGAGTTCCACGGCAAAGACCGGGCAACTGCGTTCGGCGTCTGGGGCGCGACCGTCGGCGGCGCCGTCGCGATCGGCCCCCTGGTCGGCGGGCTGATCACCGAGCACCTCGGCTGGGAGTGGATCTTCTTCGTCAACATCCCAATCGGACTCCTGGCGATCGCGCTGACCGAGGTTCGGCTTGTCAACGTCGCCGCTCAAGATCCAGAGCGAATCGATCTGCCCGGACTGGCCACCTTCTCCGGGGCCCTTTTCCTGCTCATCTTCGGGCTCATCCGTGGCAATCCGGAGGGCTGGGGCAGCCCCGTGATCGTCGCCTCGCTCGCCGGCTCGGCGTCGCTGCTGCTCGCCTTCTTCGCGATCGAGGCACGCAGCACCCACCCGATGCTCGACCTCGGCCTTTTCCGGAAGCCGGCCTTCAACGGCGTCTCCGCGGTCGCCTTCGGCCTCTCGGCGGGGATGTTCGCGATGTTCCTCTACCTGACCATCTACATGCAGGGCGTGCTGGATTTCTCGCCGCTGGAGACCGGCCTGCGCTTCCTGCCGCTGACGGTCCTCTCTTTCATCGCCTCGCCGATCTCGGGCAAACTCTCCCACCGAGTGCCGATCCGCGTCCTGGTCGGCCTCGGCCTCGGCCTGGTAGGCGTCGGCCTGCTGCTGATGCACGGCCTCGATGCCGGTTCGGATGTCTCGGCCCTGCTTCCCGGCTTCGTCGTCGCCGGCATCGGGATCGGCATCACCAACCCCGGGATCGGCCAGGCCGCGATCGCCGTGGTCCCGGCCGCCAAGGCGGGGATGGGCTCGGGGATCAACACCACCTTCCGTCAGGTCGGGATCGCCACCGGCGTCGCCTCGCTCGGCGCGGTCTTCCAATCGCAGGTCGACTCGAAGCTCTCCAGCCTGCTGCCAAACGCGCCGCCGGGGCTGGCCGAAGCCGTCTCGTCCGGCGGCTCGCGGGCCGCGGCGGGGATCGCTCCCCCCGGACAGCGACCCGAGGTAGTCCACGCGGCCAAGGTCGCCTTCGTCAGCGGCTTCAACGAGATCCTCCTGATCGGCGCGGTGGTCGCCTTCGCCGGCGCCGCCCTGGGCTTCGCCCTCGTCAGGTCCAGCGACTTCGTCCAGCCTCAAGCTTCGCCAGACGCCGAAGTCACGGAACCCGTACCGGCATAGGCTCCTCTCGCGGGGGGTGGCGTCGGGTGGCGGACTCCGCCGCCCGGAGGCTGCGGAGGGCGAGGCTCGAGCCCTCGCGGTTGCAATGTCCCTCTGCCCGGAGCAGCGCGCAGGGCAAGGAGGGCGCCACCCGACGACAGGACCCGCCGCGCCGGATGCTAGAAGGAACGCGTGCTCCGAGAGCTGCGGATCGAGAATTTGCTGCTTATTGAGCGAGCTGAATTGCGGTTGGGGGAGGGGCTCAACGCGATCACCGGCGAGACCGGCGCCGGCAAGACCGTGCTCGCCCACTCGCTCGACCTCTTGATGGGCGGCAAGGCGCGGCCGCAGATCGTCCGCCCGGGGGCCGAGGAGGCCTGGGTCGAGGGGGTCTTCGACCTGCCGTCTGGGTTGCTGGCGGAGCCGGAGATGAGCGAGGTCGCCGAGCGGCTTCCCGAAGGGGCGGAGGAGATCGTCCTGGGTCGCCGCGTCTCCGCCTCCGGCCGGACCGCCGCCTTCCTCGCCGGCCGCGCCGCCTCTGCGGCTGAGTTGAAGCTGCTCGGCGGTCGGTTGCTCGCCTTCTACGGCCAGCACGAGCACCGTAAGCTGACGATCTCCTCGGCGCAGATGGAGGTGCTCGACGGCTTCGCCGGCACCGAGCAGCTTGCGCTGCGCGAGCGCTACCGCGAGGCCTACCGCGAGTGCGCCGGGCTGGAGAGCGAGCTGACCGAGCTGCGCTCACGCGACGGCTCGCGCGAGCGCGACCTCGATCTCTACCGCTATGAGCTCTCCGAGATCGAGGAGGTGGCCCCCGACCCGGCCGAGGCGGCGGAGCTGTCGGCCGAGCGCGAGCGCCTGCGCCACGCCGAGGGGTTGCGCGAGGCGGCGTACGGGGCTCTGGCCGGAACCGCCGGGGCCGATGACGATGACGGCGGCGCAGCCGGCGCCCTGGCTGTGGCCGAGTCGCTGCTGCACGGCGTCGGTGGCGTCGACGCCGAGCTCGATGCCCTGGCCGAGCGCCTCGCGGCCCTCGCAGTCGAGCTGGGGGAAGTCGCCGGCGCACTGCGCGACTACCTCGACCGGATCGAGGCCGATCCGGGTCGTCTTGCTGCGGTCGAGGAGCGCCTGGAGGCGATCGATCGGCTGCAGCGCAAGCACGGCGGCAGCGTCGAGTCGGTGCTTGCCCACGCCGAGCGCTGCCGCGAGGAGATCGAGCGGCTCGAGGGCGCCGAGACCCGTAGTGCCGAGGCCGAGGCGGCGCTCACCGAGGCGATCGCGCGGCGCGAGAAGCTAGGTAAGCGGCTGAGCAAGGGCCGTGCCGCCGCCGCCGCGCCGTTGCAGGCAAGGGTCTCCGAGGAGCTGGAGGGTCTGGCGATGCCCGGCGCCAGCCTCGAGGTCGAGCTGGAGCCGCACGTCGACGGATCTGGCCCGAACGGGCGCGAGACGGTCGAGCTGCTGATCGCGCCGAATCCGGGCATGGCGCCCGCGCCGTTGCGCGACGCCGCTTCCGGCGGCGAGCTCTCGCGGGTGATGCTGGCGCTGAGCGGGCTCGGCGAGGCCGCCGGCGCGGAGACCCTGGTCTTCGACGAGATCGATGCCGGGGTCGGCGGCAAGACCGCCCGTGTCGTCGGCGAGCGCCTGCGCGCCCTCGGCGCGGGCCGCCAGGTCCTCTGCATCACCCACCTACCTCAGGTCGCTTCCCTTGCCCCGACCCACTTCCGGATCGAGAAGGACCTGGATGGCGAGCGTGCAGCCGCCACCGTGCAGCGTCTCGACGGCGAGGACGTGGTCGAGGAGATCCGCCGCATGCTCGGCGGCGAGCGTGCCGACGAGGCCGCCGACCGCCACGCCCGCGAGCTGCTCGCCGCGGCCTGACGCGCCGTCGCTCGGGGGCCGATATGGGTCTCTATGCGACGGCACGTCCACGCGAAGGGGTTAACCTCACTGCGTGGCTACCGCCAGTCGCCTTCGTTTCCCTGCGCTGCTATCGCGCCGCAACGGGGCGTCCGGCGAGGAGACGATTCAGGGGACTGCGCGGCTCGGTCGTCGCACCAAGGATCTGGTCAAGCGCCTGCGCCCCGGCGATGTGGCCGTTGTCGATCACGTCAACATCGATCGGATTGCCGCCGAGGAGCTGGTCGCCGCCGGAGTCGGCGCGGTGGTCAACGCCTCGGTTTCAAGCGATGGCCGCTACCCGAACGCCGGCCCGCTGCTGCTTGTCCGCGCCGGCGTCGTCCTGATCGACGTCGAGGACGCCGACCCATTCGAGCTGCTCGAGGAGGGCGCCGAGGTGACGGTCTGCGCCGGCACGGTCAGCGGCGCCGGGGGCGAGATCCTGCACGGCAGGCTGCTCGGGATCGACGAGTTAGAGGACCGCCTCGCCGAGCAGCGCGGGCGGGTCGACGAGGCGCTCGCGGAATTCGCCGAGAACACGGTCGCCCACGTGCGCCAGGAGGCCGACTTGCTGACCGGCGCGATCGAGTTCCCGGCCACGAGGACGTCGTTTCGCGATCGCCAGGTGCTGATCGTCGTCCGCGGCGACCGCCACCGGCGGGACCTGAAGGCGCTCAACGCCTACATCCGCGACGTCCGCCCGCTGGTGGTCGCCGTCGACGGCGGCGCCGACGGCTGCCTCGAGGCCGGCCTGCGGCCCGACGTGATCCTCGGCGACATGGACTCGGCGAGCGACGAGGCGCTGCGCTGCGGCGCCGAGCTGATCGTCCACGCCTACCCCGACGGCCGCGCGCCCGGGTGCCAGCGGCTGGAGCCGATGGGCCTGGAGCACACCGTCGTCCCGGCGGCCGGGACGAGCGAGGACGTCGCGATGCTGATGTCCTACGAGAAGGGCGCGGACCTGATCGTCAGCGTCGGCGCCCACTTCAACCTGATCGAGTTCCTCGACCGCAAGCGCGGCGGCATGTCCTCGACCTTCCTCACGCGCCTGCGGATCGGCGAGAAGCTGGTCGACGCCAAGGGCGTCAGCCGGCTTTACAACCCGCCCTCGACCGTCGCCCCGCTCGCCCTCTTCCTCGTCGCCTTCGCGATCCTGCTGACGATCGTCGTGATCAGCTCGCCGGCTCTCAACGACCTGGTCGAACTGCTCTGGCTGAAGATCAAGATCTGGCTCGGTTTGTAGTGGCACGTGCGATGAGCGTCTAGCCTTTCCCGGCCGATGGGTTACAGCGCGCGCTACCACGCCACGTCGTTGATCGCGGTTTTCCTCGCCCTGGCGATCGGGATCTTGATCGGCGCCGAGTTCGGCGGCGACACCCTCTCCAACACCCGCAAGGACCTCGAGCACAGCCTCACCGGCAACCTCCAGGACGCCCGCGAACACGCCGACGAACTAAGCGGGGAACTGAGCCGCGCCGACGAGTTCTCCAGCCGCGTCTACCCGGTGCTGGTCCGCGACCGGCTGCGCGGGCGTCGCATCGGCTTGATCGCCTTCGGCGACCTGCCCAGCGACGTCTATGGCGCGATCGGCGCCGCTCTGGCGCCGGCCGGCGGGCACCTGGTCGGGGTCGGCGTCGTGCGCGAGCCCGTCGACACCCGCGGCCTCGCCGGCGACCTTGCCAAGACCCGCTTCGCCAAGCTCGCCCGCGACCCCGATGCCCAGACCGCCCTTGGCGTCGGCTTGGGCCGGCAGCTGGTGCGGGGCGGGACGTTGCTCGAGCCGGTGCGCAGTCACCTCTTCTCGCGGGCCAGCGGCAACTTCGGCGCGCTCGACGCGGTGATCGTCGTCCGCGACCAACCGCAGGAAATGGGGCCGGTCCAGCGCTCGGTCGCCGGCCGGATCGAGTCCGGGATGGCGCAGGGGATCACCGGCACCCACACTCCTGCGGTCGGCGTCGAGAGCAGCGGCGCCGAACCGTCCTCGGTCTCCTTCTTCACCGGCAACGACCTCTCCAGCGTCGACGACGTGGACCTAGTGGCCGGGCGGCTGGCGACCGTCTTCGCCCTGCTCGGCGCCGAGGGGAGCTTCGGCGTCAAGGGCAGTGCCGACCGCCTGCTGCCAGACCTGCTCACCCCGCACGAATGACCTGGATCGGCTTTCCTGTGGCGATCGCGGTGGCGCTGCTGGTCGTCCCGGCCGGCATCCGCGGCCTGCTCGACGCCGGTCTCGTGCGCGAGAACTTTCGCGGCGCCCAGCTCGCCTTTCCACTTGGCGCGGTGCTGGCGACGGCGGCGCTGGTCGCGCTGGCGCCGCTTGCCTTCCTCGACGATCGCGGCGACCTGGAACTGCTCGATCCCGAACTGCGCCGCTGGCTGCCTTACGTGATCGGCGTCGCCTTCCTCGGTTTCCTCGACGACTCGCTCGGGCGGGGCGAGGCCGAAGGGGCGCCGCGGGGCTGGCGCGGGCATACTCGGGCGCTGCGCGAGGGACGGCTCTCGACCGGCGCGATCAAGGCGATCGGGGCGCTCGCGCTCGCTGCCTACGTCGTCTCCGGCCGCGGCCTCGAATCGTGGCGCTACCTCGCCGATGTGGCCCTGCTGATCCTCGCCACCAACACGTTCAACCTGCTCGACCTGCGACCCGGCAGGGCCGAGAAGGGCCTGGCCCTGCTCGGGCTCGGGCTCTGCCTCGGCGCCTGGACTCTCGCCCCGCTCGACCTGCTCGGGATCTTCGCCGGGCCGGTGCTGGTCGGCGCCTGGTTCACCGTGCGCGAGCGGGCGATGCTCGGCGACACCGGCTCCAACCTGGTCGGAGCGATCGGCGGCGTCTGGATGCTGACGACCTTGGGTGGGACGGGGCGGCTGATCGCCCTCGGGTTGATCGTCGCGCTCACCGTTTTCGGCGAGTTGCGATCTATTTCGCGGACGATCGACTCGGTTCCGCCCTTACGCTGGCTAGACTCGCTCGGCAGAGAATGAGTCGGGCCAACAAACCAGGAGACACGCGCTTCATCTTCGTCACCGGCGGCGTAGTCTCGGCCCTCGGCAAGGGGATCGCCGCCGCCTCTATCGGCCGTCTGCTCGTCTCCCGCGGTTACCGGGTGCAGCTGCAGAAGTTCGATCCCTACATCAACGTCGACCCGGGGACGATGAGCCCCTTTCAGCACGGCGAGGTCTTCGTCACCGAGGACGGGGCGGAGACCGATCTCGACCTCGGCCACTACGAGCGTTTCACCGACGAGAACACCTCGCGTGCCTCCAACGTGACCGCCGGGTCGGTCTACAACACGGTGATCAACCGCGAGCGGCGCGGCGACTACCTCGGCGCCACCGTGCAGGTGATCCCGCACATCACCGACGAGATCAAGAACCGGATCCTGATCGTCGCCGAGTCGCAGTCGGTCGACTTCGTCCTCACCGAGATCGGCGGCACCGTCGGCGACATCGAGTCGCTGCCCTTCCTCGAGTCGATCCGTCAGCTCTACACCGACCTCGGCCCGAAGCGCGCCATGTTCATGCACCTCACCCTCGTCCCCTACGTCGGCCACGCGGGGGAACTGAAGACGAAGCCGACCCAGCACTCGGTCAACGAGCTGCGCCGGATCGGCATCCAGCCGCATGCCCTGGTCTGCCGCTCCGAGAGTCGCCTCGACCGCGAGATCCGCAGCAAGATCGCTCTCTTCGCCAGCCTGCCGGTCGACGGCGTGATCTCCGCCCACGACGTCGACAACATCTACAAGGTGCCGTTGGTCTTCCGCGCCGAAGGCGTCGACGACCTCGTGCTCGACCACTTCGGCATGGAGGCGCCCTCCTCGGACCTGAGCGAGTGGGAGGCGATGGTGCGTCGCGCCGACGCCGCCACCGGCAAGGTGCGGATCGCGCTGGTCGGCAAGTACGTGCAGCTTGCCGACGCCTACAAGTCGGTGATCGAGGCGCTCGAGCACGGCGGCTTCCACCACGGGGTCGAGGTCGAGGTCGAGCTGGTCGATTCTGAGAACTTCGAGCCGGAGAAGCTGGAGGGCGCCGACGGCGTGCTGATCCCCGGCGGCTTCGGTGAGCGTGGCATCGAGGGCAAGGTGGAAGCGGCGCGGATCGCCCGCGAGCGCTCGATTCCCTACCTGGGCATCTGCCTGGGGATGCAGATAGCGGTGGTCGAGTTCGCTCGCACGGTGGCCGGCATGGACGGCGCCAACTCGGCCGAGTTCGACCCCGAGACGCCTTACCCGGTGGTCGACCTGCTGCCCGAGCAGAAGGAAGTCTCCGACATGGGGGGGACGATGCGGCTCGGCGCCGACCCGGTCAAGCTGCACGAGGGTACGCGGGCGCGCGAGATCTTCGGCGAGCAGGTCATCTACAAGCGCCACCGCCACCGTTACGAGGTCAACATCCAGCTGCGCCGCCGGCTCGAAGACGAGGGCTTGGTCTGCGGCGGGACCTCGCCCGACGAGCGCCTGGTCGAGATGATCGAGCTGCCCGACCACCCGTTCTTCGTCGCCTCGCAGTTCCACCCCGAGTTCAACTCGCGCCCCAACCGGCCCGAGCCGCTCTTCCGCGAGTTCGTCGGCGCCGCTTCACATCACGCCGGCGAGCGCCCTGCCGAGGGTGGCGAGCTGCCGGAGGTCGAGGCGACGGAGCGCGAGGACGCCGGCGTTCGTCACTCCGGCTGACGCCGGGTTAGCCTTCTCCGCGTGGACAGGCTGCATGAGACGTTCGTCCGACTCTGCGAGATTCGCAGCCCTACCGGCGAGGAGCGCGAGGTCGCCGACACGATCCTCGCCGAACTGCGGGCGCTGGGCCTTGAGGTGAGCGAGGACGACGCCGCTGGGCCGGCAGAAGCGGGCGCCGGCAACATCGTCGCCCGCCTTCCCGGCCGCTCCGATCGCTGGCTGATGTTCTGCGCCCACATCGACACCGTCCCGCACGCCGGCCAGATCGAGGTGGTGGACGACGAGGGGGTCTTTCGCAGTCGCGGCGCGACGATTCTCGGCGCCGACAACAAGGCAGCGGTCGCGGTCTTCATCGAGCTCGTCGCCCGGTATGCCGACGAGCCGCCGCCTGTCGGGATCGAGCTGCTGCTGACCGTCGCCGAGGAGCAGGGACTGCGCGGCGCGAAAGCCTTCGATCCGAGTGGGCTGCGCGCCGATTGCGGCTTTGTCCTCGACCATGCCAGTGCCGTCGGCGAGGTGATCGTCACCTCACCCACCCAGCAGCAGATCCGCGCCGACTTCTCCGGAGTCGAGGCGCACGCCGGGATCCGGCCGGAGGACGGCAACAACGCGATCGCGGCGGCGGCGACCGCGATCTCGCGGATGGAACTGGGTCGGCTCGACGAGGAGACGACTGCCAACGTCGGCACGATCGCCGGCGGCACCTCCGGCAACGTCGTGCCGGGGCACTGCGGGATCGTGGCCGAGGCGCGCAGCCTCGGCGCCGACCGCGCCGCGGCCGTCGCCGGCGAGCTGACCGAGGCCTGTGCCTGGGGCGCCAGCGAGCACGGCTGCGACGTCGATGTGCGGGTGGAGGAGCTCTTCCGCGGCTATCGGATTCCGACCGATTCGAAAGCGCTTGCGCTTGCCGAGGCGGGCCTGCGGCGGGCGGGATTCGAGCCGCAGCGCACCTCGACCGGCGGCGGCAGCGACGCCAATGCGTTGATCGTCGACGGTTTCGACTGCATCCTGCTCGCCAACGGCACCGAGGCCAACCACACCGCGGACGAGAGCGTCTCCGCCCGCAACCTCGACGCGATGCTCGAGGTGTGCGAAGGCATCGTCGCCGAGGCCGGTACCGAGGTGTCGGACGGCGAGACGAGCGGCAGCGCCGGTGCGGGGTGAGCGGCGGGCTGCGACTGCGGCGCGGGGTAGTCGTCGCTGAGGAGCCCCTCGTGGTCGAGATTGACGGGCAGCGGCGCCCGGCCTGGGCCGACACGGCCCTGCTCGGCGAGATGCGCGAGGGCGACGAGGTCGTCGTCAACGTCGCCGCGCTGGACCTGGGCCTCGGCTCGGGCGGCTTCGACGTTGTCCACGTCAACCTCAGCCGCGGTCTCGACGCGAGCGGCGAAAGCCGCGAGCACGTGATGAAGCTCAACTACACCTCGCTCCAGCACCCGGTCGCCCCGGAGGAGCTTCCGGTGCGCTTTATGTCCGATATAGAAGCAAAAGGCGCACCGGAACAAACCGGGAGGGCGATGCCGGTCCTCGTCCTGCCTCTTCATGGTCATCTGGCGCCGGCGGCTTGGGCGACGGCACAGGTCTCGCCGGGGGTGAAGGTCGGCTACGTACAGACCGGGGGTGGCGCGCTGCCAGGCTCGTTCAGTCGTGACGTCGCCCAACTGCGCGAGCGCGGTCTGCTCTGCGACCACATGACGGTCGCGCCCGCCTATGGCGGCGAGCGCGAGGCGCTCAGCGTCGCCGGGGCGCTCGATGCGGCGGCCGACGGCCTCGGCTGGGACGCCGCGATCGTCGGCCCAGGTCCCGGCATCATCGGCTCCGCGACGAGGCTCGGCCACGGCGGTATGGCAGCGCTCGACAGCGCTCACGCCGCCCTGGCGCTGGGCCTGCCGACGCTCCTCTCGCCACGCCTATCGGAGGCCGACCCCCGCGACCGCCACCGCGGTGTAAGTCATCACACGCTCACGGTGCTCGAACTGCTGCTGGGTGGGGTAGGGATAGCGGCGCCCGCAGACAATCCTGAGGCGGCGGCACAGCTGACCGGCGCAGCGGCCGACCGCCACCAGCTCCACGAAGCTAAGCCCGACCTGGCTAGCTACGCGGCCTCCGGCCTCCCGGCCCGAGTCATGGGCCGTGGCATCGAGGAAGACCCGCTCTTCTTCGCCGCACCCTTGGCGGCCGGCCAGATCCTAGGCGCCTCTTCCGGGGGTGGCGTGGGGGG
>DASUZP010000174.1:0-20649 GCA_036376775.1 Solirubrobacterales bacterium | reverse complement strand
AGCCACCCCCGCCCTCCTGCCACTCGCCCAGCGCCACAGAGAGCACCCCCCCGGCGATGACCAGGTAGAGGGGCACCAGGAGGTTCGCCGTATCGCCACCGGCGTGCAGCGGAACACGGAAGGGCAGCGCCGCCACGATCGCCAGCGGCAAGACGATCCGCCAGCGATGGAAGGCCGCTGCGAGGATTGCGACAGCAGCCAGTCCGACGATCGCCAGCGCGACGAGACGGGCCGAGTCGTCGCGCAGGTCGACGATCTGGGCGGAGTGCCACTGGTCGCCGAGGATCAAGGCTGGGAACAGAGCCAGCGCAAGCAGCATCGCTGCCGAGCGAAGTCGGCCAGCCGACAAAAGGATCGCCGCGGCGGCGGCCACTGCAGCGACGAGGACGCCGACGGCAGAGAGGATCAAGCGCCGATCTCCCCAGCTCGGGGCGCTTTAGGGGTCCATAGGAATAGAAAAGCGCCCCGGAAGCTCATCTCTTGCATCCCGATGCCAGCTTGCTCGTCGCCCGGTGCAGACGCATCACGCCGCCGGGGACGAGCGTGCGGTCTTGGCCGAGGAGTTTGACCCGCAGCTTGTAGCGGCCGGGCGGCGCGGTGCCGTCGTTGCGCACGCGGCCGTCCCAGTAGAAGGTGAAGAAGCGGTAGCGCTTCAGGTAGGTGTCGCGGGCCAGGGTGACGACGAGCTTGCCGCCGGGCTTGACCACCTGGACGTCGGCCCGGTCGGAGCGGGTCACTCTGAAGCGGATCCGCTCGCGGTCGAAGCGACAGTCCCGGTTGGGGGTGAAGCTGCGAACCGGCGGGGCGTGGGGAGAAATGCGCGGAACGGCGAGGAAGGTGACCCGGTCGAGGACGAGCGGGTCGCGCTTCAGGCGCTGCGACCAGGCAAAAGCGGCAATCGTGGCGAAGACGAGCAGGGCGAAGACGACTACCGCGGTGCTAACCCGCCGCGGAGGCATTGTCTTCGCCGATCACGACCGCGACCGGGGCGCCGGCCGCGAGCGAGGCGATCTCCGCGGTCATCGGCCGCACCCGCGAGATTTCCAGCGAGTCGGCCACCCGGTGCGCCTCCCGGCCGTCGCCGGACTTGAACATGACGACGCTGTCGGCGAAGCTCGAACGGCTGTTGGTGACCGCGCCGAGCTGATAGCCGCGGCGCTCGACCATGTCGCCATAAGTACCTGCGAGGCCATCGACCGCGGTGCCGTTGAGCACCGTCACCTCTATTTCGCTCGGCTTGACAGCCCGGGAGACATGCCTGCCCCCGTTCCCGCCGGCTTCGTCCCCCGAACCGCTCACAACCGCGTAGGCGACACCGCCGACGATCAGCACCAGAACGACGAAGAGCGCGACCAGGTAGCGCGGATCGCCGAGCCTGCTGAGTAACCCCTCGCCGCTGCCGTCCTCTCCCCCGCCGCGCGAGAAGCGCTCGCGCAGACGCTCGCTGCGGGTCAGTTCCGGCAGGCCGGCCTCGCGGCGCTCGCGCCGGTGCTCGCGCAGGTCGGCGGCGCGGCGCTCGGCATCGCGGGCCTCTTCCAGCTTGCGCATCTCCTCGGCCCGCTCCGCAGCGGCAGCCGAAGTCGACTCCTTGCGCTCTGCATCGCGCTCCGGCGCCGACCCCGCCCACTCGCGCAGGCGCCGGATGTCTCGCCCCTGCGCGAATGACAGCAGGGCGAGCACGGCCAGTCCCAGAAATGCGACCAGGCCGGCGAAGGCCCCGATTTCCTTGATCAGCTCCACTGCCGGCAGCAGGATATGGGCAGAGCCGGTCCGGCGAGTGTTTCGGTGTCTGAGGCCAAGCCAGGGAGTGGCGGCCGAACGGCCAGGTAGCAGAGCTACCTGGCCGGAGGACGATGCTCCATGGCGCCGGCATCAGGCGTCGAAACACCGTCGGTGATCAGCTCGACTATGCACTCGGCCAGATTGGCCTCGTCGCCGGCCATCACCAGGTGCTCGAGCGAGTTCAGCGTCGACTCCACCCACTGGGGATCGAGCGGCGCCGCGCGGACGGCGCGATGGATCCGCTTCGCCGCCGTCGGCCGCAGCTCCTCGTTGGCGCCGAAAAGCTCCTCGTGCAGCTTCTCTCCCGGTCGCGGCTGAGTGAACTCGACCGCGATCTCCGCCCCCGGCTCATAGCCGGCGAGGCGGATCATGTTGTTGGCGAGGTCGACGATCTTCACCGGCTCGCCCATGTCGAGGACGAAGACCTCGCCCCGGCCGGCGCCGATGTCGCCGGCGCGGATCACCAGCTGCACCGCCTCGGGGATCGTCATGAAGAAGCGGGTCATCTCCCGGTGGGTGACGGTGACCGGACCGCCGCGCTCGATCTGGCCGCGGAAGATCGGCACGACGCTGCCCGAGGAAGCGAGCACGTTGCCGAAGCGGACGCTGGCGAAGCGCGTGCCGGGGTGCTTGTGGCCGGCGGTCTCGACGATCCACTCGGCCATCGCCTTGGAGGCGCCCATCACCGTCTGCGGGTTGACCGCCTTGTCGGTCGAGATCAGAACGAAGCGCTCGACGTCGGAGGCGGCGGCAGTCTCGGCGGCGATCCGGGTCGCGATCGCGTTGTTGCGCACGGCCTCGAGCGGGTTGGCCTCCATCAACGGCACGTGCTTGTAGGCGGCGGCGTGGAAGACGACGCTGGGCTTGAAGCGCTGCATCGTCTCCAGCATCCGGTGCGGCTCCCTGCAGTCGGCGAGTACCGACTCGACGTTGGAGAAGTGGCGCTCGTCGATCATCTCGCGCTCGATCTCGAAGAGGTTGTCCTCGGCGTGGTCGAGCATCACCAGCAGGCGCGGACCGACGCGGGCGATCTGGCGGCAGAGCTCGGAGCCGATCGAGCCGCCGGCGCCGGTGACGAGCACGATCCGATCGCGCAGGTAGGCGCCGACCCGGTCCAGCTCGACCACGATCGGGTCGCGGCCCAACACATCCTCGACCTGCACCTCGCGCAGCTGCTTGCTCAGCTGGACGCCGCCGCGCAGCAGCTCGAACACGGTCGGCAGGGTGCGGACGCGAATTTCCCGGTCGCGGCAGGCGGCGACTACCTTGGCCCGCAGCGTGCCGGGCGCCGAGGGGATCGCGATCACCACCTCGTCGGGCTCGGTCTCGTCGAGGATCGTCTCGATCTGCGCCGTGGTCCCCAGCACCTTGAGGCCGAGCATCCGCATCCCCTGTTTGCGCGCGTCGTCGTCGACGAAGCCGATTGCGGTCGCGCCCAGGTTCGGGTTGAGGTGCATCTCGCGGACGACCATCTGGCCGCCCGAGCCGGCGCCGATCACCAGCACCTCGTGTCTGGGCACGCGGTGGCCGTGAGTCGGCCGCTCGACGATCAGCCGCACGGCGAGGCGGGCGCCGGCGACTAGGAACAGGGTGAGGAGGAAGTCCATAACCGCGACCGAGCGCGGCAGGTCGTGGGCGAAGGGCTTCAGCACGGTGAAGAGGACGACGACGATCGCGCTGGCCGCAGCGACGGCGCGGCCGATCGTGAGGAAGTCGCGGCCGCTGACATAGCGCCACCACTTCTGGTAGAGCCCGAAGGCGGCGAAGACCGCGACCTCGATCAGGGCGACGAAGCCCACCGACTGGGCGAACAGGACCCAATAGCGGTGAGGAAGGTCGGCTCTGTCGAGGAACCTGAGCCGGAACGCCAGGTAGTAGGCGAGCGCGACCAGGAAGGCGTCGGCCGCCGCCTGGAGGAGCCGAGTGCGGTAGACGGGATGGTTCAACCGGCGCATGGCAGCCAGACGAGTTTAGATGGTGTGGGGCTCGCTCCCTACAATCCCGCCTTCGCGCATGCTGATCGTCCTCGCCAGCTTCTCCGACAAGATCGTCGAACCGATCGTCAACGTCGCCACCGACTTCATCGGCTCGGCGGGGGTCGTCGCCGTCTTCCTGCTGATGACCCTCGAGTCGGCCTGCATCCCGGTGCCGAGCGAGGCGATCATGCTGTTCGCCGGCTTCAGCGTCTCCAAAGGAGAACTGTCGCTGTTCGGGATCGTCGCCGCGGGCGTCCTCGGCAACCTCGCCGGCTCCTGGATCGCCTACGCGGTCGGCTATTACGGGCGGCTCGACCTGCTGGAGAAGAACAAGCTGATCCACATCAGTCCCAAGCACCTGAAGTGGGCCGATGACTGGTTTGAGCGCTACGGCGCCGCCACCGTCTTCTTCACCCGCATGCTGCCGATCATCCGCACCTTCATCTCGCTGCCGGCGGGGGTGGCGAAAATGCCGTTCTGGCGCTTCTCCGCCTTTACCCTGCTCGGCTCGATCCCCTGGGTGCTGATGCTGGCGCTGGTCGGCGAAGCGGTAGGCGACAACTGGGAAGAGTGGCGACATAAGCTCGGCTACCTCGACTACGTCGTCCTGGCCGCAGTCGTCGGGGGGGCCGTCTACCTGCTGATCCGGCGACGGCGCGGTGGCAGCGAAGACGGGCCCGGTAACGGGCAACCCGTCGCGAGCGCCGAGCCGGCCGGGACCGCGGAGTCCCTCTGAGCGGAGGGGCCGACGGCAGGATCCCAACCGCCTGGGCCCTGGCCCTGGGGGTCGTCCAGGGCCCGGCAGAGCTGCTGCCCGTCTCCTCCTCCGCCCACATCGTCCTTCTCCCCTGGTTGGCCGGGTGGGACTGGGAGCGGCTCGACCCGGAGGTGCGCAAGAGCTTCGAGGTTGCGGTCCACGGCGGCGCGGCGATGGCCCTGCTGATCGGCCAGCGACAGACGATCCTCGAGGAGCTGCGTGCTTTCGACGGGCGGCGTGCGCTCACCCTCGGCCTCTCCTTCCTGCCGGCGGCAGCGGTCGGCTACACGCTGGAGCGCCCGATCGAGCGGCGGCTCGGCGGACCGAAGGCGACCGCGATCGGCCTGCTGGCCGGCGCAGCCGCGATGTTGATCGCCGACACGCGGCCACAGCAGCGCGGCCGTGGCGACGCGACCCCGGCCGACGGCTTGGCGCTCGGCGTCGCCCAGGCGGCCGCCCTCGCCCCCGGCGTCTCGCGCAACGGGGTCACCCTGGCGGCGGCGCGCTGGCGGCACTTCTCCCGCGACCAGGCGAACCTGCTCTCGCGCACGATCGCCCTGCCGATCATCGTCGGCGCCACGATCCTCAAGGGAGAGCGCCTGCGCCGCCGCGGCGCCCCGCCCGAGCTGCGCCGCTCGCTGGCGATCGGCGTGGCCGCCTCCTTCGCCTCCACCCTCGCCTCACAGCGCCTGATCGGCCTGGTCGAGCGCGATCGTGCCCTGTGGCCATACGCGGCGTACCGGGCCGGGCTGGCCGCTGCGGTGCTTGCAAAACTTCGCCGATAGCAGGCAACTCCCAAATTTGGAGAACTTGGAGTTGATTTGGAGTTGAGCTACAATTCCAAATCTTGGAGAAACTTGGAGTTGATTTGGAGTTGGAATGTTCGTAGCGAAAGCGCCCACGCTTCCCGACCTCGTAGGCAAGCTCGGACCCGATGCGCTCGGTCGTGTGATGGAGGCGCCAAATGATGCGTCTCCCAGCGAGAGCTACATCCACTGGGACAAGTTGCGCCACCTTGCACCTCCAGCGGGCCTGACCACTGACGAGTGGTGGCTCAGGATCAAGTTTCGGAGGATGGCCGAATGGCGGCTGCTCCCATTGACCGACCCCAGCGGCGCTCCCTTCGCCTACGGGCTGCCCGACGTTGTCCTGCGGCATCTGCATCACGTGGATCAGCGCTGCAGTGGCGAGGTGGCGATGGACGCGGTGGTCACCTCTGAGCGGCAGGCCGGTCGGCGATTCCTCGTCAACTCGCTGATGGAGGAGGCGATTCGATCGAGTCAGCTCGAGGGAGCGACGACCTCGCGGAGAGTTGCAAAGGAGATGCTCAGGACGGGGCGGCAACCGCGAAACCGCAGCGAGCGGATGATCGCCAACAACTACCGGGCTCTTCAGTTCATGCGCGAGGAGATGGGCGACACTCTCAGTCCGGAATCAGTCCTCGAGCTACATCGGATCGTCACCGAGGGGACCCTGGATGACCCTTCGGCGGCCGGGCGCATGCAGCAACCCGACGACGAGCGGGTTGCGGTCTACGACCGCGACGAGGACGAGCAACCACTCCATAGGCCGCCTCCCGCCGAGCAACTGCCCGAGCGCATGGATCTCCTCTGTGCCTTTGCCAACGAAGAGGAAGACGGCGAGCAATTCATCCATCCAGTGGTTCGGGCGATCCTGTTGCACTTCTGGCTCGCCTACGACCACCCTTTCGAGGACGGGAACGGCCGCACCGCCCGGATCCTCTTCTTCTGGGCTATGCAGAAGCGCGGCTATTGGCTGATCGAGTACCTGCCGATCTCGCCGATCCTTCGCAACGCGCCATCCAAGTACACCCGAGCCTTTATGGAGACCGAGACCGACGGCGGCGACACCACCTACTTCCTGGTTCACCAGCTAGAGACGATCGAGCGAGCCCTCGACGAGCACGACGTCTATCTCCAGCGCAAGATCGCCGAGGTACGTGACGTCGAGCGGCTCCTGCAAAGCGCCGACAGCTTCAATCGCCGGCAGCTGGCCTTGCTCACCGATGCGGTGCGACATCCCCACAGCGCCTACTCGTTTGGCAGTCACGCGACTAGTCACCGCGTCACGCACGAGACCGCCCGAACCGATCTCTCGGGACTGGCGGACCGCGGCCTGCTGTTGCGTCACCGGAAGGGAAAGCGGTTCACTTTCGAGCCCGCGCCCGACCTACCGCAGCGCCTGAAAGAATCGCCGGTGTGAGCGACGCGGACGCCTACGCCAAAGCTGGAGTCGACCAGGGGGCGGCGGACTCCGCCGTCGCCGGGCTGGTGCGGTCGTTGGCGGCGATCGAGCTGGGGCGGCCCTCGCGGCAGGTGCCACTGCCCGGCCACTACGCCAGCGTGATCAAGCTCGACGAGCGGCTCGGGATCGCCCTCTCCACCGACGGCGTCGGCACGAAGCTGCTGGTCGCCGAGCAGCTCGGGCGCTTCGACACGGTCGGCATCGACTGCGTGGCGATGAACGTCAACGACGTGATCTGCGTCGGCGCCGAGCCGCTGGCGATGCTTGACTACATCGCGATCGAGCGCGCCGACCCTGAGGTCTGCGAGCAGATCGGCGTCGGTCTGGCGCGGGGCGCGGAACTGGCCGGGGTCGAGATCCCCGGCGGCGAGCTCGCCCAGCTCGGCGACATGGTCCGCGGCTTCGACGTCGCCGGCGCCTGCTTCGGCACCGTCGCCCTGGAGGAGATCGTCGACGGCTCGATGGTGCGGCCGGGAGACCCGGTCATCGGCCTCCCCTCCTCTGGCATCCACTCCAACGGCTACACGCTCGCCCGCGCGGCAACGGCCGGGGTCGACCTCGAAGAGGACCCCGACGGGCGCCTCGGCCGACCGCTCGGCGACGTCCTGCTCGAGCCGACCGAGATCTACGTCAAGCCGGTGCTCGACCTGCTGCGCTCGGAGGTCGAGGTGCGCGGTCTCGCCCACATCACTTCCGGCGGTCTCGGCAACCTGCTGCGGCTCGCCGCGGAGGTCGGCTACGAGATCGACGACCCCCTCCCCCCACCGCCGATATTCGCCCTGATCCAGGAGCGCGCCGGCGTTTCCGACGAGGAGATGCACGACGTCTTCAACATGGGTTGCGGCTTCTGCTGCGTCGTCGCGGCGGAGCATGAGACCGCCGCGGTCGAGTTGATGCGGCGTCACTACCCGGAAGCGAGGAGGATCGGTCGTACGGTAGAAGGATCATCCGTACGACGTAGATGAGCTCACCTCCCTCCAGCTCGATGATCGGAACCGTGCTCTCCGGCCGCTACCGGCTGGAGGCGAAGCTGGGCAGCGGCGGGATGTCGACCGTCTACCTGGCCAAGGACGAGACGCTCGACCGGTCGGTCGCGGTCAAGGTGATGCACCGCGAGATGTCCGAGCAGGAGGACCAGTTGCAGCGCTTCCGCCAGGAGGCGCGGGCGGTGGCCAAGCTGACCCACCCCAACGTCGTCGCCGTGATCGACGCCGGCGAGGACGGCGGCTATCCCTACATCGTCTTCGAATACGTCAAGGGCGAGACGTTGAAGCAGCGGATAGGTCGTGTCGGCGCGCTCGACACGCAGGAGGCGATCGCCTACGCGATCGAGGTCGCACGCGGGCTCAGCGTCGCCCACTCGCGCAAGATGGTCCACCGGGACATCAAGCCGCAGAACGTGCTGATCGACGAGGAGGGCCGCGCCAAGCTGACCGACTTCGGCATCTCGCGGCAGCTCGAACAGGACGGCGTCACCGCCACCGGGCGCGTCCTCGGCACCACCGACTACGTCGCCCCCGAGCAGGCGATGGGCAAAGGGGTCGACCCTCGCTCCGACATCTACTCGCTGGGTGTCGTCCTCTACGAGATGCTGGTCGGCCAGGTCCCGTTCCACGCCGACAGCCAGGTCGGCGTGGCGATGAAACACGTCAACGAGGAACTGCCCGACGTGCAGCGACGCCGGCCGGAGGCTTCGGCGGCGGTGGCGCTGGTCGTCGAGCGGGCGACCGCGAAGGACCCGGCCGAGCGCTATCAGACGGTCGCCGAGATGATCGACGACCTCGAGACGGCGCTGGAGGTCGAGGCGGCGCGGGCGGGCTCGACCACCGGCGAGGCGACCAGCGTGCTGGACGCCGTGCCGGCGCCGAAGCGCAAGCTCTCCACTCGCGGGCGCTGGTCCTGGGCGGCGATCGCCGCGCTGGTCCTGGTCGGTGGCGGCGCACTGCTGGCCGTGCAGCTGATCTCCAACGGCGGCTTCGGCGGCGGTGGCGCCAACAAGGGCAAGGGGGGCAGCATCGCGATCTCGGGGGCGACCGACTACGACCCGCAGGGCGATGGCGAAGAGATCGGCAGCAAGGTCGAACTCGCCGCCGACGGCGACCCGACGGGAACCGCCTGGGAAACCGAGCACTACGACTCGGAAACCTTCGAAGGCACCAAGACCGGGCCCGACCCGGGCGTCGGCATCTACGTCACCGCCACCTCGCCGGCGACGCCGCAGAAGATGATCGTGCGCACCCCCACCCCGGGCTGGGACGCCCAGGTCTTCGCCGCTCCCGCGGGCCCACCCTCCGACCTCTCCGGCTGGGACGAACCGGTCGGCGAAACGAGCGAAGCCGAAGGGACCCAGGAGATCGACCTCGCTGTCCGCCAACCCTCGACCTACTTCCTCCTCTGGTTCACGAAGGCCTCGCCGGCACGCGACCAGGAAGGCCGCTACCAGGTCGAGATCAGCGACATCGAGCTGCTGGGCTGAGCAAAGGACGCCGTTCAGTGCAATGTGGGCCCTTGGCCGAACGCTATGCCGTACGACTTGAGCCAAGCGTGGATGCTCTCGATCAACCCAGGCAACTCTTCGCGAAGTCGCGCGACATGTTCGCGGACTTCTTCGGCGTCGACATCGGGTGACGCGTGCTCGAGGCGCCCCTCCAGCACGTAGCTGTCATTCAGCAAGGCGACCTGCTCGCCAGTTAATCCGCCGTCGCTTTGCACGGCGTCGAAAACCTGCTCTGCGTGGGGCCGTCGGTGCGGCAGGAGGCCCGTCAGCCGCGAGCCGGCGGCGGCCTTGAGAATCTCGACGCAGGCGTTGACGATCGCCGAATAGCTGCCCGTGATCACGACTGTCCGGATCGTGTCGGCGGGCTCGGAGGAGTCAAAAGCGCGCCTCCAGTCAGAGGGGTCCAGTTCGCCGTCGAAGCTCTCTTCGACGGCGAGGTCCAGCGCAGCCCGATGCTTGTTGATCGACTTGAAGAACCGTGCCAGGCGAGCTTCCTCGGCCGCCAGCGCGGGTGGGCTGAGCGGCGTCGCGAGATCGCGATTCAAGCGGTTAACTCCTCGATCGCCCACGCCGCCTCGTTCATCTGCCGACGATAGGAGCGTTTTGCGCGAGCTCGGATGGCGCGGCGGGCGCGGCGGAGGTCTCCCCAGATCGAGTCTCGATCGACCAGGACACGGCCCTCGTCCAGCACACGGTCGAGTAGGAGCGGCGCGCTTATCTCAATTCTGTCCAGGCGGGCGAGATCGGCGTCGCGCCCGGACACGCGACCCAGACGTGCCGCGAGCTCAGTGGATACCGTGGGCTCGTCGTCCACCAGAGCGACCAGGACGTCGAGGTCTGAGCCGGTGTCCTCATGCCCGCGTGCCACAGAGCCGTAGAGCACGGCCAAGCGCACCTTGCGCTCGGTGCGCAGGGCTTTCCTGAGATCGAGCAGGAGCTCCCAATGCCCCCGCAGGTAGTCCGCCTCGCCCAAGGCGAGCTTGGTCCTCCGGGGCCCCTGACGACGGCAGTGGATCGCACCCTGCGCCACCGCGCGGCGCAGGGTGCGCTCCTCTGCGCCGAGTTCAGCCGCCAACTTCTGGATATCTCCCACCGCACCAGCTTAACGTAGTGTGTCCGTTACATGGCTAACTTCATGCACATCTGCAGCCAAGACATCTCACGCCGACCTAGAACTCGTACGAGCGGGCTTTGGCGTGGCGCTCGATCGCCAGGTGGACCAGGCGATCGCACAGGTCGGGGTAGGCGAGGTCGCTGGCCTCCCAGAGCTTGGCGTAGACGCTGGTCTCGGTGAAGCCGGGCATCGTGTTGACCTCGTTGACGAGGATCTCGCCGTCGGGCTCGACGAAGAAGTCGCAGCGGGCGAGGCCGGCGCAGCCGCCGAGGCGGAAGGACTCGATCGCGAGCTCGCGCAGACGGGCCGTCTGTTCGGCGCTCAGCGGCGCCGGGACGATCAGCTCCATCCCACCGTCGCTGTACTTGGTCTCGTAGTCGTACCACTCGCCGTGGGCGAGCACCTCCCCCGGCAGCGAGGCCTCCACCTGCTCGTTGCCGAGCAGCGAGCACTCGACCTCGCGGCCACGGGCCGAGGCCTCGACGATCACGCGCGGATCGTGCCGCAGAGCGAGCTCGACCGCCGCGTCGAGCTCCTCGGCGAGGCTCTCGACCTTGCTGATGCCGACGCTCGAGCCGAGTCGCGAGGGCTTGACCCACAACGGCAACCCGAGCGCCTCGCAGCGCTCGTGCCAGCCGGGCTCGCCGGCGGCGACGAACTCGACCTGCGGCAGACCTGCCTGAGCGCAGAGCCGCTTCAAGGTCAGCTTGTCCATGCAGACGGCCGAGGCGAGCACGTCGGAGCCGACGTAGGGAAGGTCGAGCCACTCGAGCACCCCCTGCACACTGCCGTCCTCGCCGAAGGGCCCGTGCAGAGCCGGGAAGGCGACGTCGGCGCCAAACAGCCCCGCGGCCGGCAGCAGCTCGACCGGCGCGCCCCGGTAGCTCCAGCCGCCGTCGCGGCCGATCGTCACCGGCAGCACCTCGTGCCCGGCCTGCTCGAGCCCGCGCACCACCGCCTCGCCCGAGCGCAGCGAGACGTCGTGCTCGGAGGAGCGCCCGCCGCAGAGGACCGCAACCTTCATTCGGCTTCCGCTTCGCTTTCGAGCGCACGCTTGCCGACGGTCAGGGTCACGGCCGAGCCCGGTTCGACTTCGGAGGACGGCGGCGGGAACTGGTCGGTGACCCGCCCCACCTGCGAGGGCACTTCGGTTTCTTCTTCCTGCACCGTCGGCGCGAGGCCGGCGGCGCGCAACGTTTCCACCGCTTCCGCCCGTTCCTTGCCGATCACGTTCGGGACTTTCGCCTTCCGCACTCCCTTGGAGACGACGATCGCGACGGTCGAGCCGGCCGGTAGTTCGGAGCCGGCGCTGGGCGCCTGGCGGATGACCTCGCCCGCGGGCTTGGCGCTTTCTTCTTCTTCGACGCTGGGAGAAAAGCCGCGGCCGCGGATCTGCTGCACCGCGACCGAGCGCTGGGTACCGACCAGCACCGGCACCTTGGTCAGCTTCTGACCCTTGGAGACCGCGAGCACCACGGTCGAGCCGCGGGTGACGGTCGTTCCGCCGGACGGCGTCGAGCGGATCGTCTGACCCGCTTCGACCTGGTTGGAGTTGAGCTTCTCGACCTGCGGCACCAGTCCGGCTTCTTCCAACTTCGCCACCGCGTCTTCCTGGCTCAAACCGGAGAGTCCGCCTGGCACCTTGGTGCTGCCGGGGCCGGCGCTGACGGTCAAGCCGACCTTCGGCTTCGAGCAGAAGAAGCTCAGCACAGCGCAGTCGAGCGAAGCGCTGCCGGGCGGCGGATCCTGCTCGAGCACCGTGTTCGCCGCCACTTCGCGCTGCACCCGGTCGACCCCGCCGACCTTGAAGCCGTTCTGTTCCAGCAGCGCGATCGCGACGCTGAGCTGGTTGCCGGTCACGGCGGGGACATCGGTCGTGGTGTCGCGGGTGAGGGCGAAGCCCAGCAGCGCGCCGATCAGCACCGCGACGGCGGCGAGGGCGAGCCAGTTCCTGCGCCGTCGCCGTCGCTCCTCCTCGGGATCGTCCGCGGCGACGGCAGCCTCCGGGTCGACCACCGGCGGCGGCAGCGGCGCAAACGAGGCCGTTCCACCGTGCGCTCCGGGATCGCGGCCGGCCGCTTCGAGCGCCGCGATGAACGCCTCCGCGCTCTGGAAGCGTTGGCCCGGATCCTTTTCCAGCGCCCGCATCACCACCGCGTCGAGGGCGGGGGAGACGGCGGGGTTGATCGAGCTCGGCCGTTGGGGCGTGTGCGAAACCTGCTTCATCGCGATCGCCACCGCCGAGTCGGCCTCGAAGGGAACCCGGCCCGCGAGCGCCTCGTAAAGCATCACGCCGATCGAGTAGAGGTCGGAGACCGCGGTCACCGCCTGCCCCTGCGCCTGCTCCGGCGAGAGGTAGTGCGGGGTGCCCATCACCGAACCCGCCTGGGTGATTTCGGAGGCACCCGCGCGGGCGATGCCGAAGTCGGTGACGGTGGCCTTGCCCTCGTCGTCGACGATCACGTTCTGTGGCTTGAGATCGCGGTGGACGACGCCGTGGCGGTGGGCAAAGCCAGCCGCTTCGAGCACCTGCCGGATCAGTCCGACCGACTGCTCGGGGGTCAGGCCCTGGTCGATCAGCTCCTTGAGCGAGCGGCCGTCGAGCATCTGCATCGCGATGTAGTAGGTGCCCTCGATGTCGCCGCGGTCGAAGACGGCGACGATGTTGGGGTGCGAGAGACCGGCGGCAGCCTCCGCCTCGCGGCGGAAACGCTCGACGAACTCGCGGTCCTGGGCGAAGCGCCCGTGCAGGATCTTGAGCGCGACGCGGCGCTGCAGGTGCGGGTCCTCGGCCAGCCAGACGTCAGCCATGCCGCCCGAACCGATGCGGCGCAGCAGCCGGTAGCGACCGTCGATTGTGCTTCCCTCGCCGACTTCTGGCGGCACTGTCAGCTCCCTTCGTTGTTGAGGATCGTTTCGGCCACGTCGCGGAAGATCGGCGCCGCGACGTCGTTACCGAAGGCGGTCGTGCACTCGACCGTCGCCGCGATCGCGATCTTCGGTTCGTCGGCCGGCGCAAAGCCGATGAACCACGCCTGATTCTCTTCGCTGCCGCCGCCGCAGGTTTCGTTGAACGGCGTTTCCGCCGTGCCCGTCTTGCCGGCGACGGGCACGCCGGCGATCGCCGCGTTGGTCCCGGTTCCTTCGCTGACCACCCCTTCCATCGCCGTGGTCAGCTCTGCGGCGGTCTGCTCGTCGATCGGCCGGCTGTACTGGGACGGGTCGAGGCTCTTGGTCACACGGCCGTCGGGATCGACGACGCGGCTCCAGATCTGCGGCTTCATCAGGCTGCCGCCGTTTGCCACGGCGGCAGCCACCTCGGCCATCTGCAGCGGCGTGACCGCCAGCCGCTCCTGGCCGATCGCGACGCGGGCGATGTCGATCGGATCGTTGCGACCCAACAGTTCGCCTTCGTCGAAGATGCCGCTCTTGTAGACCTGATCGGAGGGAAGATCGATCGCCGGCGTCGAGTTGAAGCCGAAGGCGTCCATGTATTCGAACAGGGTTTCCTCGCCGAGCTGTTCGCCGAGCTGGGCGAACCAGGTGTTGACCGAGTTGGTCAGCGCCGTGTCGAGCGAGATCGGGCCGAAGTTCTCGTCGAAGTCGTTGTTCAACGGCTGCCCCTGGACGTCGAGCGTGCCCGGCGCGTCGATCGTCGTTTCCGGCGTGATCGTGCCGCTGTCGAGCCCAGCGGCTGCGGTCACGACCTTGAAGGTCGAACCGGGCGGGTATTGGCCCTGGGTGGCGCGATCGAGCAACGGCGAGGTCGGGTCGCGGTTGAGCGCAGAGAGGTGTTCGGGGACCCGGTTGGGATCGTAGGGCGGGTTCGAGGCGAGCACTTTGACCCGGCCGCTGCTGGGCTCGATCGCCACCACGGCGCCGAATCCCGCCGCTTCGAGATCGCTCAGCGCAACCCGTTGCGCTTCCGGTTCGATGTTGGTGACGATGTCGTTGCCTTCCTGGCGGCGACCGCGCAGCTCGTCGAGGATCGAGCCGAATTCGGATTCGTCGCCGACCAGTTCGTCGTTGTGGTACTTCTCGAACTCGCTGTCACCCTGGCGCACGAAGCTGTAGCCGATCGGGTGCCCGTACAGCGCTCCCTCCGGGTAGCGACGTACGTAGCGGCGACTCTCTCCGTGGCCCTTCGCGACCGAGCGGGCGAGCACGGTGCCGTCGGCGGCCAGGATCCGCCCGCGCTCGATCTGTTGCTGCTCCAGCAGCGGGCGCTTGTTCGCTTCCTTGTCCTTCAGCGCCTCCGCGTCGAAGACCGACCAGTAGGACGTGAAACCGATCAGCACGGCAAAGAGGACGACGACCAGGCCGAAGAGCTTGACGATCTGGCGGTTCATACACCCTCCATCGCAAAGGCCCCGCGGGGCCGCGCCGCCTCGCGCCGGGCGCGGTCGGAGATCAGCAACAGCAGCGCCAGAAGGACGAAGTTGGCGACGATCGAGCTGCCGCCGTAGCTGATGAAGGGCAGGGTGACACCGGTCAGCGGGATCACCCGCGTCACGCCGCCGATGATCACAAAGGCCTGGATGGCGAAGACCGCGGTGAGGCCGGTGGCGAGCAGCTTCGAGAAGCCGTCGTCGGCGAGCAGGGCGACCTTGAAGCCGCGCGCCGCGATCAGGAGGTAGATCAGGACGACCGCGGAGGCGCCGAACAGACCCAGCTCATTGACGATCAACGAGTAGATCGTGTCGGTCTGCGCCGCGGGCAGGAGCGCGGCGTGCGTACCGGGGATCGTGATCAGCCCCTGGCCGAAGCCTTTGCCGAAGAGGCCGCCGTCGGCCTGGGCGAAGATCGATTGGAGGATCTGGTAACCGCTGCCGGTCGGGTCGTGGTAGGGGTTGAGCCAGACCTCCACCCGGTCGTGGACGTGGGGCACCGTGGAGGCGAAGAACCAGGCGCCGACCAGGAACAGCCCCATGCCGATGACGACGAAGGAGAAGCGGCCGGTTGCGACGTAGAGCAGGGCGAGGAACGCGGCGAAGAACATCAGCGAGCTGCCGAGGTCGCGGATGAAGACGAGCATGAACATCGACGCCCCCCAGACGACCAGCAGCGGACCGAGGTGCTTGAGCGGCGGCAGGGTGACGCCGAGCACCCGGCGGGCGCCGACGATCAGCACCTCGCGATGCTCGCGCAGGTAGCTGGCGAGGAAGACGACGATGCAGATCTTCGAGAACTCGGCCGGCTGGAAGGCGAGCGGGCCGATCTTCACTCCGAGGTAGGCGCCGTTGACCTGCTGACCGATCCCCGGCAGCCGCGGCGCCAACAGCAACAGCAGGCCGACGCCGGCGATCGTGTAACGGTAGCGCTCGAGCACGTCGTAGTCGCGCAGGAACTGGATCGTCAGGGCGAAGAGGATGAGGCCGAGGACGAACCAGTTGGCCTGGTCGCGGGCGAGGCTCTCGTCGATCCTGTAGACCATCACCAGGCCGAAGGCGGTCAGCAGCGCGACCAGGGGGAAAAGGTACGGGTCGGCATCGGGCAGCCGCAACCGCAGGTAGACGTGGGTGGCGATGCAGACGGCGAGAAAGTAGGCGCCGTAGACGAGGCTGAGATTGCCCAGCCGGGCGTTCTCCTGGGCGAAGACCGCGGCGAAACCGGCACTGAGCAGCAGCGCGACCGGGATCAGGGCGACGAGCTCCCGGTTTCTGGCGGCGCTCCTCAAGGCACTCCCTGGCTGCGTTCGATTTCTTCGATCAGCGAGACGGCGTCCGAGCGCGAGCGGACATCGTGGCCGGCGACCGCTTCGCGACGCTTGCGCGAGAGCGCGGCGGTCTGGACCGGGCTCGCGTAGCGCTCCTGGTAGAGCTTGGCGCCGAAGGGGAGCTCGTAGGGCAGGCCGCGGTAGAGGGCGGCGCGGCCGGCGACGTCGGTGCCGAGGAACCAGACCTGGCGGTTGCCGTACCAGGCACCGAAGGCGAGGGCGGCAAGGAGCACGACGACCGCCAGGACCTTGACGATGCTTCGCAGGCGACGGCGCGGCGCCTTGGCGGAGAGCTTCTCGCGGCGCTCCTGCGCGGCAGCGGCAGCGGCACGACGGCGCACCTCGGTTGCGGTCAGACCGGCCTCCTCGGCGGCAGCGCCGACCAGGGTCGCATCCTCGGGCGCCTCGCCCCGCGGCGCGGCGGCGTCGCCGAGGCGGAAGGCCAGCGCGGTGATGTTGTCGCGACCGCCGGCGCCGTTGGCCTCGTCGACAAGCGTCCGCACCGCCTCTCGCATCGAGGTGGTGGCGGAGAGGACGGCGGCGATGCGCTCCTCGCTGACCATCGTCGTCAAGCCGTCGGAGCAGAGCAGGAAGACGTCGCCCGGTGCGGCCGGCACGGTCTGCACGTCGACCTCCACCTCCGGCTCGGGACCCAGCGCACGGGTGATGATCGAGCGCTGCGGGTGGTCCTCGGCCTGGGCATCGGTGATCTGGCCTTTGCGACGCATCTCCTCGACCAACGAGTGGTCGCGGGTCAGCCGTTCGAGCTTGCCGCGACGCAGGCGGTAGGCGCGGCTGTCGCCGACATGGCCGATGCCGACCTCTTCGGTCTGCGCGTCGACGATCGCCGCGGTGATCGTCGTCCCCATACCGGCCTTGGAGGGATCCGCGCGGGCCAACTCGTGGATGCGGCGGTTCGCCGCTTCGATCGTCTCGCGCAGGAAAAGCTCGGGGGAGCCCCCGGGCAGGTCGCGGTCGAAGGCGTCGGCTGCCGCTTTCGAGGCGACCTCGCCGGCCTGGGCGCCGCCCATGCCGTCGGCGACGACGAAGATCGGTGCGCGGACAAAGAGCGAGTCCTCGTTCTCGCTGCGCTGGCGGCCGGTGTCGGTGCGGAACGCCTGGTCGTCTATGCGCAGCAAACTAGGTTCCTCCCGCCTCGAACCTGAACTCGGTGTCCCCGATCCGGACCACGTCGCCGTCGATCAGCTCCGCCTCCCCATGCAGGACACCGTCGTTGAGCAGCGTGCCGTTGGTGGAGCTCATGTCTTCGACGTAGGCGTGGCCTTCGCGGGAGAAGATCCTCGCGTGCAGACCGGAGGCGTAGCGGTCCTCGATCCGCACGTCGGCCTCCTGCGAGCGGCCGATCGAGAGGCCGCCGATCAGGTCGAAGCGTTCGCCCTCGTTCAGGCCGCCGCCGCGCAACGCCACCAGCCAGGCGTCGCCGACCGCCGCGGCGGTCTCGAAGGACGGCACCGGGTGGAACCCGGTCGCGTCGGGCGCCGGCGCGACCGTGCCCCGCAGGTCCTTCAACGCGCTGCGCGCGATCCAGAGCAGGAAGAGGTAGAGGACGGCGAGAAAGCCGAACTTGAGGGCAACAGATATGGGGTCGTAGTCCACGCGCTCAGCAGACTACGTCTACTGCTCGATGTCGAACCTGAAGGTCGTCGTCCCGACCGTGACCTGGTCGCCCGATTTGAGCCGGGTCGAGCCGACGCGGCGGCCGTTGACCTTGATGCCGTTGGTCGAGCCGAGGTCGGCGATCGTCCATTCGCCGCGCGGGGAACGTCGCAGCTCGGCGTGGTGGCGGGAGACGTTGGGGTCGCGCAGGACGCAGTCGGCGTCGCGCGAGCGGCCGATCGTCGAGCGCTCGGCGTCGAGCACGTAGCGGCGGTCGTCGAGAGTGACGACGCCGCGGGGCTTGGCTTCGGCACGGTGCGAGGGCTTCGCCGCCGCCGGCGCGTCGCGCACCGCCGAGTAGACCATCGTGTGGCCCTCTTCTCCCTGACTGGGAGCCTCGCCCTCGCGGGCCGGGGGCTTGACCAGCCGCGTCTGGATGCCGAACTCGCCCAGGCGCAGGCGCTCGTCGGTCTCGAAGGCGACGGTGGGACGGGTCAGCAGGTCATAGCTGCGGCGCCGGGCGTGCTCCAACAGATAGCCGGAGAGCTCCTGCTCAAGCGAGCGCTCATAGCCCTCCAGCCGGGTGCGGTCCTTGCCGGAGAGGTAGACCGTGTACTCGTTGGGGACGTAGACGCGGGCGACGCCGGCGGTCTTGTGGGAGTCCATCTCCTTGGCCAGTTTGCGAGCAAGCTCCACCGGCTGCACCTCGGAGCTGAAGGCGCGGCTGAACACCCCCTCGACGAGGCCTTCGATCCGACTCTCGAGGCTGCGTAGGACGCTGATCGGGAAATCCTAGAGGTCTAAGGGAGGACGGCCCCGTGGCCGAGGGCAAGCCAGGCGCCCAGCAGGGCGGCGGCGGCCAGCGCGCTCGCTCGCAACCCGAGCGGGGCGTTGGCGTGCGGCAGGTCCTCGGCGAGGTAGTCGAGCGAGTCCTCGATCGCCGCGCCGAGTCCCTCGAGCGCCGGCCGCTGCGACGGGCGGGGCTGCAGGGCGGCGTCGATCGTGTCGCTGAGCTCGCGCGGAAGGTCGGGCCGCAGGCGCCGCAGCGAGCGTGGCCGGCCGCCGATCGCCCGCGCGGTCGCTGCCGGCGTCGCGCGCCGGTTCGGGTTCTCCCCGCCCCAGCACTCGTAGAGAGTCAGGGCGAGCGAGTAGACATCTGCCTCGGGTCCGGCACAGCGGCCCTCTGCCTGCTCGGGGGACATATAGGCAAGGGTGCCGACGATGTCGCCGGGTGCGGTCAGCGCCGCGCCGTCGGCGAGGCGGGCGATGCCGAAGTCCATCAGCTTGGCGCGGAACTCGCCCTCGGGGGCGACGAGGACGTTCTGCGGCTTGATGTCGCGGTGGACGACGCCGCGCGAGTGGGCATGGTCGAGCGCCTCGCAGAGATCGGCGCCGATCTCGCCGATCTCGCGGTCGCTGAGCGAGCCTTCGCTGCTCAGCGAGGCGAGGGTAGAGCCCTCGACCAGCTCGGTGACCAGCAGCGCGTTGCCGTCCTCCTCGCCCATCTCGTAGAGGGTGACGATGCCGGGATGGTTGAGTCGGGCCGCGGCCTGGGCCTCGCGCAGGACGCGGCGACCGGGCTCGCCACGCGATTCGATCGCCTTGACCGCAACGGTCCGCTCGAGGCGCCCGTCCCAGGCCTCGTAGACGACGCCGAAGCCGCCGCTGCCGATGCGACGCTCGATCAGAAAACGGTTGAGAACGAGGGAACCGACCAAAGCTCCTTCGACTTCGCCGTAATTCCGCTTCCTCCTGCGACATACTCCCTGCTTCTTGGAGGATTCCCCCCCAGCCCGGGGGCGCCGACCGCGCCCCTCCCGCCGTCCCGAACGGCAGCAGATCCTGCTGCGGCGTGGCCTTGCCCTCGGCGCCGGCCTGCTGATCCTGATCCTGATCGTGCTCGGCGTGCGCGGCTGCCTCAACGCCCGCAAGCACCGGGCGCTCAGCGACTACGCCCGCAACGTCAGCCAGATCGTCGACGAGACCGACCAGACCAGCAAGTCGTTCTTCGGCAAGCTGTCCGACCCCGGCAGCCTCTCGGTCACCGAGTTCGTCGCCGAGGTCAACGCCGACCGCAGCGCGATGGACAACTACGTCGCCCGGATCGACGGCCTCGACACCCCGGGCGACATGGGCAGCGCCCAGAAGGCGCTGGAGCTGGTCTACGAGCTGCGTGGCGCGGCGATGACCGAAATCGCCGACAAGATGAGCACCGCCCTCGGCGATGTCGGCTCGGAGAAGGCGACGGAAGCGATCAGCAAGCAGATGAGCGTGCTCGCCGCCAGCGACGTCCTCTATGCCTCGGTGGCGCGACCTGAAATCAACGGCGTGCTCGCCGACAACGGGATCGACGGCGACGACGTGCCGAAGAGCGTCTTCGTCCCCGACGGGATCAAGTGGCTGGACGAAAGCGAAGTGGCCTCGGCGCTCGGCTCGGTCAACGGCTCCAGTGGCGGCGTGGCGACGCCCGGCGTGCACGGCCTCGGCCTGCTCTCGACCAGCGTCAACGGAACCGAACTGGTCGCGGAAGAAACCACCACGGTCGCGGCAGAAGAAACGCCGGAAGTCGAAGTACAGGTGCAGAATCAGGGCGAATCGACCGAGAACGGGATCACGGTCTCGGTCAGCGTCGACGGCCAGACCCTGACCGGCGACATCAGCAGCATCGAAGCGGGCGCGACCGAAACGGTGACGATCCCGCTGACGCCTACGCCGAAAGGGGAAGTGACGCTGGAAGTCGATGCCGAACCGGTTCCTGGCGAGGAAGTTTCGGAAAACAACGAAGCGACCTATACCGTCGTCTTTGAATGAGGTGGGTGGGGTGGACGGGTCTGCTGGAGCCTGGGTTCGCTTCGCTGGCGCTTCGCTCACTATGTTGGACCGCTTCGCGGTTTGAATCACTCTGCGGAGCCGCTTCGCGAGGCT
>DASUZP010000173.1:0-2261 GCA_036376775.1 Solirubrobacterales bacterium | reverse complement strand
CGGCAGTTAAGTCACAAAGACGTTGGGCAACTTTTTGAATCCGCGCACCACACGCGCGTCGGCGCTTCCTAGCGTCGCCGGGTGTGATACTTCTTGTCCGAGGCGCGGATGGGCGCTATGTTGAACTCAACTGGGACCGGTGGGTCCACGTTAAAGCGAAACATCCGGATATTGCCGATTCAATATGGGACATCGTGCTTGCCATTGAGCATCCAACGTACCGCGAGCCTGACGTGATTCCGGGGCGGCAGCGTTTGTTCAGGCGCGGTGGCCCGCAGCGGTGGATTCGGGTGGTCATCGAATTCCACGGAGACTTTGACCGGGTTGTCACCGTGTTTCCGCAGGTCGTCGATCCGAGGCCAGGACGCCAACGATGATCATTCATCTTGGCGATCAGGTGTTCGACGACGTTTTCTATGACGTAGACGTAGATGTTCTTTACCTGAGCCGGGGGAAGCCGGTGGCGGCGAAGGAAACCCTCGCGTCGTCGGAGGGGCACGCCATCAGGCTGAACGACTCCGGCGAGATCATCGGCATCACCGTCGTCAATGCGAAATGGCTGGCCGAGCGCGATGGGCGGATCACTGTTTCGATCCCGGAGTCGCACGCAGGTCTTGAGTCCCTTGAGACCTCGGCGGAAGCCCTGGCTCCCGCGCTTGCGGCGTAGCTGCTTCGATTGATCACTCTGCCGCCGGCACGCCGCCGGCGACGACATTGACGAAGTTCTCCAGATGCCGCGTGGTCCAGCACTCGAAGGCGCCGTCGCAGTGGCGCTCGTAGGCGGCCATTACCGAGTCGCCGTAGTTCCAGTAGAGCTTCGGCTCGGGGTTGAGCCAGAAGAGGCGGCCGGCGCGCTCCGCCACCTGGGCGAAGACCTCGGCGTGGGGCTCGCGACCGTTGGTGCGGGCGTCGCCGAGCACGATCACGGTCGAGCGCGGGTCGAGGTCGTCGGAGATCTCGGTCAGGAACTCGAGCCAGACGCGGCCGTAGTCGGTGTAGCCGGAGACGTCGGCGACGCCGCCCTCGCTGGAGATGCGGCGGGCGATCTCGCGGAAGTCGCGCTCGTGCTCAAAGACCTCGGTCACCTCGGAGATCCGCTCGATGAAGACGAAGCTGCGCAGCTTGCGGAAGGAGTCGTGCAGCGCGTGCAGGACGGAGAGGAAGAAGACGCTGGCAGAGGTGACCGAGGTCGAGACGTCGCAGAGGACGTAGATCTCGGGTCGCCGCGGGCGCTTCGGCCGGTAGCGCAGGTGCATCGGCACGCCGCCGGTCTCCAGCGAGGCCCGCATCGTCCGCCGCACGTCGACCGTCCGGCCCTTGCGTTGCCCGCGCTGCTCCTGGCCGAGCGTCGCCAGGCGGCGCTTCATCTGCGAGACCGCCCGGTGGACCGCCGCCAGATCCTGCGTGGGACTGGTCGGCAGCGCCCGGTCGAGCTCGGCCAGCGGCCGGGAGGGGGGGAGGGTTTCGGTGCGCTCGATCAGGTCGCGTTCGAGCTCGCGTCGCAGGTGGCGCTCGAAGCGGTTGAGCTGGTCGCGGTCGATCGGCGGCAGCTCGGCGGCGCCGTCGGTGGCCTCGCCCTGCGGCTGCGTGCCCGCCGATAGCTCCAACGTGCGCCTGATCCGCTGCACGTCGACGCCGACCACTCCCGAGCCCTCGCCCTGGCGGCCGAAGGCGGCGATCGCCAGCCGCGCCAGGTCGCGCATCTCGCCGTCGTTGCCGTCGACGATCGCCTGGCGGATCTGTTCTCGTAGCTCTTCGATGTCGAGCCGCTCGGCGCCCTCGTGACGCTGCTCGGTCTCGCCGATCTCGCGCTCGATCGCCTCCGCCTCGGCGGCGCGGAAGAACCAGCGCTCGAAGAGCAGCTCGAACAGCCGGCGGTCCTCCTGCGACTTGGCGATCGTCGCCGCCAGCGCCTCGCGGAAGTCGTCGCGCGACTCCCAGGGCACCTGCTCGAGCGCGGCGAAGGCGTCGAGGATCTCCGAGGTCCCGACCGCGACGCCCTCGCTGCGCAGCTCCTCGCAGAAGGCGAGCAGCTTGGCGGCCAGGCCGGGTGGGCCGGCGTCCGCTCCCAGCCCGTAGGGAGAGCTCGCGGGGCTCACCCCGCCTGGGTCGGCGCCGAGAGCTTCATCCCCACCCGCTCGGCGACCAGGTCGATGTCGGTGCGGTGCTTGACGATGATCGACATCGACTGCTCGAAGGTCTCGCGGTCGATGTCCTCGGCGCCCATCAAGAGCAGCGTCCGCGCCCAGTCGATCGTCTCG
>DASUZP010000172.1:0-3357 GCA_036376775.1 Solirubrobacterales bacterium | reverse complement strand
GGACACCTAACCCGCCTATCCCATCCGCGCCGGTACTCTGCGCGGATGCGTATAGATGAGATTCTTGCGACGAAGCGGCCCGTCTTCTCGGTCGAGTTCTTTCCGCCTAAGAGCGAGGAGGCGACTGAGCAGCTTTATGCGACCGCGCGCTCATTGGGGGAGCTGGCGCCGGACTTCGTCTCCGTGACCTACGGCGCGGGGGGGTCGACGCGCGACGGCACGGTCGAGATCACGCGGGCGCTGAAGGACGACCTCGACCTCGAGACGATGGCCCACCTGAGCTGTGTCGGCGAGAGCGCCGAGGGGCTCTCGACGACGCTGGACCGGATCGCGGCCGCCGGGATCGAGAACGTCTTCGCCCTGCGCGGGGATCCGCCGCGCGGCCAGCCGGACTTCGTCCAGCCCGAGGGCGGTCTGGGCAGTGCCGCCGAGCTCAGCGCCTTCATCTCCTCTAACTGGGACTTCACCATCGGCGGCGCCTGCTTCCCCGAGGTGCATCCCGAGGCCCCCGACCTCGACACCGACCTCGACTACCTGAAGACGAAGGTCGAGTCGGGCGCGTCCTTCCTGATCACCCAGCTCTTCTTCGACAACCAGGTCTACTTCGACTTCGTCGCAGCGGCGCGCGAAAAGGGGATCGAGGTTCCGATCCTCGCGGGCATAATCCCCGTCGCCGGATTCGCCCAGACGAAGCGGATCTGCGAGCTCTGCGACGCCTCGATCCCGCCGCGGCTGGAAGCGGCGTTCGCCGCTGCCGCCGGGGACGAGACCGCCGAGTTCGAGCTCGGGGTCGCTTACGCCGCACAGCAGTGCGCCGAGCTGTTGATCGCGGGAGCTCCAGGTATCCACTTCTACGCGCTCAACCGGGCGCCGGCGACGCGCGCCGTGCTCGGCTCCCTGCGCGCCGCCCGGCCCTGGGAGCGGACGCGGGGCACGCCGGCCGACCCGGTCGGCAACGCAAGCGATTAGCGGCAGATCCCTAGACTGGTTGGCCACGATGGCCGAGCTGAGCTACCAGGGGCACCGCATCGGCTTCGACGACTACGGCGAGGGCGAGCGGCCGATCGTGCTCGTCCACGGGCTGCTGATGAACCGACGCATGTTCGCCCGACTGGGACCGGCCCTGGCGGAGCGGGGCAACCGGGCGATCTGCGTCGATCTGCTCGGCCATGGCCGCTCCGACCAGCCCGACGACCTGCGGCTCTACTCGATGCCGCTGTTCGCCGAGCAGGTGCTCGCCCTGCTCGATCGCCTGGGACTCGAGCGGGCGGTGGTCGGCGGGACCTCGCTCGGCGCCAACGTCGGACTCGAGCTGGCGGTCCGCCATCCGGATCGGGTCGAGGGCCTGTTCATCGAGATGCCGGTGCTCGATAACGCGCTTGCGGCTGTCGCGGCGATCTTCGCCCCGGTCCTGCTCGGGCTGCGGGTTGGGCGGCCGGCGTTCGAGCTCAGCTCGCGGCTCGCCGAGCTCGTCCCCCGCACAAACTTCCTGCTCGACATCGGCCTCGACTTTGCCCGGCGACGGCCGGGGCCGTCCGTCGCGATACTCGAGGGGCTGCTGCTGGGTGAGACTGCGCCCGGGCGCGAGCAGCGGCAACAGATCGACCGGCCCGCCCTGATCGTCGGTCACTCGCGCGACCCGCTGCACCCCTTCAGCGATTCGGGGATGCTGGCCGAGGAGCTGCCTCGGGCGCAGCTGGTCGAGGCCAACTCGATCCTCGAGTGGCGGACCCGTCCCAACCGCCTCGACGAAGAGCTGGCGCGGTTCCTCAACGAGGTCTGGTCGGCGGCGGTCGGCGGCACGCTGGGCGGCGACGAGGACGGCCGCAACGCAGCTCCTGTGGCAGGATAGGAGCCGCAACGTGGCTAACCGCAGGGAGGAAGAGAGGGAGCGCCTCCGTCAGGCCCGGCAGGAACGCGAGTCCAGCCAGGCGTCGGCGGACAAACGACGCCTGTTCGCCGTCTACGGCGTCGCCGGTCTGATCGGTCTCCTGGTCGTCGTCGGGATCGTCGCGCTGATCGCCGGCTCGGGCGGCGGCGGGGATGGCGAAGCGCACATCAACCAGGCCAGCGGATCGACCAACGGGGTGCAGCCGGACGAACGCACCGGCACGCCGCCGGCGGAAGTCAAGGTGGCAAACCTCAAACAGGCGGCGAAGCAGGCGGGCTGCGCGCTGCGCCTGAATCTGAAGGACGAGGGACACGAACATATCCCCCCCACCGCCCCGACCCCGAACTACAAGACCAGCCCGCCGACCTCGGGCAACCACGTCCAGCCGCCCTATCAGCAGGCTGACGGCGCCTACAGCGAAATGCCCGGCGAAATCTTCATCGTCCACTCGCTCGAGCACGGGCGGTTGGAGATCCAGTACAGCTCCGAACTGCCCGAAGAAGACCAGCTCGCGCTCAAGGGCCTCTACCAGACGATGTACGGCGGGACCCTGCTGTTCCCTAACGACAACATGGACTACGCCGTCGCGGCGACGACCTGGACCAACCTGATCGGCTGCCCCAAATACAAGGGCGACATCACCCTCGACGCGATCCGCGACTTCGGCAAAGCGACCTGGGGTCGCTACGGCGGCGAGCCCGCCACCGCCTTCGGGCTCAAGGGCCCGACTCCGGTGGAACCCGCGGCGTCGAGCTGACGTTTCAGCCGGCTCGATAAGCCGGGAAAAACCCGCTCGGCTCATTTCCCGCGGAAAGGCGGTCATAGGCCGCGGAGTCGCAGACGAGCTCGGAAACGTGCCAAGCCTGCTCGCGGTTGGCGAAGCCGCGCTTGAACTCCTCCAGCGCGTCGGCGCGGGCAAGGCCGCCACCGAGGTTGAGCGGCAGGCCCTGCTCGATCGAGAGCTCGACCAGCGCGGCGACGACGTTCTTCATCGGCGAGTGGCGCAGGTCGGCGTCGGCACTGCCGCTCAGGTAGTAGTGGAGGAAGCCGTCGCTGCGGACCGCGATCGAGGCTGCCGCGATGCCACCGTCTGGACCGTACGCGAGGGCAAGCCAGGCGCGGTCCGATTCGAGGATGCGGTCGAAGTAGGCGGCGCCGAAGAAGTAGCGCGCGCCGGCGCCGGCGCGGCGCATCGTCTGCTCATAGGCGGCGAGGAAGCCGGCGCGCTGCTCCGAGCTGGTCCGAGGACCGGAGACGACCTCGATCTCGTAGCCGGCGCGGCGGTTCTTGTTGATCTGGTTGCGATCGCTGCCGCGGCTCTTCCGTGGCAGCTCCGGATCGGCGATCTGGACGACGTTGCGCTCGACCGCGCCGGCGAGCGGGGGCTTGCCGAGCGTGTGACGGAGGAAGAGCGAGACGAGCCCCGTGGATGAGAAGTCGATCTTCGCCGGGTCGGGGGGAGTCGG
>DASUZP010000171.1:0-3153 GCA_036376775.1 Solirubrobacterales bacterium | reverse complement strand
GGCTGCCTTCGTCGCCTTCGTCATCGCCTTGCTGCCGGCGTCGAACTGGACGACCCCGTCGTCGCCCTCGATGAAGTAGACGTTCATCGAGTTGCGCAGGTCACCGCGCAAGAGCCAGACTCCGTCGGCGACTCTCTCCATGGCCCAAGCGTACCTTCTAGTCTCCCAATCAATGCCGGTCCATTGGAAAGCCGGGATGATCGTGCTGGTCGTCTGTCTGGTGGCTGCGATGGCGATTGCGATCGTCCGCCTGGCGACGACGCCGACCGAAATCCTCGGCGACCGCTTTCGGGGGCTGCCGGCGCACCATGGTCGCGTAACGTCCAGATAAGGATCTGCCGACCGGCTGCGCGTTAGTATCGGCGCGGCCGGACCAGCGACCCCAGAGGAGGCGGCGTGTTCACTCGTATCGTGGTTGGAACCGACGGATCGGAGACCGCCGCCGAGGCTGTGCGCCAGGCGGTCGATCTGGCCAAGCTTGCGGGCGCTCAGCTCAGCATCGTCAGCGCCTATGCGCCGGTCTCGAAACGCCGCATCGAGGGCGAGCAGCAGGGCGCCCCGACCGACGTCCAGTACGAGATCGGACCGCGCGAGGACGTCAACCTGGTGCTCGACGCGGCCGCAGCCGCCGCCAAAAAAGAGGGGATCGAGGTGCAGACGCACCCGGTCGAGGCCGAACCGGCCGAGGCCATTCTCAACGTCGCCGAGGAAACCAAGGCCGATCTGATCGTCGTCGGCAACAAAGGGATGACCGGGGCTCGGCGCTTCCTGCTCGGCAGCGTGCCGAACAACGTCTCCCATCACGCGCCTTGCAGCGTAATAATCGTCCGCACCACCTGAGGTCGTCTCACCGGCGCATATCGGCGTCCTCGGTCGCTCGCGTGCAGAGCACGCCACGCCTCCTGCGTCCTTGATCTGCTTGGTCAGACGACCTCAGGTGGTGCGTCCGTATGCGTTTATTCCGTCGCCTTTCCGGCGTCGATCAGGCCGGCGCCCTGGCGCTCGGGTGGCAGGTCGAGGTCGCGCGCGGTGCTGCGTAGGCGCTCGATCACTTCGTTGACCCTGCGGGTGGGCGATGCCTTCGGATTGAGGACGCCGCTGGCGAGGATCATCGCGGCGACGCCCGAGACATGCGCGGCAGCCATCGAGGTGCCGATATAGCTGCCGGGCTCGCCGAAGCGGCGCGGGTTGCCGCCCTTCAGCGTCACCTGGTAGATCGAGCGGCTCGATACCGACGGGCAGCCGCTCGTCGGCGAGCCGCCGCCTGGGGCGAGGACGTCGACTCCCTTGCCGGGCAGCAGCGAGTAGGCGCCGAGGCAGCCCCCCTCGGTGGTGCCGCCGACGCCGATCGTGCGCGGGCCCGTCGCCGGCGGCGAAACGCAGGCCTCCGAGCCGAGATTGCCGATCGATGCCACCGTGACGACGCCCTTGCGATAGGCGTTGCGCAGTTCCGCGTCGATGCCCGGCACGTTCTTGCCGCAGCCGAAGTTGAAGCTCATGTTGATCACGTCGGCGCCGTGGGCGACGGCGAAGTGGATGCCGTGGGCGATGTCGTCGGCCTGCCCGCTGCCGTTGCGGTCGAGCACACGGACCGGCATCAGCTTGGCGCGGTAGGCGAGTCCGACCAGGCCGATGCCGTTGTCGGTCTTCTCGGCGATCGTCCCGGCGACGTGGGTGCCGTGGCCGTTTTCGTCGAGCGGTACGGGATCGCGATTGACGAAGTCGTACCCGTCGACGAACTGGTCCGCCGCGAAGTCCGGGCTGCGACGGAAGCGGGAGCCCATATTGCGATAGGCGATTCCGGTGTCGAGGACGGCGATAGTGACGCCGCGTGCCCCTGCCCGTCCGGCTGCGGCCAGATGCTGCCAGGCGCCGATCGCATCGATGCCGCCGGGAGAAACGGGGACGGAGGCCGTCCCGATCCCTTCCCAGGGGAGGAAGTTCCACTGCAGGGAGACCCATCCACCCGGCGGACCGGCCGGCGTCGAGAGCGGCCCCGGGTCGTCGGCGATCCGGGGGGTCGGCAACGGCGTCGCCGATGCCGTGGCTATGTAGTTGGGGGCCGCGTAGGCGACCCGCGAGTTGCGTCGCAGCGCTGCCGCGGCCTGGCGTACTCCGACGCCGGGCCGCAGGTGCACGGTCTTGCTCCCAGGTACCCCGCGGAGCTTGAGCACGACCTCTCGGGGGGCGAATTCACGCGCTTGCGAGACGCCGCTTGCGGCAGCGGCGGGCGCGACGGCGATCGCCGTCGAGAGCAGGGCCGCTGCTGCGAATATCGGAACGGTTCGAGTCATCGTGGATCGCCACCGTGCAGAAGTCCCCGCCCCTGGGCGAACTATGGCTTCAAACACCGACCTTCCCGCGAAGTTGTCGGTGCCACATACTTTCGGATCGATGTCGGACGAGGCCGCCAGAGACGCGGAGCAACGCCTGATGAGCCTGGCGATCGAGCATGCCCGCGAGGCCGAACGGCATGGCGACGTACCGATCGGCGCCGTCGTCGCCCGCGACGGCGAGCCGCTCGCCGCGGCGGGCAACGAGCGCGAGCTGCGCCGCGACCCCACCGCTCACGCCGAGATCCTCGCGATCCGCGCCGCCGCCGAGCGGCTCGGCGGCTGGCGGCTGCCGGGCACGACGCTCTACGTGACGCTCGAGCCCTGCGCGATGTGCGCCGGCGCGATCGTTCTCGCCCGCGTCCCGGCGGTCGTCTTCGGCGCCCCCGACCCGAAGGCCGGCGCCGCCGGCAGCGTTCTCGACATCCTCGCCGAGCCCGCGCTCAACCACCGCCCCCAGGTGACCGGCGGCCTGATGGAGGAGGAGTGTGCGGCGCTGCTACGCGAGTTCTTTGCCGCTCGCCGCACCGCACGGCCGGCGAGCTGAGCCAATACCCTTCGAGATGTTCCGGAGAGGTGTCCGAGTGGCTTAAGGAGCGCGACTGGAAATCGCGTGGGCGGGGTTAACCCGCCTCGTGGGTTCGAATCCCACCCTCTCCGCTGTTTGCCTTCGGGATTAGTAGAAGTGCTGATACCGATACAGTGCCGCACGGGGACCTGAGGATGGGACCAACTGCGCCACTCGACGACGACGCCGGAGGGAATGATCTCCGGCGTCGTCTGTTCCTGCTTGCTGGCGTTCTCGCGGTATTGGTCATCG
>DASUZP010000170.1:0-20473 GCA_036376775.1 Solirubrobacterales bacterium | reverse complement strand
CGCTGCAGGAGATCGATCACCTTCCCTTCGTCTCGCCGCTGGTCAAGTCGGCGCAGACCGTCAAGGAACCGGGCCGGATCGCGGCGATGACCGCGGCGGCTCTGGACCTGGCGAGTAAGGCCCCGAGCGGGCCGACCTTCGTCGACTACCCGCTCGACGTGGTCTTCAGCGAGGGAGAGGCGGAGGTCTCGGCGCCGCTGCGACCCGAGCCCGAGCCCGCCCCCGGGGTGGAGGAGGCGGCGGCGCTGCTGGCCGGGGCGGAGCGGCCGGCGATCATGGCCGGCACCGGCCTCTACTGGGGCCACGGCGAGGGGGAGCTGCGGGCGTTGGCCGAGGGACTTGGGATCCCTGTCTTCCTCAACGGGCTGGGCCGCGGCTGCCTCCCGGCGGATCACGAGCTCGCCTTCAGTCGGGCGCGGGGCGCTGGGCTGAGGGGAGCCGACGTGGCGCTGGTCGTCGGCGTCCCGATCGACTTCCGGCTCGGCTTCGGCGAGAGCTTCGGCGAGGAGACGAAGCTGATCCGCCTCGATGCCGCTCCCAACGCGCTGACCGCGAACCGCGCCCCGGAGGTCGACCTCGTCGGCGACGTCGCCGCGTCCCTGGCGGCGATCCGCGAGTCGGCGGGGGGCGAGCGGGGGCGCACCGACGCGTGGCTGGAGCAGCTGCGCGGGGTGGAGGAGGAGAAGCGAGCCGCCGAGCAGGCGGAGCTGAACGACGATCGCGCGCCGCTGCACCCGGTACGCGTCTACAAGGAGCTGGGGGAAGTGCTCGATCGCGACGCGATCGTGATCGGCGACGGCGGCGACTTCGTCTCCTACGCCGGGCGCTTCATCGAGACCTTCGAGCCGGGCTGTTGGATGGATCCGGGCCCGTTCGGCTGTCTCGGCGCCGGGCCCGGCCAGGCGATCGGCGCCAAGCTCGCCCATCCGGAGCGACAGGTCTGCCTGCTGCTCGGCGACGGCGCCTTCGGCTTCGCGGGGATGGAGTTCGACACTTTGGCGCGTCACGGTCTTCCCGTGGTCGGCGTGATGGGCAACAACGGCATCTGGGCGCTCGAGCATCACCCGATGAAGTTCCTCTACGGATACTCGGTCGCGGCGGAGCTGAGACCGGAGACGCCCTACGAGAAGGTGGTCGAGGCGCTGGGTTGCGACGGCGTGCTCGTGAGCGAGCCCGGTCAGCTGAAGTCGGCGCTGGAGCGGGCCTTCGAATCCGGGCGCCCGACCCTCGTCAACGTCCTCACCGATCCCGAGGTCGTCTATCCACGCAAGTCGAATTTGGCTTGAAAGAGCCAAACTTGGCTGGCTGGCCAGATTGTCCAAAGGTCGGGCCCAAACGAGAATCGACCGCCATCGCTGGCGGTCGATTCAAGTTGGCCCCTCAGGACGGGCAGGGGTACGTCTTCAGGGACCAGTTCTTATTCGATGGGCTCAGACGGCGGGAGGCGCCATGATGCGGCAATCGCCCGAACCCTATGACCGGGGGAGCGATGGAGACTCTCGTCCTCACCTCTTTCCCGATGTGACGAGTATGCGCTTGTCTATCCGCATTGTCTAGGTGCCGCTTTTGTGGCTACCAATAACTCGGTAGAGTAACTTTACCAAGTTTTTGGGCTTCGACCGATATGTTTACCCAACTGGACGGGTGCCGAAAACTCGTCTGTACACCGGGTCCCACGGCTTTTGCCTGCCCGTGTTCACGCGCGGTTATCCGTGTTGCGATGCGGTCTCGAGCGCCATTCCGTAGAGAATGTCGTGCTCGGAGGCCTGGATCTGCTCGAGGTCGAAGGCGCGCATGGCCTCGATCAGGATCACGCAGCCGGCGATGATCGTCGGCGCCCGGTCGGGGTGCAGGCCCGGGATCGCCGCCCGCTCGGCGAGTGGCGCGGAGGCGAATCTCGAGAGCTGGTGCTGGATCTTCCCCAGCGAGAGGACGTGACCGTGCACGCGGGTCGGATCGTAGGGCTCGAGGCCGAGCTCGACCGCGGCGAGCGAGGTGGGGGTGCCGGCGACCGCGATTCCCGCCGAAGCGCCGGCCTCCGCGTGGCCGGCGCGAGCCTCGGCGATCAGCGCCCGGACGTCGCCCGCCAGCGCCTCGAGCTCGACCGCGGTGGGGGGGTCGCCGGCAATGTGCCGCTCGGTGTGGCGGACGACACCGGCCTGCAGCGAGGTGTGGAACGCGATCTCGGTTCCGGTGCCGACGACCAGCTCGGTCGATCCGCCGCCGATGTCGATCACCAGGGTCGGCGCCTCCGGGGGTTGCTCGGCGGTGGCGCCGCGGTAGGTGAGGCGCGCCTCCTCCGTGCCGTCGAGGACGCGCGCCGAGAGGGCGAAGCGCTCGCGCAGCTCGGCGACGAAGGCACTGCCGTTGGACGCGTCGCGCACGGCGCTGGTGGCGATCGCCGCGACCCGCTCGACGCCGCTTTCGCGGCAGATCGTTACGTAGTCGCCGACAGCGGCGCAGGCGGCCTCGATCGCCTCGTCGGCGAGCTGTCCGGACAGATCGACGCCGCGACCGAGTCGGGTCACCCGGCTCTGCCGCTCGGCGACGGCGACGTCGCCATCGACATCGGCGATCAGCAACCGGGTCGAGTTGCTGCCGACGTCGATCACCGCGACTCTGTGCGAAGGGGCTGCCATGGGCAGCGGCACTCTAGTTAAGGTCGCCTCGTGGACATCGAGGTGCTCGACAAGTCCGGCTACGAAAAGGAGCTGGCGCGCCTGCAGGTCGAGCTCGTTCGCCTGCAGGAATGGATCGTGCAGGAGGGCTTCAAGGTGGTCGTCCTCTTCGAGGGACGCGACACGGCCGGCAAGGGCGGCGTCATCCGTCGCATCGCCGAACGGACCAACCCGCGTGTCGTGCGCACCGCCGCGCTCGGCATCCCAAGCGATCGCGAGCGCAGTCAGTGGTACTTCCAGCGCTACGTGGCCCACCTCCCTGCTGCCGGCGAGATGGTCCTCTTCGACCGCAGCTGGTACAACCGCGCCGGGGTCGAGCGGGTGATGGGTTTCTGCACCGACGCCGAGTACGAGGAGTTCATGCGCACCTGCCCGCAGTTCGAGCGCATCCTCCAGGGCTCGGGCACGGTGCTGCTCAAGTACTGGCTGTCGGTCAGCGACGAGGAGCAGGAGCGGCGCTTCAAGGCGCGGCAGAAGGACCCGGCGAAGCGCTGGAAGCTGAGCGCCGTCGACGTCGAGGCCCGCGCCCGCTGGGTCGATTACGCCGAGGCGAAGGACGAGATGTTCGCCTACACCGACACCAAGGACTCGCCCTGGTACGTGGTCGAGGCCGACGACAAGCGCACCGCCCGACTCAACCTGATCGCCCACCTGCTCGAGCAGATTCCCTACAAGCCCATCGACCGCGACCCGATCGAATTCCCGCCACGCCAGGAACGCGCCTACGTCCGCCCGCCGGCCGACACCCAGACCTACGTCCCCGAGCGCTACCGGGTGAAGTGAGCGCAAGCCGCCCTGCGCCCCCACGGGGCAACCGGGCCCTGCAGGCCGCCATTGCTAGCATGGACAGACCGCCGCGGGGTGGAGCAGCCAGGTAGCTCGTCGGGCTCATAACCCGAAGGTCGCGGGTTCGAATCCCGCCCCCGCTATAGGACGAAAACCCTGCAAATGCGGGGCTTTCGTCTTTCTGGGAGCGCAGACAAAGGGATTCAAAATGGCTCATGGGGCAACGCCTGGGGCAACATGAGCTTTGAGAGAGGTCAATTTAGGCTTTTCGCGAAGAGGGCGGATCGCTCCGCAGCCCGCCGCTCGATTCCCTTGCCGGCGTGAGCCCGGTCAGCGGGTCGTCTTCCGCAAGGGCCTAGTCAAGGTGCTCTGGTCGTAGCCAGAGCAACACTTTCGCGCCATGACGCCGCTTCTCTATGCGGTCTGACAGGGTCCATCAATCAACTAGTTTGTAATTCAGGTCGGCTGCGGGTTAGATTTGCACTTCATGACTCTTGTGCGCCAGGGAGGCGCCAGTTATTTGCCGCTCGACTGCGCGGTAGGAATACAGCCCGGGCGCCTCTCCCGGCACGGTGGGGCGCGGCCCTGAGATGCCAGACGCGCTGCGGCTCTGGTCGGACAACCCGACTCCACTCGACCTTCTCGGATTCAGAGACATCGCGGCACCTGCTGTCGAGGCCATAGACCGCGAAAAGCTCGACCCCGTAGCGGTCGGAATCTTCGGCGACTGGGGCTCGGGTAAGACGACGGTTCTGGAGATTCTGAACGAGCAGCTCTCCGCGCGCACCGACACGATCGTCGTCTACACCAGACCGTGGGAGTACGACCCGACGCTCGATGCCCGAGCGACGCTGATCGAAGAGGTGCTCGCGCGTCTGCGAAGCCAGGCCGAGTCAGATCAGAAATTTTGGGAGAAAGCAAAGGACAAATTCGAGCAGCTCGCATCGAGGATCCGCTGGTCAAAGGCGATCACGCTGGCGGCCAGATCGGCGGTCACGTTCACCTTGCCGAGCGTGGAGGGACTTGTCGAAATCTTTGGCGAGGGCGATGAAGTCAGTGATCCAACCCTGAAGGGCTTTCGCGACGAATTCTCGAAACTACTTGCTGAGTTCAGTGACGTCAGGAGAGTCGTCGTCCTCGTCGACGATCTAGATAGATGTCTGCCCGACACGGTCGTCATGACCATGGAGGCAATAAAGCTGTTTCTCTCGGTCGAGAAAATGGCGTTCGTTATCGCCGCGGACGAGTTGCCGGTAAAGCTTGCGATCGCTCGCCATTTCGACCGCGACGAGCGCGGCACCATGATGGCGGCCGACTATCTCGAGAAGATTGTTCAGATTCCGATCTCGGTTCCCGCGCTTGGGCGCGAGGACACCGAGGCCTATCTCGGGATGATGTTGGTTGACCAGCACCTCCCTGACGGGACGAACCTGACGCCGATCGCCGAGCATTGTGCCGAGCGTCGCCGACGCGGCGAGGCGCAGGTATTCGAAGACTTCCCTGACGGCATGATCCCCGCTTCCGCAGGTCCCGATCTCGCCCTCGCTGCCGAGCTCTCCCCAGTCCTATTCGAACGCCTCCAAGGCAATCCTCGACGGCTCAAGCGTTTTCTCAATGCGCTCTGGGTCCGCGCCGATATTGCGACCCGTCGAGGAATCGATCTCGAGCCATCAGTACTGGCCAAGCTAATGGTCTTGGAGCGCATGGATGAGGACGCCTTCGGCCAGATCCTCGATTGGCTAGGCGACGGCACTCTCGCCGCCCGCCTCAAAGAGATCGACGCCGGTGAGGCTGAAGCCGCACCGGGACAGCGTCTCGAGTGGTGGGCCGAACTGCCGCCGAAGCTCGGAGAGGTGCAACTGGCCCCCTACCTAAGGTTGGCTGCCTCGCTCCGGCGCCGCTCTGGACCGCGCTCGGAATTGCGTGCTGACCTCCGCGACCTCCTCGACGCGCTGGCTGCCGAGGGAACCGCCGAGCGAGAGGAGGCCCTTGAGCGTCTCGATGGGCTCCCCGACAGTGACAAGCGTCTGATGGCCCTGGGGTTGACCGACGCGATTCGACGCGATCCTTCGGTTCAGGAGCCCCTTTCGGAGTCAGTGAAGCAGCTCTTGAGAGGCGGATCGTCGGGAGTCGTCGCTGATCTCGGCATTGGCCTCCGCCGCATCGATGCTTCCCGAGTCGAGCCGGCTTTGCTCCTTTCCCTCGAGCACGAGGATCAGCCGATTCCCGAGGAGATTCGCGGGGCCATCAAAGGCTGGAACGACAGTGGAGATCTCTCCGGCATATCCCAGAACGCCGCCAAATACGTCCTTGGCGAGGCCGACTAATGGGAACTATGGGCGCATGGGAGGGCTCGAAGGGCAAGTGGCGAGAAGTGCGAGATCTATCCGAGGAGCAGCTTGAGAAAGACAAACCCAAAATCCCGCCGGATCTCCTCGACGCATTGAGCGACGGCCTTGGGGCCCCGGCCGATTCACCTGCAGGCGAGGCTGAGGGCGGCGCGACCGCTGCGCCCACGCTCCACGCCAGTCCTCTGCCCGCCGGTAAGACCTGGAGTCGATCGACCCTGGCTCGTGGTGGGGGTGGAGGTGGCGGAGGCGCGAGCGGCACCGGAGGGGGAGGTCGCAGCGGCGGTGGGCGTCGTCGCTCCCAGGCATACGCGGCCGGAGTTGGCGGCAATGTTCTCGCCGCCGCGATCGCTTACCGCAGCGGCGACGCGCAGACCCTGGAGACGCTGGGCCTCGATCTCGCTGAGCTCAGCTCTCTGTCGGACCTCAAGAAGATCAACTCGATCCTCAACGCTCTCGTTGGTGCGGATGGGGGTATCGAGGATGCCGAGCTTCGCCGCGTCAACGCACGGGTTCTCCGTGAGGTTTTTGCGAAAGAGCTTGATGGGGTTGCAGCCGTCCGCCTCTATATCGTCGAGTACACCGTTCAGGTGTGGGCTGCCGAGACCGGCAAGATGCAGCGAGCGACCACCGTCAGTGGGCAGGCGTCACGCGACCTTGAGAGACAGCTCAGGGCCGTGCTCCGAGCGAAGGCCAAACAGGTTGAGGTGGCTGCCGCGTCGTCGGCCAAAGGGCTCCGCGACGCGATCGCCTCCTCCTTGACCCTGATGCGTCGGTTGATGAAAGGACTCTAGATGCATCATCGACTTCTTCTCAGGGCCTCTGGCCGGGCGTTTGACAACCTTTCGAGACGGGATTTGCTCTGGCAGCGAGCCGACCTGCCGTCCTCTTTTGAAACCTCACTCGGCCCCCGCCTCGAGGCGCTCGGTCAGGTCCCCACGTTGAACACTGACTTCCTACGCTTGGCCGCACTAGTTTTCTTCTGCGATCGCACTGTTAAGCGGCCAAAACCGATGCTGAGGCGTGAGTTCGATCTCGAGGTCGCCGTTTCGGACCCGGGCCGGTGGTCTCCACACTCGGAGCGCCTTGCCGCTCTTCTTGCCCTCCTCACCGGTGACCACTGGAGCGTAGGCTGGAAGAAAAGGCGCGAGGCCGGGCGGTCCCGAGTTGCGGACGTCAACCCTCGGGATGTCTGTCTCCTGTTCAGCGGCGGCGCCGATTCCGTGTCCGGGGCGGTTGCGGCCCACGCCAAAGGCCTCGACCCACTATTGATCTCGCACTCCGATTCAAGTGCGATCAAGGGCCAGCAGAATGCCGCACGCTCGGCTCTCGGCGGAGCCCTCGAGAAGAGTTTCGGACACGTCCACTGGCGATTTGCTCGCTCACAACGACAAGTCGGCTCAAACGAGAAGTTCCGGGATGAGCCATCGCGTCGCAGTCGATCTCTCTTGTTCGTTGCTTTGGGTGCCGCCGTCAATGGAGCGGTAGAGGGATCTTCACTTTGGGTCGCGGAGAATGGCTTTACCTCGCTCAACCCACCCCTAGTTCCTGAGTCGGGCGGAGCGCTCTCGACCCGGACGACGCACCCTGCGTTTCTTCTCGGACTCTCGGAAGTGCTTGGAGATGTCGGGATTGATCTAACGCTCAACAACATCTTCGTCGAGAAGACGAAGGGGGAGGTCTTTGCTGACGTCGCCGCCCACCTCGGTGTGGAGACGGCAGCGGTGCTCCTAAGCTCCACGCACTCGTGTGGCAAAGCGCCCCAGGGGCTCAAATCGATCCCCCCCTCGATCCACTGCGGTCTTTGCCTGGGGTGCCTTGTCCGGCGGGGGGCCTTTAAGGCGGCTGGCCTCGACGATGGCACCAGATACGCGGTGAACGAGTTGAGTGCTGTACGCCGCAAAGCCTGGCTGAGTCAACACCCAGACCGCCTGGTGACCGTCAATGCCGTCCGGACGCGTCTGGAAGCCGGGTTTGATGACGAGGATGTCTTGCAGCTCGGGCTTCCCGACGACGCCGACCTCGACGAGTCACTCGCATTGATGCAACGCGGACTCGCCGAGCTTGGCATGCTGGATCTCCAGTGAGACTCCCACCTATTGATGCCCACGCACACATAGCCGTTTCTGTTGACCCGGACGATCTCGTCGATCTCGACGCCGCTGTTCTAGCGATGACCCGCGAGCCTTCGGAATGGGCGGATGCGCTGCGACGCCAGGACGACATGACGATCTGGGCCATCGGGGCCCATCCTCGCCTACTCAAGGAGGATCGGCCATTCGCCAGGGACGCATTCGAGGAAGCGGTGGAGGGAGCCCTTGTAATCGGCGAGGTCGGTCTCGACCGCCGAGCCCTCTCGTCTCGCTCGGTTGGGGTCTTCGAAGAGATCCTTGCGGTCGCCCATCGACATGCCAGGCCGGTCTCGATTCACAGTGTCGGCGCCACTGGCGAGGTCATCGCCGCGCTAAGACGGAGACCCGTAAACGCACCCGTCCTCCATTGGTGGCGCGGCAGCCCCTCCGAGACCCAGGAGGCGATCCGGCTCGGCGCCTTCTTCTCGCTGAATGGTGCCGAGGCCCGGAATCCCAAAGTCCTGACGTTGCTTCCGCGGGATCGCGTACTCACCGAGACCGACTACCCCCACAGCCGTCGCTACGACACGGCGGCACGGCGGCCGGCCGCGGTTCAAACGATTGAGGCTGCGCTGATGGAGCTGTGGAAAGTTGATCAATCCGAGCTTCGCCAGCAAATCTGGCGAAACCTAGGGGGACTCTTCGATCGATGCAGCTTGCTCGACGAACTGCCTTCGTCGATCCAGGAGACGATTCTCACGGCAGGCCTATAGGCCTTGAGAGCCAGTTTTTCTCAACTCTGCTGAGGTAGCGCGGGTACGAAATGGATACTAAGTTGAACGAAACTCAGTCCAACTTGGGTTAGGTTGAACCGGCCTCAAAACGGCCGAAAACGCCCTAGGGCAAGGTGAGGTCTGAAGGGAGGGACGGACTCGCTCTCGGCTGTCAGTTCGGCGCGAGGATGGGGGCCGTCTCGGGTCTTGCTGGCGTTGCTTCGGTGCATGTCAGACGTGGAGAACCGGCACCTCATCGAAGGAAGAGAAATCAGCGTCCTGGGTGACGATGGCTACGCCGTGCCGCAGTGCGGTTGCGGCGATCCAGGTGTCGTGGCGGCGGAGGCGTCGGCCGCGGGACCGCTCGGCCGATGCGATGCGGGCAAAGCAGCTCGCGGTCTCCGCGTCGACTGGAAGCAGGGGATACGTGGCCTGGACGCGCGAGAGGGTGGAGAGCCGAATGGCTCGTGCATCTGGGTCGGTGGCGCGCAACACGCCCAGCTCCAGCTCGGCGGCGGTGATCACCGAGACGGCGATCTGCTCGGGAAGCTCGCCCAGCTCGCGACCGGTCTCTTGGGCGATGAAGATCGAGGTGTCGGCGATCGCCCGACTCAATCGTCGAGCTCGGCGCCGCGGACATCGGCGAGATCGTCCAGCAGACCGGCGTCGGCGGGTGCCTCGGTCACGATGCGGCGCAGCTCGCTGGCCGGGACCCAGGGATCGCGATCCTCGACGTGGGGAAGGATGTCGGCGACCGGGCGACGGTTGACCGTCAGCGTCAGTCGTTCGCCCGCTTCCAGCTCGGAGACAACAGCTGCGGTGGAGTTCCTTAGCTCCCGGATCGAAACGGCGCGCGCCATGTGCACGACTGTAGCACTCTCTGCTACGAAGCGGCGATCTGGGGCAACAAATGGGGCAACATGCCCCACAGATCCCAGCCGATCCCAGCCGATCTCGATCTCGTGAAAAGCGCTTAGAACGCGCGCCACTGTGCCCAGCCGAGTCAGCGGGTCGCGCTCATAACCCGAAGGTCGCGGGTTCGAATCCCGCCCCCGCTATAGGAAAAGGCCCTGCAAAGCAGGGCCTTTTTTTGCTCGGAGCCCCCAAAAAGCGCCCTCGTGGTTCCAATATGGTTCCATTTCTGAGGGGGTTCGCGGGCCGTTTGCGTCGGTTGCCAGGGCTTGATTTGGTCCCCGAACGCCTCGAATGCCGATGTCTTCTATGCGGTTTGGGCTACAGACGTAGCTCCAGACAAACGCCCAGATGCGGCGTCCGCAGCCGCTTCGCCTCCCGATTGGGTTTGAGCCCTTTGGACGCAGCCGACCACGCACACACACGATGTGATGTGCACGTGGTCGGCTGCGTCGTCGGGCACATACCGGGGGGAGGCGAAGCGGCTGCGGGTATCGGATGGGATCGCAGCTACGTCTCGGGGTGGATGTCGGGGCCAGGAGAAGCAACAGGATCAGCCAGAGGGACCTGGAGGTGTTGGAGTTCATCGCGCGCCAGGTGTGGTGCCGAGGGAGGCGGTGGTGATATGGGCGGGAACGGCGAGGGCGGTGACGGCGGCGAGGGAGCGGCGTCTGCGAGAGGCGGGGTTGATTGAGGTCTGGCCGGGGTCGGGGCCAGTGGTCGGATCGTCGTCTGCACGCGTGGAGGTCTCAGGGCCGTCTGTCGCCAAGAGCTACCGACGCCACGCCCCTCGCCAGCGTCTATCCCGCACGCCTGCACCACCGCGACTTCACGACGACTTTGATCTACGCCGACTACGCGCCGAACCCGCACGAGGCTGAACTGGTTGAGCAGGCGTTTCGTCTGCCGGACCCAGGACTTGCTGCCGTGAAAGTGCTGCCGTGATGGACGCTACGATCAAGGCGATGAGCAAGGCTGAGCTTCATGCCCAGATTGACCAGATGACCGATGAGGAAGCGGCAGAGGTCAAGCTGATCTTCGCACCGGAGTGGCCCTCCAAGGCAACGTCCATCGAGGAGATCCGCAAGCGGACCGGGACCAAGCCGATGAGCCGGGAGGATTTCGACCGGCATTTCGGATCGCTGCCAACCGACGGCGAGGGATAGGCCCCGGTGAGCGCGGGCGCGGGTCCGCGCTTTGAAGTCCGGGTAGCCGATGAGGTCCTCGCGGAGGACCTCCCTCGTTGCACTGCGGCGGCGCGAGCGGCCATTGAATCGGCCTTAGAAGAAGTGCGGCGCGAAGGCGTCCCGTTCGAGTGGCTTCGACGCTGCGAAGCCGAAGGCCAGGACGGCACTCGTCTCGGCGGCTGCGTGAAGTTCTACATTCCCCGACCCGCAGGCCAGTGGGGCGCTGTTCTCTCCGGCGACGAGGAGGCGTCCAAGCCCGCTCTCGTGCTTGTCGCGGTGGGGAGCGCCACCCGGCGCAACCTTGGAGGCCGAGCGTGTACGAGGTCGCACATCGCCGACTCAACCGGTAGCCACCCTCATCCTCCGTGGTCCATGGCGATCCCGTTCTGAGCGGAGGAGCGAACTGAGCAGAGATCGACTCAGATACGCTGCGATCCCTGTCAGAAAATTCACGAGTTTGGGGAGGCGCCGCTGTGCCGAGCTTTTGCGTAAACAAGAATGCCCAGCCGAACACGGGCGATCACGAGGTCCACGACCTGGCCTCACAAAAGGGCTGTCTGCCCGATCTCGAGAATCGCTTGGATCTTGGATGGCATCCGTCCTGTCGGGAGGCTGTCACGGCGGCCAAGCAGCACTACAGCGATTCGAACGGGTGCTTACTACTGCGCTAACGACTGTCACACGACCTGAGGGTTGCCGGAAGGGCCTGGTCGTGTCCGTTAACCGTTAATAGAGAGCGACTCTGCGTGTCCGTGGTTCCAATATGGGGCCATTCTGAGCGAAAACGGGCGAACCGAGACGACCTACTTGGCTCTGTAGAGCAAAGTAGGCCTGAGTGGGCCGTGCCTGGAGGGCCTCATAACTCGAAGGTCGCGGGTTCGAGTCACGCCCCCCCTATTTCACGAAAGCCCCGCAAATGCGGGGCTTGACTCCGATAATAGATCTATTATCATGAGGTGACGATGACGACCTCCACCAAGAACTTCGATGCTCTCTTGGCTGAGGAGCAGCTTGCCGATCCGAGCTTCCGGGCGGAGTGGCAGAGGCTCGCTCCTGCGCGGGAGTTTGCGGCAACGCTGCTGCGTTATCGCGCTGAGCGCAAACTGAGCCAGAGGGCCCTAGCGGAGAAGCTGGGTGTCTCGCAGCCGCGCGTCGTCAAGCTCGAGTCCGCGGAGCACAACCCGGAGGTCGACACGATCATCAACGCTGTCCGGAGCCTGGGGATCGAGTTTGTGCTCGACGTGGCGCCCGCGAGCCGCAAGCCGGCGTTGGTGACGGCGCGAGCTCAGAAGCGCGGGGCAATCCGCCACGACGATGTCTCGGTCGTGGCGGCTTCGTCGGTGTAGCTATTCCCCTGGCGCGTGTAGTCAGCGCCGCAATCGCTAGGTCGCGTTCGCTTCACTCCCTCGGCGGCGTTGCCTCCATGGGGGCGGGCGCGACGCAGCAAGGCCTGCATCTCCGTCGCGCGGCGGGCTCGGTGACGCGGATGGGTGCAGACAACGAACTGCCCCGCCCACGGTCAACTGTGGCGGGGTCGCCGAGAAGGCCGTCGGCTCGACGCGGTTCACTATGTCCTCATGATCTTCTATTCCATGAGCCTGTCGGCCGACGGCTACATCGCCGGACCCGACGGAAGCTTCGACTGGGCGGTGCCCAGCCAGGAGCTGCACCGGTTCCACAACGAACGGGTCGCCGCGATCGACGCCCAACTGCTCGGCCGGCGCCTCTACGAGACGATGCTCGTGTGGGACACCGAGGAGTTCTCCGACCCCGTGATGGCGGAGTTCGCCGAGATCTGGCGCCCGCTCGAGAAGATCGTGTTCTCGACCACGGTGACGAGCGTCGAGGGCAGCAACCGCCTGGCCACGGGAACTCTCGAGGAGGAGATCGCCGCGCTCGGGGACCGGAGGATCGCGGTCGGCGGTGCCGGCCTTGCGGCGGAATGCATGCGGCGCGGGCTGATCGACGAGTTCGAGCTGTTCGTCGTCCCGATCGTGGTCGGTGGCGGCACGCCCTACTTCCCGCCGGACGTGCACATCGACCTCGAGCTGGTCGAGACCCGCAGGTTCGACGCGACTGTGCACCTGCACTACCGCCGGCGCGGCTAGAGGTCATCGTTGTAAACACTTTTCGGTGCCGCGACCAATAAGAGGTATGGAGTCTCAGCCGGCTTTGCCGAGTCCGCCCAGTGCCCTCAGCCGTAGACTCAGCGTCGTCGCCGCCCGCGAGCGCGGCGTCGGCGCGGAGCAGTTGCGCCTGATCGGCGTCGACCCCGACATCTTCGAGATCTTCTATCGCGAGCACGTCGAGGCGGTGCAGCGCTTCGTGGTCCGCCGGGTCGGCGACCGCGAGCGCGCGGCCGACCTGACCACGGAGATCTTCCTCGCCGCTGTGGACTCGGCCCATGGCTACCGGCCTCGGCGCGGCGCGCCGAGGCCCTGGCTTTTCGGGATCGCCCGAGCCGTCGTCGCCAACGACGGCCGCCAGCGCGATCGCCAGAGGGTGGGGGAGGAGCGGCTGCGCGGCGGCGCACTGCTCGACGAGGACGACGCGGCGCGGCTGGACGAGCGGATCGACGCCGCGGCACGCTCTCGCCAGCTCTACCGGGCGATGGATCGACTGCCCAGGCGCGAGCGAACCATCCTGGAGCTGGTCGCGATCGACGAGCTCAGCCTCAAGGAAGCCGCCGCGGCCGCCGGCATGCACCCCGCGACCGCCCGCGTGCGACTCCATCGCGCCCGCCGAAAGCTCCGCACCGAGCTCGAGACCACGGCGACCCGACCAATCCTCATCAAGGAGCAGCAATGACTCAGCAGCGCAAACCAGACGATAACTTCGAGGAGCGGTTGCTCACCCGCCTCAAGGCCGAGGTGGCCGAGCGCGGTGCCGCCGCGGCACGCCGCGAGGCAGAGGAAGCCTCGACCGCGGCACCGGCTTGGCGCCGGCGGGGCCCCCGCCTCGCCCTCGGCGGCGGCGTCGCTCTCGCCGCAGTCGCCACGGCGCTCGCCGTCAACGCCGGCAGCGGCAGCAGCTCGAGGGCGTTCGCAGTCGAAGTGCAGGACGGCGGCGGGGTGACGATCAGGGTCTACAGCCCCGAAGATGCACCTGGCCTGGAAGCCGCACTGGCGGAAGCCGGAATCCGCTCCCAGGTCACCTGGCTGCCGGCCGGCATGACCTGTCGCGAACCGCGCTACACGCCGTCGACTGCGAAAACCGCGATGGGCGGCAGCATCGGCGGTATGACCATGGCCGGCCCGGGGCCGGCGATGACGATCGGGGTCATGACCGCCGAGCAGTACCGCGAGATCTTCGAGGAGTACCAGCGCGGCGATATCTCCGGCGACGAATTCGTCAGTTCGACCGGGAACGTCACCCTTGATCCGACGGGACTCGGTCCCGATCAGAGCGTCGTCATCTCCGGAGCGCCGGGCCCCAGCCCCGACCTCAGCGTCATCGTCAACGGACCGACGGGCCCTTATACGGTGGATCCCGAAGGTGGCTATGAAGCCAACTTTGGAATCGCCGAGGGACCGGTCGAACCGTGCGAGTCAGTCGAGGCGCCCCCCGGCGGGAGCCTCGAAGAAATGAACCGCGTGATCGAAGAGGAAGCCGCCGAGCGTGGGATCAATGCAACCACCCCGGGCGCACCCTCCGGCCAGGACAGCCCCTGAGGGAGGGCGCCTACGGGGAGGGTCGCCGCTTGCCCGTGTCGATGCGCGGAAAGAGGGGTGCGCCGTGCAGCGTGCTGTAGTCCCCGACCCCGCCGGCGATTGCGGCCGCCGCGACCAACGCGAGGAAGGCGCCTACCTCCCGACTGGCGCCGGATGGGAAGTCGAAGAGGAGCAGCCAGGCGAGGAGGATCGTCGCCACCAGGCCGAGTAGATCGGCCGCTCCGTTCAGGGAGAGATCGGGGCGAAAGAGCCCGTAGCGCCCCCACGTGATCGCGGCCGCGATTGCGACCAGTCCGACGATCAGCAGGAGGACGTCGCCCACGGTCAGGAGCTCGAACCCGGTTCGGCTCGTCCCCCCGGCTCCCGCCCAGGGAAGAAACAGCGAGGCGATCAGCAGCACGCCCCCTGCAGCGGTGATCAGCCGCCCGAGTTTGGGCTTCACGATGGACCCTTCCCACGCCCATGCAGCGTCTCGGCGGTCGCGCGGTCGGCCGGGAAGAGCAGCTCGATCGCCAGCTCTGAGGTCGTCACCTCAAACGGGGTGTCGAAGCTCGCGAACATGCCGAAGAACGCGAGCTCGCCGCCGTCGGGCGTGCGCATCCTGACCGGGCCGAGCATCTCGGCGCCGGCGGCCTCGGGCGCGGCTTCATGCTCGGGTACGGGGAACCCGGCAACCTCGTCGATCAGGGCCACAAGCTGCGCGTCGCCGGTTGCCGTCAACTGGCGTTCGAGTCGGTTGAGCCAATGGGCGTGCCAGGCGCCCAGATTGACAAACAGCGGGCCCAGGCCGCGGGGGTGGAGGCCGATGCGGATCACGTTGATCGGAGGCTCGAGCAGGTCGGGATCGATCTCGACCCCCTCGGTCAGGGCGAGCATGGCGGAGTTGGCAGCGACCATGTTCCAGGCGCGATCGACCGCAACCGCCGGGTAGGGCTCGTGGCCGGACAGAATCAGGTCCAGCGCATCGCGCACCGGCGCCAGATCCGGGTCGTCAAACGATCGTTCCGGATAGGCGGGGGCGTGACCTGCCGTAAGCAGGAGCCGGTTCTGCTCGCGAAATGGAACCTTGAGTTGCTCCATGACCCGCAGCAGCAGGTCGCGGCCGGGCTGTGAGCGGCCGGTCTCCACGAAGCTCAGATGGCGGGCCGAGACCCCGGCATCCAGTGCGAGCTCGAGCTGAGTCACACGCCGGCGCTCGCGCCACTCGCGCAGGAGCGACCCGACTTCGGACTGAGATCGAACCGGCGTCATGCGGGCGACCTTATTGCGCGCAAGTACGCAGGTCGATTACCTCGGGGTAATTGGCGTCGCACCCCGGTCGCTAGCTTGTTCTCGATGAGGATTTCGAGACCTCGGCTGTATGGACTTCTCCTCATCGCGGCCGTGGGCCTGGTCGCACTGGTCGTGGGGATCTCCGCGGCCGTGATGTCAGGCGACGAGCAGGACGCCCGGCCGACGATCGGCATCGATGGCGGCTACAGCCACTGGAGCGCGAGTGAAATCGAGGCTCGAGCGGAGCTCGGTGCAGCGGTGACGCGTTTCGAGTGGGAACCGGGGACGCCCCTCGAGGAGGGCGAAGAAACAGTGCTCGCCGCGGTCGAAATCGACACCCGCCTCCACGCCTTGCTCGGCGGTAACGAACTCGGCGACCCGGTCGAGTATCGCGACTGGGTAGTCGAGTTCATCCGCTACTACGGCCCGAACGGCACCTTCTGGGCGGAGCACCCCGAGTTGGACGCCTCGCGCTACGCGATCACCACGGTCGAGCTCGGCAACGAGCCCTACGTCGAGGGAATTTCCCCGGCCGAATACGCCGATGCGATCCGGCCGGCACTGGAGGCGATCGACGACCTCGAGCTTCCCGTCGAGGTCGTGGTCCCAGCCCAGGTCTACGGCGATGACACCTCCTGGGTCGACGGCCTCTACGAACACAGTCCTGACCTGAACTCGTTGGTCGACGCCTTCGCCCTGCACCCGTACTGGTACGGGCATCCTCCATACGAGCCCGGCCCTGCCGGCTCATTCGAAAGGATCGAGACGCTGCGAGAGACGATCGACTCACACGGTGGAGAGTCCATACCGATCCAGATCACCGAGTACGGGCAGTCGACTGCGGACTGCGGGGAAGAGTGCGTCAGCGAGGAGGACCAGGCAGCCGATCTCGCCGCGATGATCGACGCCGTCACTTCCTACCCCGACTGGAAGGTGGAGATGCTCTCGATCTTCCAGCTGATCGACCGCGGGACGGACACCGGGGAACGCGAGCTCCAGTTCGGCCTGCTGCGCGAGGACGGCTCGCCGAAGCCTTCCTACGAGGTTGTCCGCGATGCGATGCGGAGCCAGCGGGGATGAACTCGTAGCTAGGGGAGCTTCCGCGCCTTCCAGATCTCCTCGCAGGGCCAGCGCTGCGACCACTCGAGGGTGGCGAACGGGTAGCGAGTGGTTGAGCCGTCGGGCGGGCGGACCTCGGTCAGCTCCTCGACCTGGAGGCCGTTCGCGCGGAGCAACGCGATCAGCTCGCCGTGGGGAAGGTGGAATTCGACCGAGTCGGACTCGGGCCACTCGAAGCGGTGCATGCCGAAGTAGGGGCGCAGCAGGCGCTCGTCGGCAGCCAGGTTCTCGTCCTCGGGCATGCAGAGCATCATGAAGACGGAGTTGACGAGGAAGACGAGCTGGCCACCGGGCCGCAGCAGCCGCGCGGCCTCGGGGATCCACTTGTAGGGGTCGCACCAGATGCTGGCGCCGTACTCGGAGATCGCCAGGTCGAAGCTGGCGCTGGGCAGGGGCACCTGCTCGGCGTTGCCGTGCAGCAGCGGGAACTCGATCCCGAACTCGGCCTGCAGAGCCTTGGCCGTCGCCAGTTGCTCTTCGCTGTTGTCGATGCCGATGGCGCGGGCGCCGCGGCGGGCGAGCCAGGCGGAGACGTAGCCGGTGCCGCAGCCGAGCTCGATCGAGTCGAGGCCGTCGGCCGCCTCGGGGAGCACGCCGAGCTGACTCTCGGGGACGTTCCAGATGCCCCAGGTCGGTTCCTCCTGCCCCCAGTTGCGCCGCCCGTCGGCCTCGTACTCGGACGCGAGCCCGTTCCAGTAGGAGCGGTTGCGGGCGACGTGCTCGGGCGGGTCGTTCATGCGCCCAAACTACCTGGCGCTAGTCAGACCACCAGTCGCGCTGGCCTTCGACGTCCTCGCGCGGATCCTCGCCGAGATTGGGGGCGCCGATGACGAGGATCTCGAGGCCCTCCGGCCCAGCCTCGTAGCCTCGCCAGGTACCGGGGGAGACGCGCACCGTGTCCCATTCCTCGAGCTCGACGATCTCGTCGTCCAGCTTCATCCGCCCGCTGCCGCGCAGGACCACGTACACCTCCTCCTGGGTCTTGTGCGTGTGGCCGTACGGAAAGCGATAGCCGGGCGGGATGCGTTGGTAGCCCAGGCCTGAGTTCTCGAGCTCGAGCGACTTGGTCGCCAGGCGGAACTCCAGGTCCGGCGCGCCGTCGAAGTTGGACCCGACGTCCTCCAGGTCCTCCTTGAGGTTCCTGAGCGTGAACGGCACGCCGCGATCCTACCCCTGGCCGGGGTCGCCGATCTGATGTCACGCGCCGCTCTGCCTGGCAGGATGGCGGCATGGAGCGTGTGCTTGGAATCGGCGGCTACTTCATGCGGGCCGCGGACCCGGTGGCCCTGGGGGCGTGGTACCGCGACTGCCTGGGCCTGGACGCCGATGAGAACGGTTTGTGGAGCCAGGAAGCCGGACCGACCGTGTTCGCGCCGTTCGAGTCCGAGACCGACTACTTCGGGTCCCCTGCCCAGCAGACGATGGTCAACTTCCGGGTCGGCGACCTCGACGCGATGCTCGCGCAGCTTCGGGCCAAAGGGGCGGACGTGTCTGAAGAGACCCAGGACATGGAGGGCGTCGGCCGATTCGGCTGGGTCACCGATCCGGAGGGGAATCGGATCGAGCTTTGGCAGCCTGCATGACGGTGCTTTCATGACCAACGCGCCGTTCGGCCTCTGCGCTGGTTCTGATGTCGGCGAGTGTGTCAAGTAAACGAAGAATTACTTTGATTGTGTAACTAGTACCTCTCTATTTGTCGCTAGGGTTCCGCGCCGTGGAGCAGGGCAAGGGGTGCAAGAGAGGCAGTCGCTCATTCTCTGAGCGCCAGAGTGTGCGCCCGGTCACCCGGTCTCTTGTCGCAGTGATTGCAGCTCTTTTCGCGGTGGCAGTAATCGGTGTTGCCGCAACGTTTGGGGCGACTCCGTTTGCGTCCTCAGCCTCAAGCGTGAAAACTGAGGTCAAGAAATGTCAGCAGAAGTTTTCTGGAAAGAGCAAGAAGCAACGCAAGGCTAGGCAGCGTTGCATCGCCAAGGCGAAGGCAAAGGAAGGGGCGATTCCTAAGTCCCCCAGTTCTCCTCCGATGCCTCCGGCGGCCGGTTCAACGCCGCAGTCTCAAGCACCCCCAACTCCACCTGCTCCGACGCCCCCTGACACCGTGATTGACAGCGGATCCTCAGGTCCGGTTCGGCAAACGGACATCAGTTTTTCATTTCACTCCAGCCCTCCCGGGGCCAGCTTCCAATGCAGTTTTGTCGGTTCCGCTTGGTCCACTTGCACTAGTCCCGTTCAGTTCGACTCGCTTGCGGACGGCCCCTATGAATTTGGAGTGAGGGCGGTTGCGGGCGAACTGATCGACCCCACCCCGGCCCTAGCGAGCTGGACGGTCGACACCGCAGCGCCGCAGACGACGATCGCAAGCAGCCCTTCGAGCCCCACGAACAACTCGCAGGCTGGCCTCTCCTTCGCGTCTAGCGAGTCGGGCGGCACCTTCGAATGCAACCTTGACGCCGCTGGCTGGCAGTCCTGCACGACCCCCAAGACCTACACCTCACTCGCGGACGGGCCTCACAGCGTCGAGGTTCGGGCCAAGGACCTCGCCGGCAACAGCGACCCGACCCCGGCTCAGGCGAGCTGGACGGTCGACACCGCAGCGCCGCAGACGACGATCGGGAGCAGCCCCTCAAGCCCTACGAACAACTCGCAGGCCGCCTTGTCCTTCTCGTCTAGTGAGCTGGACATCAGTTTCGAATGCAACCTTGACGCCGCTGGCTGGCAGTCCTGCACGACCCCCAAGACCTACACCTCACTCGCGGACGGGCCTCACAGCGTCGAAGTCCGGGCCAAAGACCTCGCTGGCAACAGCGACCCCACCCCGGCCCTAGCGAGCTGGACGGTCGACACCGCGGCGCCGCAGACGACGATCGCAAGCAGCCCTTCGAGCCCCACGAACAATTCGCAGGCTGGCCTCTCCTTCTCGTCTAGCGAGTCGGGCGGCACCTTCGAATGCAACCTTGACGCCGCTGGCTGGCAGTCCTGCACGACCCCCAAGACCTACACCTCACTCCCGGACGGGCCTCACAGCGTCGAAGTTCGGGCCAAGGACCTCGCCGGCAACAGCGACCCGACCCCGGCTCAGGCGAGCTGGACGGTCGATACTGCGCCGCCGCAGACGACGAAAGGGGATGGCCCCGAAGGGACTGTTGAGATGGGGCCGGTCAGCTTCGAATTCTCGAGCGGAGACTCAGGCGCGACGTTCGTCTGCAGTTTGGATGGAGGAAGCGCGAACCCGTGTCCGACTCCTTACGAGATCAGCAACCCAGATCCAGGACCGCACGCGCTTGTCGTCAAAGCCGTTGACTCTGCGGGCAATATCGATCCAGTTGGCGCCGCCTACTCATGGGACTCGGTGAGCCCAGAGCTCTCCCTATGTGGGGAGATATCCCACGACCAGATAATCGGGCCGAGGTTCGCCAAACACTATGTAGTTACGTGCGATGTCTTCGTCGATGAAGGGGTGACGCTCAAGGTTGAAGACAGCGCGATCGTCAAGCTTCAGCAGGGGCGAAGCATCGGTGTCCAAGGCACCCTTGAAGCCAACGGCACCGGCCCCAGCCCGGTCACCTTCACCTCCTGGCGCGACGACACCGTCGGCGGCGACACCAACGGCGACGGCAACGCCACCGGCCCCACCGCCGGCGACTGGAACGGCCTCTAC
>DASUZP010000169.1:0-11974 GCA_036376775.1 Solirubrobacterales bacterium | reverse complement strand
AGCCCACCACCGCCTTCGGCGGTGGAATCTTGGGCCGCTTCGCGGCAAGAATCACTCTGCGGTGCCCGCTTCGCGAGGCTCCGAGGAGGCGGCCCCCGACTCCTTATCCCGCGGGAAAGCCATCGGTGACGTCGGCGATCGCCCAGTCGGCTTTAGCTTGTTCGAGTTCCTCCACGCTGTAAGAGCCCGTCGCTACGCCGACCACTTTGATCCCGGCGCCGTGACCCGCGGTGACGTCCCGCGGCGTATCGCCCACTGAGATGCACGAGCTGTTCTGGAGCGTGTCGCCGGAGACGAGCTTGCCGCGGCTCAGGGCTGCCTTGGTCACCTCGGTGCGGTCGGCGGAGTCCGAGCCGTAGCCACCGAAGCTGAAGAAGCGGTTGAGGTGGCCGCGGGCGAGCTTGATGTGGGCGGCGGCCTCGATGTTGCCGGTGACCAGGCCGAGTAGGACGCCGGCCTCGATCAAGCGGTCGAGCAGCTCCTCGATCCCCGGCATCACCCGGTAGCCGTCGGACTCGGCAACCGCACCGGGCAGGTGCTTGAGGTAGCAGCCGATCGCCTTGGCGCGCTCTTCTTCCGTCCCCTCGCGACCGATCACCTCGCGGAAGACGATCTTGACGATCTCGGGATCGGTCATGCCGGCATCGGTGTGCTCGGCGATATCGGCGTCAACCCCATAGAGCTCCTCGAAGCCGCGCTGCCAGGCGACGCCGCCGGCGCCGCCGGTTACGAGCAGCGTCCCGTCGATGTCGAAAAGGATGGCGCGGATATCGGCTGACTCACTCACCGAGTAGCTCCCTTTGGCTCAGCCAGTAGAGCAAGCCGAGGGCGGGCAGGACGACGATCGCGGCGATGACGAAGACGACCAGGACGGCGTCGAGGGTCGGCCCCGGCGCCGCTGCCTGGTCGATCCGCAGCGAGGTCGGCAGCAGATACGGAAACTGGGCGACTCCCCAACCCCAGATAACGGCGATCACCGCGCCGGCGGCGAGCGGGCGCAGGCCACGGCGATAGCGGCCGAGGAGCATGGCGAGAACGCCGAAGCCGCAGAGGATCGAGACGATCACCAGCGGCAGGCCCTCGACGATAAGGCGGTCGTAGACGTAGCGGGCTTCGGAATGCAGGGCGATCAGCCCGAAGAGGGCTACGGCGCCGGCGAGAAGACCGGCGGCCATTGCGCGGCGGGAGAAGTAGCTTTCCATCTCTTCGTCGTCGACACGGTGTGCGTCGGCGAGGAGGTAGATCGCTGCCAGGTAGGCGCCGCTGATGACGAAGAGCGCGCCGATGAGCAGCGGCAGCGGCGCCAGCCAGCTCGAGAAGGCGTCGCCGTTGCCGGCGGCCGGGACGTTGCCGGCGGCGATCGCCCCCACCACCGTCCCCATGAAGAACGGCGTCAGCACCGAGGAGAGGGCAAAGGCCGCTCCCAGCGCCCGGCGGTACTCGAGCCGGCGGATCGATTTGCGGAAGGCAAAGCCGGCGCCACGCAGGACGATGCCGAGCGCCGCCAGGGCGATCGGCACGTAGAGGGTCGACATGATCGCGCCGAAGGCCTCGGGGAACGCCGTCCAGAGGACGACGAGGATGAAGATCAACCAGACGTGGTTGGCCTCCCATACAGGCGCCAGCGAGCGCTGGATCCGCGCCCGCGGTCGCTCGCCGGTCTCGGCGTCGCCGGCGACCAGGTCCCAGAGCCCGGCACCGAAGTCAGCCCCGCCGAAGAGCGCATAGAGCGTCGCCCCCGTCCAAAGAATCGCCGCGGCAATGTCGGCGCGGCTCATCCCCTCAACCCCTCGCCGACGGGCCGAAAGCGGACGCATATCGACCGGATTCGGCCCGTCGGCATCATTTTGCGGTGGCCTCCGTCGGGCCGTAGGGGACTTCGTCCTCGGCAACGGCCTCGTCCTCTTCCTCGCTGCGCCAGCGGCGCGACATCGCCCGCAGGACGAGGATCGCGCCCGTGCCGAGCCCGGTGTAGAGGATCAGCACGCCGCCGAAAGCGAACCAGAGTCCGTCCGCCTCGGTCACCGCTTCGGAGGTACGCATGTAGCCCTGGACGATCCACGGTTGGCGGCCGACCTCGGTGACGATCCAGCCGAACCAGAGGGCGAGGATCGCGCCCACGCCGGAGACGGCGACGGCGCGCAGGAACCAGGGCGTGCGCGGGATGTCGCGCCGCCTCCACCAGACAAAGCCGAGCCAGGCGCCGAGCGCCAGCAGCGCCGTGCCGATCCCGACCATCGCGTCGAAGGCGAGGTGGAGCAGCGTGTTGGCGGGTGGACGTTCGTCGGCGGGGATGTCGTTTAGGCCGGTGACCTCGGTGTCGGCGCTGAAGCCGACCAGATAGGAGTCGAGGTCGGGGATCGGGATCGAAGCCTTCACGCCGTCGCTCGTGCAGATGCCGCCGATGTACTCGGTCTGATCATCGCCCGTTTCCTGGATGCACTCCATGCCGGCGAACTTGGCCGGCTGGTGGTCGGCGACTTCGCGCGCCGCGGTGTCGCCGACGAAGAGCTGGATCGGGGTGACGATGCAGGCGATGGTCAGCGGGATCAACAACCCCAGCCGGTGCAGGCGGTCGCGCCGGCCGCGCAGCATCCCGACCGCGTAGATCGAAGCGACGAGGAAGCCGGTGACCATGTAGGCGGCGAGGATCATGTGCGGGACCTCGTAGCTCCAGGCGGGATTGAAGAGCACCTTGAAGGGCTCGGTTTCGACCACCTTGCCGGCGGCGTCGAGAGTGAAGCCCTGCGGCTGGTTCATCCAGGAGTTGGCGGTGACGACGGAGAAGGCGCCGCCGATGCCGGTGATCACCATCGGCACGCCCGACCAGAAGTGCGCCCAACCGCTGAGCCGCTTCCAGCCGTAGATGTAGATCGCGAGGAAGATCGCCTCGGTGAAGAAGAAGAGCCCCTCGACCGCAAAGGCGATGCCGAAGGCGTCGCCGAAACGGGCCATGAAGTTCGGCCAGAGCAGGCCGAACTCGAAGCTGAGCACAGTGCCGGTGACGGCGCCGACGGCGAAGGTGACCCCCATCGCCTTCGACCAGCGCCGCGCCAGCCGCATCGCGTCGGGATCGTCGCGCTTCAGCCCCAGCCAGTTGGCGGTGAGGATCATCGCCGGCAGGGCGACGCCGAGACAGGAGAGGACGATGTGAAAGGCGAGCGTGAACGCCATCAGCTCGCGCGCGGCGAGCAGGTTGGACTCCGACGCCGCGAGCGGGAGGGCGTCGAGCGGCGGCACCCCTACTCCGCGCGCCTCGCCTGGCGGTAGCGGCGGATCAGCGCGTTGGTCGAGCTGTCGTGTTTCAGCTCCGGCTCCTCGGCGGCCTGCAGCTCAGGAATGATCGCGACGGCGAGAGCCTTGCCCAGCTCGACCCCCCACTGGTCGAAGGAGTCGATCCCCCAGATCGCCCCCTGGGTGAAGACGCTGTGCTCGTAGAGGGCGACGAGGGTGCCGAGCGTGAACGGGTCGAGCCGCTCGGCGAGGATCGTGTTGGAGGGGCGGTTGCCCTCCATCACCCGGTGCGGCACGATCTCCTCCGGCGTCCCCTCCGCCCGCACCTGCTCCGGCGTTTTGCCGAAGGCCAGCGCCTCGCTCTGGGCGAAGACGTTCGACATCAGCAGATCGTGATGGTCGCCGAGCGGGTTGTTGGAGTGCATGAAGCCGATGAAGTCGCAGGGGATCAGCCGCGTCCCCTGGTGGATCAGCTGGTAGAAGGAGTGCTGGCCGTTGGTCCCGGGCTCGCCCCAGAAGATCGCCCCGGTGTCGTAATCGACGCGGGCGCCCTCGAGCGTGACGTGCTTGCCGTTGGACTCCATCGTCAGCTGCTGCAGGTAGGCCGGGAAGCGGTGCAGGTACTGGTCGTAGGGAAAGACGCCGCAGGTCTGGGCGCCGAAGAAGCCGCCGTACCAGACCGAGAGCAGGCCCATCAGCATCGGCAGGTTGCCGGCCGGGGGCATCTCGCGGAAGTGCTCGTCCATCGCGTGGAAGCCGGAGAGCATCTCGGCGAACTGGGCGGGACCGATCGCCAGCATGGTCGAAAGGCCGATCGCCGAGTCCATCGAGTAGCGACCGCCGACCCAGTCCCAGAAGCCGAACATGTTCTCGGGGTCGATGCCGAACTTGGTCACCTCGTCGGCGTTGGTCGAGACCGCGACGAAGTGCTTGGCGACCGCCTCCTCTTCGCCGCGCAGTCCGGCCAGCAGCCATTCGCGGGCGGTGCGGGCGTTGGTCATCGTCTCCAGCGTGGTGAAGGTCTTTGAGGAGATGACGAAGAGCGTCTCGGCCGGGTCGAGGTCGCGGGTGCACTCGGCGAAGTCGGTGCCGTCGACGTTGGAGACGAAGCGGAAGGTGAGGTCGCGGTGGCTGAAGTGACGCAGCGCCTCGTAAGCCATCACCGGGCCGAGGTCGGAGCCGCCGATGCCGACGTTGACGACGTTGCGGATCAGCTTGCCGGTGTGGCCGGTCCAGGCGCCCGAGCGCACCCGCTCGGCAAAGTCGCCCATGCGGTCGAGGGTCTCATGCACCTCTTTGACCACGTCGACGCCGTCGACGATCAGCGAGCGCTCGCGCGGCATCCGCAGCGCCACGTGCAGCACGGCGCGGTTCTCGGAGACGTTGATGTGCTCGCCGGCGAACATCGCTTCGCGGCGCGCCTCGACACCGCGCTCGCGGGCCAGCTGGCCGAGCAGGATCAGCGTCTCGTCGGCAACCCGGTTCTTGGAGAAGTCGAGGTGGAGGCCGGCGCCGTTGGCAATCAGCCGCTCACCGCGGTCGGGGTCGGCGGCGAAGAGGTCGCGCAAATGGGTATCCGCGATCTGCGCCTGGTGGCGCTCCAGCGCCGGCCAGGCCTCGCCCCAACGCAGCGAAGGACCGGCCTCACTCACCCCGGCGCCGTCGCTCACGCCCGCGCTCCGGCCTGGGACTCGATCGTCCTCAGCATCTCGTCCCACGACTTGGCGAAGGCGATCTTTCCCTCCTCCTGCAGGCGGGCAGCGAGCGCATCGACGTCGACACCGGCGCGCCCGAACTGCGCCAGCACGTCCTCGGCATCACCGCCGTCGGCCGGCACCGGATCTCCCACCTCGCCGTGGTCGGCAAAGGCCTTCAACGTCGGCTCGGGCATCGTGTTGACCGTGAACGGGGAGGCAAAGCCCTCGATGTAGAGCGTGTCGGATGCTTCCGGGTCCTTGGTGCCGGTGCTCGCCCAGAGCAGGCGCTGCGGCCGCGCGCCCTCATTCATCAACCGCTGCATGCGGGGGGAGTCGAGCAGCTCGCGGTAAGCGCCGTAGGCGCGGAAGCCGATCGCCAGGCCGAGCCGGTTGTGGAGCTCATCCGGGACTTCGCCGGCAACGGCGACGTCCCAGCGGCTCATGAAGATCGAGGCGACCGAAGCGACGTCGGCGCTGAGTCCGGCCTCGATCCGCCGTTCGATCCCGCGCATGTAGGCATCGGCGGCAGCCAAGTACTGCTCGCTGTCGAAGAGCAGGGTGACGTTGATCGGGATGCCGGCGAAGATCGACTCCTCGATCGCGGGCAGACCCGCATCGGTGCCGGGAATCTTGATGAAGAGGTTGTCGCGCTCGGCTTTGGCGTGAAGCTCCGCTGCCTCCTCGATCGTCGCCGCGGTGTCGTCGGCAATCAGCGGCGAGACCTCGAGCGAGCAGAAGCCGTCGACGCCGGCGGTGCGCTCGTGGGCCGCGGCAAAGAGGTCGGTGGCGTCGCGCAGGTCGGCAAGCGCCAGCTCGAAGAAGATCCGCTCGGTGGGGGTGGCGCCGACCCCCTCGTCGGGGATGGTGCTGTCGCTGAGCTCGGCGATCTGCTCGTCATAGGCGTCGCCGCCCGAGATCGCCTTGTCGAAGATCGTCGGGTTGGAGGTCAGCCCGGTGACCGACAGCTCCTCGATATAGCCGGCGAGCGTGCCGTCCCCCAACATGGTGCGGGTGATGTTGTCGAGCCAGAGGCTCTGGCCCAACTCGTGCAATTTCGCGGTCGCCTTCATGAGAGCAGCTCCTTTGCGGCTTCGGCCACCCGGTCGGGGGTGAAGCCGAACTTGTCTTGGACGTCCTTCAGCGGGGCTGAGGTACCGAACGTGTGCATCCCTATCTTGACGCCGGCGGCTCCCACGTAGCGGTCCCAGCCGAGGGTCGATGCCTCCTCGATCGAGACGCGCGCGGTCACGCTCGGCGGCAGTACTTCTTCCCGATACCCGTCCTCTTGGCGGTCGAAAAGCTCCCAGCAAGGCAGGCTGACGACGCGCGAGCGGACCCCTTCGCCGCTGAGCTCCTCGTGCGCGGCGAGCGCCAGGGCCACCTCGCTGCCGGTGGCGATCAGGATCAGCTCGGGATCGCCGCCCCCGCCATCGGCGAGCACGTAGCCACCGCGCCGCAGCCCCTCGGCGGATGCGTACTTGGCCCGGTCGAAGATCGGCACGTTCTGGCGGGTGAGGACGAGGGCGACCGGCTGGTGGCTGCGGTCGATCGCCACCCGCCAGGCCTCGGCGACCTCGTTGGCGTCGGCGGGGCGGATCACGTCGAGGCCGGGGATCGCCCGCAGCGAGGCGAGCTGCTCGACCGGCTGGTGGGTCGGCCCGTCCTCGCCCAGCCCGATCGAGTCGTGGGTGAAGACGTGGATCACCGGCAGCTCCATCAGCGCCGAGAGGCGGATCGCCGGGCGGGCGTAGTCGGAGAAGGTGAGGTAGGTAGACCAGAGCGGTCGCAGCTTGGAGAGCGAGAGGCCGTTGCAGATCGCCGCCGACTCGTGCTCGCGGATGCCGAAGTGCAACTGGCGACCCTCGTAGGCGCCGGGCTCGAAGTCGACCGCGCCGTCGAAGTCGAGCCGGACCGAGGTCGAGTCGGTCAGGTCGGCGGAGCCGGCGAGCAGCCAGGGGACCCGCGCGGCGATCGCGTTCTCGACCTTGTTCGAAGCCTTGCGCGTGGCGAGCCCCTTCTCGTCGGGCTCGAAGCTGGGAATGTCGGCGTCCCAGCCATCCGGCAGGGAGCGCTTCTGGGTCGCCTCGATCTCGGCGGCGCGGTCGGGGTTGTCGCCCGCGTAGGCGGCGAGCTTCGCCTCCCACTCGGCGCGGGCCTCGGCGCCGCGCGCGCCGACGCCGGCGGCGAAGTGCTCCTTGACCCCTTAGGGGACGAGGAACTGCGCGTCCTCGGGCCAGCCGTAGGCACGCTTGGTCTCGCGCACCTCCTCCTCGCCGAGCGGTTCGCCGTGGGCAGCGGCGGTGTCCTGCTTGTGCGGCGAGCCCCAGCCGATGTGGGAGTCGACGATGATCAGCGTCGGCCGTCCCTGCTCGCCCTTGAACTCCTCGAAAGCGCGGCTGAGCAGCTCGATGTCGTTGGCGTCGCCGACCCTGGTGACGTTCCAGCCGTAGCCCATGAAGCGGGCGGCGACGTCATCGTCGTAGGCGATCCGGGTCTTGCCGTCGATCGTGATGTGGTTGTTGTCGTAGATCCAGCAGAGGTTGTCGAGCTTCAGGTGGCCGGCGATCGAGGCCGCTTCGTTGGAGACGCCCTCCATGAAGCAGCCGTCGCCGGCGATCGCGTAGACGTCGAAGTCGAAGAGCTCGGCGCCATAGCGGGCGCCCTGCCACTTGGAGGCGATCGCCATGCCGACGCTGGTTGCGATCCCCTGCCCGAGCGGGCCGGTGGTCGTCTCGACGCCCGAGGTCCAGCGGTACTCGGGGTGGCCGGGGGCGTGCGAGTCGAGCTGGCGGAAGGTTTCGATGTCCTCGAGCGAGACGGCCGGTCGGCCGACGACCTCGTAGTCGGGTTCGACCGCCTGCACCTCAGCCAGGTGAAGCAGCGCGTAGAGCAGCATCGAAGCGTGCCCGGCCGAGAGGACGAAGCGGTCGCGGCCCGGCCAGATCGGATCGGCCGGATCGAAGCGGAGGAAGCGCTGCCAGAGCGTGTAGGCGACGGGCGCCATCGCCATCGGCGTCCCGGGATGGCCCGAGTTCGCCTTCTGGATCGCGTCGATCGACAGCGTGCGGATCGTGTTGATGCAGAGCTGGTCGATGTCCTGCGTCACTGGGCTCGACCCTATCGATTTGAGCGTCGCTCGGGGGGCCTATCGCGGTAGGGGTTTCACTTAACTTTTTCTGAAGACAGTTGTCAGGCTGTCCGCCTTTCGTCCCCCCAGAAAAAGTACAAGACGTTTCACCCCTACCGCGATAGGCCCGTCAGGGGTGAATTCGCGTGACCGTGCCGTCGCCGTTGTTGGCGACCCAGACGGCTTCGCCGCCGACCGCGACGGCGCCTGGCCGGGGTCCGACGGATATCGGGTCGCCGACCGTCTCACCGCTTTCGATATCGATCCTGCTGACGCTGTCCTCACCAGAGTTGGCGACCCAGACGGTGTCGGTGCCGGCATCGATCCCGCCGGGACGGGCGCCGACGGATATCGGGTCGCCGAAGATCGCCCGGATCGACGGGTCGACCCTGGTCACCGTTTCGGAGCGGCTGTTCGCGATCCAGACGAGTCCGCCGCCGACCGTAATGCCGGCGGGCCCGCGACCGACGAGGATTGGCGCATCCGCCTTGGCCGTGGCCCGGTCGATGCGCCGAACCGACGCGGTGCTCGCGCTGCTCACCCAAACGGCGCCGGCGCCGAAGGCAAGCCGCAGCGGCGTCGCGTGGGGCGCGATGCCGCGCTTGACGACCCGGCCCCCCTTCGCGTTGATCGCCGTCACCCCGGCGCCGTCCTCGTCGGCAACCCAGAGCCGGGCGCCGCCGAAGACGATCGCGCCAGGGTGGCCGCCGACGGGTATCCGCACGGTCCGGCGCGCGATCGGATCGATGCGCAAGACGCTGCCGATGCGAGGGTTCGAGACCCAGACCGAGCCGGCGCCGATCGCCACGCCGGAGGCGCCCCGACCGATGCGCATCCGTAAGCGCACCTGCCCGGTCTCGGGATCGATCCCGGAGAGGGTGCCGTCCGGTGCGCTCGTCACCCAGACGGTTTCCGGGCCGACGGCCAGACGCAGCGGTGGATCGCCGACCCTGATCGGCTGCGAGACCGACGGACCATCGCCTCCCAGGAGCAGAAATCCCAACGCGACGGCCCCGGCGAGAACGGCAACCAATGCCCCCAGCCATTGCCGCGGCGCGTCAGCGATGCGGCCACGCCAGCCGACGTGCCGGTGCTGCGGCGCCCATATGGACCTCTTTCCACCGGCACGTGCAAGGGTCGGGCGGTCGGCTGGATCGGAGAGGACCTGGGTCGCTGCCGGGGTCGCGCCCTGGCGCTCGCGGGCCGCATCGATCAGCTCGCCGGCCGTGGCATAGCGCTGGAACGGGTCCTTGGACACCGCGCGCCCGATCACCGTGTCCAGGCCCTGCGGCATCTCCGGCTCGGTGTCCCCCGCCTGGCGCGCGTAGGGGACGACGCCCGTCACGCACTCGTAGAGGACACAGCCGAGCGAGTAGACGTCGGCGGCCGGGCCGACCTGCTCGCCGCGCCACTGCTCGGGCGACATGTATTCCACCGTGCCGACGATCGAGGCGCCGCTGAGGACGCCGCTGTCGCCGAGCGCCTTGGCGAGACCGAAGTCGGTCAGATAGGCGCGCTCGCCCTCGAGCAGGATGTTGTGCGGCTTGACGTCGCGGTGGACGATTCCAGCGCCATGGGCCGCATCGAGAGCGGCGCCGACCTGGCCGAGCAGCTCGATCGCCTCCGCCGGCGGCAGCGGCCCCTCGGCCTCGATCCGCTTCTTCAGGTCGCCGCCCTCGACAAGCCGCATGGCGACGATCAGCTCGCCCTCCTCCTCGCGCGCGTCGTAGACGGGCACGACGGCCGGGTGGTCGAGCCGGGCAGCCAGGCGCGACTCGCGCAAGAAACGGTCGCGAAAGCCCTCGTCGCCGGCGAACTGTCGCGCGATCACCTTCAGCGCCACGGGGCGGTCGAGCGCCAGGTGTGTCGCCCGGTAGACGATCCCCATGCCACCCCGTGCGATCAGCGCATCGAGGCGATAGCCGGCGAGAGTCGACCCGATGGACGGTTCTGCCACCCAGCGGTTATACCGCCGCCGATGGCGGACGTGCCGGTGATCGAGTACCCATATGGGCCGCTGATCACCGGCACGTCCAGTCGGCTCGCGATCAGCTGCCCCTATGGGCCACCGGCTGCCATGCGATCACCGGACCGATCGCGGTGCCGTCTTTTTCGGAGGCTTCGAAGCCTTCCGCGAGCTCGTTCTGGCGGCGGTCGGCGACGTCGATCGCGACCAGCGACTGCTGGTCTTCGGCCGCCACGAAGGCGGCTACCTTGCGCCCGTCGGAGGAGAAGACGCCGTTCGTCTGCGAGCCGTCGGGCAGCTGACAGAGCTTGCGCGCCTTGCCGGGGCCGATCCGCTTCGACCAGAGGCCCTGGTCGCGGCGGAAGAGCAGGGTGTGGCCATCGGGCGAGACGTCTTCGACGTAGGCCGAGCCGACGCCGGCGACGAGCGGCTTCACCTTCGTGCCGTTGCGGCGCATCGTGTAGACGTCGGCGTATGCCGCCGGCCCTTCGCTGCTCTCGCCGCGACTGAAGAGGATGCCACCGGCGAAGTAGCGTGGCTTGAACTCGTCGACGCCTTCGGTCCGGGTCAGGCGGGCAAGATGCGCCCCGCTCGGCAGGATCGAGTAGAGGTCCTCCCTGGTGTTGGCCGGGTCGCCGCTGTCGCGGACGAAGACGATCGCTTTGCCGTCCGGCGAGAAGTCGGCCTGACGATCGTCGGCGGAGCCGCTGGTCAGGGCATGGAGGCCGCCGCCCAAGGCTCTGACGGAGTAGAGATCGGCCTGACCTTCAACCGATGCCCGTCGCTCGAAGACGACGCGCTTGCCGTCGGGCGAGACGATCGGCGCCGAGTCGACGGCCGACCCGCTGGTCAACTGCCGTTGCCCGGAACCGTCGGGGCGGACCGAGTAGAGGTCGCCCGCCCGAACGAAGGCAATCGTCCGCCCGTCGGACGAGAACGCCGGTTCGGTGTCCGACGGACTTTCGGTCAACTGGTTGAGATGCCCGTCACGGACCGCGAAGAGGCCGCCTTTGGCGACGCCTTCGACAGTCGACGATTTCGAGAAGACGACTGCTCCGGTCGAGGGCGCCCCACTGGCGGCCGCAGGTGCGGCAAGCGACAGCAGGGCGAGGATCGAGATGAGTGGTGCTCGGTAGCGCATGGCATTCCTTTCGTTGGTGGAACCTGCGCCACCGATGCTGCGCCGCCGAGCCGTACGCGCCAACGACAACCGCGCCCCCGACCGGGCCACGCTTGACCTCTACCGAGCCATACGACGAAACTGCATTGCGCGTCGCATAGCGACGCTGAATGCAGCCTCGAGCTAGCGCGGGCGGTCTAGGCCTAGCTCTATGACTCGGGCGGCGATCAGGCGGGGACGCTCGCGGCCGGCGTCGCCGGGAACGTCGAGCTTCGCGGCGAGCGCGTCGAGCCGGCGCTGGGCGGTGCGCTCGCTGACGTGGAGCGCCTCGGCGAGCTCGGCCCGCGTGGCAGGACGGCCGGCAAAGGCCCCCTCGCTGCGGTAGGGGGCGACGAGGGCCGACGCGGTCGCCCGCTGCTCCTCGTTGAGGGCAACCGAAGGCTCGCTCGCGGCAACGGTCGCCCCGGCCCTGCCGGGGACCGGGTCCGAGACTTCGAGCCGGTAGTCGCCCACGGTCAGCACGTCGCCGTCGCGGAGGCGGCGGGGGCGGTCGAGCGGCTCGCCGTTCAACGCCGTGCCGTTGCGGCTGTCGAGGTCGGTCGCCATCAACACCCCGCCCCGCGCCTCGATCTCCAGGTGATGCCAGGAGACCGCCTCGTCGTCGAGGCAGACATCGGCCTCGGGGTCCCGCCCCACCATCGTCCGCTTCCCTAATGGAGACGACCGTGGCTCGCCGCCCTTCCCCGCCAACCAGATCCGTGCGCTCATCCCGGCGAGCATAGGACGTGCCGGTGCTCCGATGCCCATATGGACCTCGGAGCACCGGCACG
>DASUZP010000168.1:0-16496 GCA_036376775.1 Solirubrobacterales bacterium | reverse complement strand
ACGATCGGCCACTCTCCCAAGCTCTGGGGGAAGACCACGAGGGACCTCGAAAACTGATGGGACGCCTGCCGGAGCGCGACACCAGGGTCGGGGCGACCGACAGCCGCTTCAAGTGGCGGCCGAGCAACGCGACGATCGCGGTGATCTTCATCCTCGTCTTCACGATCGGGCCGTACCTGGCCTTCACCAAACACGTGCCCTTCACCGGCTACGGTTACACGCTCAACGCGACCTTCTCCAACGGGGTCAACATCTCGACCAACTCGCCGGTGCGGATCGCCGGGGTCGATGTCGGCAAAGTGATCGAAGTAGGTCGCGACGGCGACAACACCGAGGTCACCTTCACGGTCGAAGGAAAGGGCCGGCCGATCCACGACGACGCCTTCGCCGCGATCCGGCCGCGGATCTTCCTCGAGGGCAACTTCTTCATCGAACTCAACCCGGGCAGCCCCAGCGCGCCGGAGCTCGACAGCGACGCGACGATTCCGGTCAGCCACACCTCCACCGGCGTCCAGCTCGACGAGATCCTCACCGCGCTGCAGTCTCCCGTGCGGGCCGATCTCAGCCGCCTGCTGGAGAGCTTCGGCACGGCGCTGACGCACAAGCCGACCGCGGCCGAAGACGCGACCCAGCTGCCTGAGGTGAAAGGCAAGACCGGCGCCGAAGGGCTCAACGGGGCCTTCCTCTACGGCGGGCCGGCCGGCCGCTACTCCGCCCAGGTCGCCAACGCCCTGCTCGGCACGAGCACGGGCGACCTCGCGCGGCTGGTCGCCGGCACGGGGCGGACCTTCGGTGCCCTGGCCAGGCACGAGGCCGATCTGCAGGGCCTGATCGTCAACTTCGACACCTTCACCGGTGCCCTGGCGGCCCAGTCGACGAACCTCTCGACCACGGTGCACCGGCTCGCGCCGACCCTCAGCATCGGCCGGAAGTCGCTGGTCAGCCTCAACCGCACGCTGCCGCCGCTGCGCGCCTGGGCGATCGAGTTCCGACCCGCCGTCGCCGAGCTGCCCGCGCTGATCTCGGCCGGCAAACCGTGGATCGCACAGGCCCGGCCGCTGCTCTCGGGCAAGGAGGGCGGCGGCGTGGCCAAGCTGCTGCGCGAATCGACTCCCGGCCTGGCCGGAGCGGCCCAGGCGGGCAAGGCCAACACGATCCCGCAGATCAACCGGCTCAGCCTCTGCACGACGAAGGTCTTCGTGCCGACCGGCAACCAGACGATCGAAGACCGCTTCCGCACCGGCCCCAACTACCGCGAGTTCTTCTACTACCTGGCCGACTTTGCCGGCTCGGACCAGAACTTCGACGGCAACGGGTCCTACCTGCGCGTGCAGCCCGGCGGCGGCGGCACCTTGGTCAAGCTGGACAACCCCTCGGGCAACCTGCTCACCGACAAGCAGGATTGGGCGAACGTGGTCGAAGCGCCGATCGGGATTCAGCCGCAGCTCGGCGGTCGCCCACCGAAGAAGCCGAACGTGCGCTGCTCGACCCAGCCGGTGCCCAACGTCAACGGCGCGCTCGGCCAGGTCGGCGCGCCCCTACTGACCCCGGCGAGTCGATGAGCGAGCGCGATCCAAACGTGAGCCGTCTACGTCACTTCCGCGCTTCTCTGTCGCGCCAATCCCGCGGCCGCGGTAAAGACTCGATCGCGATCGCCATCCTGACCCTGGCGGCGATCGTGATGACGCTGTGGATCTTCACCCAGCAGAAGGCCTCGTTGCCGTCTTGGGCACCCTTCGTGGGCGAAGACTTCGTCCATCTGACGGCGGATTTCAGCAATGCCCAAGCGGTCACCCCCGGCCAGGGCCAGGCAGTGGTGATCGCCGGAATTCAGGTCGGCAAGATCTCCTCGGTCGAGCTCGAAGACGGCCACGCCGTGGTCGGCATGGACATCGAACCCAAGTACCTGAAGCTGATCCACCCAGACGCCTCGCTGCTGCTGCGGCCGAAAACCAACCTCAACGACATGACCGTCGAGATCGACCCGGGCAGCGGTAAGCAGCACGTCGAAGACGGCTACCGCTTCCCGCTGGCGCAGACCGAACCGAGCATCCAGTTCGAAGCGTTCCTCTCCACGCTCGATTCCGACACGCAGCAGTACCTGCAGCTGCTCGTCGCCGGCGGCGCCCAGGGGATCGGCGGCCGCGGTCGCCAGCTCTCCGGAGCCTTCCGACGCCTGCAGCCGTTCGCCCACTACGTCGCCGACCTCAACCACGCGGTCGCCCAGCGCCGCGTAGCGCTTGCCCGCGTGATCCACGACTTCGGCCTGCTGACCACCGAACTGGGCAGGCACGACACCGAGCTTGAACGCTTCGTCACCTCCTCCAAGGACGCCCTCGGCAATTTCGCCAACCAGCAGCAGTCGATTCAGGAAACGCTGGTCGAATTCCCCTCGACCCTCACCGCGCTGCGATCGGCGCTGGCCAGCGCCGATCAGTTCTCGACCGCCGCCCGCCCGGCGCTGCTGGGCCTGATCCCGCAGGCGCAGGCGTTGGTGCCGGCGCTCAAGGCCAACGAGCAGCTGTTCAAGCAGACGACCGCGCCGATCCGCGATCAGATCCGGCCGTTCACCCGTCAGATCCGGCCGGTGCTCACTCACCTCAACGAAGGCGCGGCGGATCTGGATACCTCGGTGAGCAAATTCGGCGACTCGCTCGGCGCCCTCAACAGCTTCCTCAACGAGCTTGCCTACAAGCCGAAGGGGAGGCAGCAGAGCTACCTCTTCTACCTCCCCTGGCTCAACCACAACATCAATGCCGGCTTCAACCTCGTCGACGGCGGCGGTCCCATAACTCGCGGGGTCGCGATGCTTTCCTGCAACGGGTCGTTCCTCGCCTACAGCCTCACCCAGCCGCAGAAACTTCCAGACGGCAGCCTGCAGCAGCTCAAGCCCTATCTGCGAACTCTCCTCCAGGGTGTGCGGATCCCGAGCCCGGAAGAAATTCCCGTCCCGGGCAACCCATCCGGCCACTGCGAATTCAGCGAAGCCAAATGAGCAAGCGAGCCCCCAGCACCGCGCAGCTTCTAGTCATCGCCGGCTTTGCCCTGTCGTGTTTCGGCATCCTGCTCTTCCTCTGGATCACCTTCGGCGGCCCGACCCCGTTCAAAGCAAAGCCCTACGAGATCAAGGTGCCGTTCCAGGAGGCGACCCAGCTCGCCCAGCAGTCGGATGTGCGCATCTCCGGCGTCTCGGTCGGCAAAGTTCAGAACATCGAAGAGTCGCCCGACGGCCAACAGGCCCAGGCGACGATCGACATCGAAGACAAGTATGCGCCGATCCCGCAGGGGACGCGGGCGATCCTGCGCACCAAGACGCTGCTCGGCGAGACCTATGTCGAACTGACCCCGGGCAACTCGGACGGCCCCAAGCTGCATGATGGCGCCACCTTGGCAAAAGCCAATGTGGCGGAATCCGTGCAGCTCGACGAGATCTTCCGCACCTTCGACAAGCGCACCCGCGCCGCCTTCCAGGAATGGATGCAGGAAGGCGCGATCGCGATCTCAGGCCAGGGGCAGTCCTTCTCCAACGCGCTTGCCGAGTTCGACCCCACCTTTACCGAATTCGACCGCCTCTTCCGCCTGCTCGACACCCAGCGTGTCGCGGTGAAGCAACTGTTCAGCAACGGCGCCGTCGCCCTTCGCGCGCTGCGCGGGCGCGAAGGGCAGCTCGCCACCCTGATCCGCAACTCGAACGCGGTCTTCAGCACGACCGCGGCTCGCAACCGCGATATCGAAGCGCTCTTCCGCGCCTTCCCCACCTTCGAGGACGAGCAGAGGCTGACCTTCGACCGGCTCAAAGAGTTCGCCCTCAACTCGGACCCGTTGTTCCGTCAGCTCGTGCCCGCGGCCGAACAACTCTCGCCGACCTTCATCGCACTCTCGCGTCTTGCGCCGCAGGCCAAGGGCCTCTTCGAAGGACTGGAAACGGTGATCGACCGCGCTCCGGACGGCCTCTCCTCCCTGCGCAAGTTCCTCCGCGGCGATTTCCCGGTGCTGCTGCGAGCCCTCGATCCTTTCCTGCGCAACCTCAACCCGATCCTCACCGGCCTCGGCCTCTACAAGAACGAGGTGACCTCGCTGCTGGGCAACGTCGCGGCGGCGACCAACGCGGTGCATCTCAGTGCCGCCGGCGAACAGGTCCACTATCTGCGCCTGCTCGGCCCGCTCGGCCCCGAAACGCTGGCGACTTACTCCAGCCGCACCACCACCAACCGCAACAGCGCCTACAGCCAGCCCCGCTACGCCGAACGTCTCGCCAAGGGCCTGCTCAATTTCAACACCGCCCAGTGCAGCTCCGGGATCACCGCCCATCTGAACCCCAACACTCCCAGCAACGAAACCTTCAAGAAACGCACCAACGGCGATCAGGCCGAAGCGGCCAACTTCTACGAACGGCTGAAGCATTACGCCTTCGCCGATCAGGAAAACTCAGCCTCGATCCCGGCTCCCGGGTGCAGCCCGCAGCCGCCGCTCCAGCCGATCTACGGCAACGGGCCGGCGACGACCTACCAGCACACCTTCGAACAGGGCGAATAGCACTGCGGCGTTACTCAAGCGAAAGGGCGGCCCGAAGGCCGCCCTTTTCATCGCATGCCGGGGTGAAAGCGGCCCCTAGCCCTTCGGAGTGCAGGGAATCGCCAGGCTGCCCTTGAGGACGGTCGTCGAGGGGACACCAGGCGTGCGAGCTTCGTTTTTGAAAATGGTTTTCGGGGTTTTGACCTTGAAGACACCGTCCGGGCATCTCGCTTCCAGGTAGCCCACCTTCTTGCCTTTGTAGGCATAGGTCCGGCCGAGCTTGAACTTGAAATCGAGTACCGAGCCGCTGCCGCCCGCGATCACTGGGATTTTGGCGACTGAGTGAAGCCCACTGCCCTTCTTTTCGATCGTCACCGTGGTGACGATCGCCGCCGGCACCGGCACCGTGATGAAGGTGTGGATCAGCAGCGTGACCTTGCCGCCTTTTTCGCCGCCGTTGAAGACGGTGATCGGGCTGGTGACCTTGATCGGGTGCTGTTCGGGAAAGGCGATCTCCGCGTGGGCCTGGCCGCTGCCGAGTTCCGTCGCACCGCAGACTTTCTTCGCCGCCGGGGTGTCCTGTGCCTCGAGCTGGCCGGCTTTGCAGACCGGTAGGCCCTTGACGCTGACCTTTATGTCCTTGTCGACGTCGACGACGGTTTCGCGGAACGCCGATGGATGGGTTCCGTCGGTAGTCGTGATTTTGCCTTCGAGGTTCGCCGTGATCGGCACGTAGGTTGCCTTCGGCAGCGCCTTTGGAGAAAAGCTGCCGCCAAAGGTGAGCTTCAGGTTGCCGACCCCGACGGTCGTGTGAGCGGCGTCCGCGATTGCCACCGCACCGATGGAAAGCACGGCTGCAGCGGCGATCGCCAGCAATACGTTTCGACGCATATTGGTACCCCTCCCCTTGACCCGGCTGCACCGGGGCAAAGCCAGCGTTTATATAGCGTCTCGTTAACGTACCAGCACTCCGACCAGCCGAGCCTCAAAGGCTCACCCGACAGAAGCCCATGCACGAGAAGGGGCGGCCTTTCGGCCGCCCCTTCGGCTTCGTCCTGAGACGAGGCTGCTTGTCTCCTGGGCCCTAGCCCTTCGGCGTGCAGGGCACCGCGAGGGAGCCGTTCAGAGTCGTCTGTGCAGCGACGCCGGGGACCTTCGCTTCGTTTTTGAAGATGACGTTCTTCGCGCTGGCCTTGAAGACGCCGTCCGGGCATCTCGCTTCGAAGTAGCCCACCTTCTTGCCTTTGTAGGTGTAGGTCTTGCCCAGCTTGAACTTGAAGTCGATCGCCGAGCCGCTGCCGCCCGCGGCCACAGGGACTTTGGCGATCGAGTGGATCCCCGTACCCGTCCTCTGAATCGTGACCGTGGTGACGATCGCCGCCGGGACCGGCACGGTGAGGAAGATGTGGAAGTACAGCGTGACCTTGCCGCCTTTTTCGCCGCCGTTGAAGACGGTGAGCGGGCTTTTGACCAGCAGCGGTTTCTGTTCGGGGAAGGCGATCTCCACATGGGCTTCGCCTTCGCCGAGCACCGTGTTGCCGCAGACTTTCATAGCGGCTTTGGTGTCGCGCGCCTCGAGCTGTCCGGCTTTGCAGGACGGGTAGCCTTTGACGTTGACTTTCACGTCCTTGTCGATGTCGAAGGTCCCTTCGCGGAACGCCGACGGATGAGTCCCGTCGCTCGTTTTGATCTTGCCGAAGATGGTCGTTTTCACCGGCGTGTACTTGGTCTTCGACAGCGCTTTCGGCGAGGTGGCGCCGCCGAAGGTGACGATCAGATTGCCCGCCCGCAGGGTGGTGCTGACCGCGCTCGCGATGGCCGCCACGCCCAGCGACAGGACCGCCGCCAAGGCAAGTGCCAACATCAGGTTTCTACGCATTCTCTTCTCTCTCCTTTTTGGCCCTGCCCGTCTGAGCGGCGACCGTTGAAAGCCATGTTTGTCCCGAGCCAACGCTACCAGCGTCCGGGCGCTGCAGGAATGAAGACACAGAAAAGATTTCCCACCCCGACCTATGCGTAAACCCCGCTGCGCGGCCAAAAGAGCGGCGCGAGGCTCGGATCAGCCCTCGAGCATCGAGAGTCGGGCCCGCTCGCGCTCCCTGGCGGCCCCCTCGGGGCCGAGGAAGGGCAGCGTGATCCAGAACATCAGGTCGGGTAGCCGGCTGGGCAGGCGCGCGGAGGCGCCGTGGAGGATCTCGCTGTAGAGCAGCTCGTTGATGCCGCCGGCGAGGGAAAGGGAGGTGATCCCCGGCAGCTCGACCGACGTCTCCGCCCGGCCGGCGTCGAGAAAGCCGGTGAACTGGCGCAGGGCGGCGTCGCGACGGGCCAGCGCTTTGGGCCCAGCGGCGAGCACCTCGACGATCGCGAAGCGTCCCTCGTCGGGATGCTCGGCGAGGTGCCTCAGCAGCTCGCCGACGCCGGCGGCGACCCGCTCCGCCCAGGGTGCGCCCGGCTTCGACTCAAAGCCCCGCGCGGTGTCGCCGAGCAGGTTGCCGAGCAGCACGTCGTAGGCGGCGAGGAAGCAGTCCTCCTTGCTGGCGAACAGCTCGTAGAACGTCTTTCTTGAGACGCCGGCGACGCCGATCACATCGACCACCCGCGTCTCCGGGTAACCGCGCTCGGCAACGACCTCGATCATCGCCTGCAGGATTCGCCGCTGCTGGGACTCCGTCACCGCCTCCCGCGGTAGCCCGTGACGGCCCCGGGGCAGCCGCTCATTACGCTTAGCGGTGCGTCTACCGGAAGCCACAATGAGACTTTAAAGCACCTCTGGTTCTCCGCCAATCCAGACGATCTCGTCGCGCCCGGGTCCGACGCCGACCAGGCGGATTGGAATGCCGACGAAATCGGCGATGAAATCGAGATAGGCGCGTGCCTCGGCAGGCAGGTCGGCCTCGCTGCGGCACTTGCCCAGGTCGGCCTCGAAGCCGGGCAGCTCCTCATACTCGGGTGTCGCCGAGTGCAGGATCGACTGGTGATAGGGGAAGGTGTCCAGAACCGCGCCCTCGCGCGAGCGGTAGCGCACCGCGACCCGCAGCGGGTCGATCCCGCTGAGCACATCGAGCTTGGTGATCGTCAGCGCGCTCATCCGGTTGAGGCGGACGGCGTAGCGCAGGGCGATCAGGTCCATCCAGCCGCAGCGCCGCTCGCGCCCGGTCGTCGTCCCGTACTCGTGACCGCGCTCGAGCATATGGCGGCCGACCGCGTCGTCGAGCTCGGTCGGGAAGGGCCCGGCGCCGACCCGCGTCGCGTAGGCCTTGGCCACCCCCCAGACCTGGTCGATGTCTGTCGGTCCGACGCCGGCTCCGACGGTGGCGGCGCCGGCGATCGGATTGGAGGAGGTGACGAAGGGATAGGTGCCGTGGTCGAGGTCGAGCAGGGTCGCCTGGGCGCCCTCGAAGAGAACCGTGCGGTCGTCGTCCAGCACTTCCCAGCAGAGGCGGGCGGTATCGGCGATGTGCGGCTCGAGCCGGTGGCCGTAGGCGGTGAATTCTTCGGTCATCCCGTGCAGATCGAGGCGTGGATCGGGCGCCTCGGCAACCGAGTGATCGGCGCCCTCGCGGACGCCCTCGCCCGCCTCCTTGCGCAGCTTGCGGCGCTGCACCGAGAGTTCGCGCAGCGCCTGCTGCTTGGGCTCGAGCGCCGCCATGATCTTCTTGCGCAGGATCTTCTCGTCGAGCAGGTCCTGGACGCGGATGCCGAGCCGCAGCGCCTTGTCGGCGTAGCACGGCCCGATGCCGCGCCGCGTGGTGCCGATCGAGAGCTTGCCCAGCTTCACCTCGCCGGCCGTGTCTAGCAGCACGTGGTAGGGCATGATCAGGTGGGCGTTGGCGGAGATCCGCAGGTTGCCCACATCGACGCCGCGGCGCTTCAGCCCGTCGATCTCACCGAGCAGGATGCGCGGATCGAGGACGACGCCATTGCCGATCGCGCAGATCTTGTCTGGATAGAGGATGCCGGAGGGGATCAGGTGGAACTTGAACTCCTCGCCGTCGCGGACGATCGTGTGGCCGGCGTTGTTGCCGCCCTGGAAGCGCACGATCGCGTCAGCGCGCTCGGCGAGCAGGTCGACGACCTTGCCCTTGCCCTCGTCGCCCCACTGGGCGCCGACTATGACGATTCCAGGCATACGGCCGAGGATTGTGACTGGTTGGCGCGTCAGGAGCCGCCCCGGTAGGGGTTCCACTTAACTTTTCCCGAAGACAGCTGGCGGCCGCCGGCGTGTCCCGCTGCGGGAAAAGTACAAGACGTTCCACCCCTACCGGGCGGCTCCTCAGTAGGGCGCCTTCTCAAGTCGCCGATCCGCGCCGAACAAAGGCACCTGCTCACAGGTCTCGGTCAGCCGGGATACCGTCCGGGCGCCGATCTGGTCTTCGAGCTTGTCCACGGTGAGGTTGGTCGTCAGCATGATCGAGCGTTCGTCTTCGTAGCGCTCGTTGACGAGCGAGTAGAGCTGCTCCAGCACCCAATCGGAGCGTTTCTCGGCGCCGAAGTCGTCGATGTGGAGCAAGTCCACCGAGGTGAGCCGCTCGAAAAACGCGCTATAAGAGTCGCCGCCGGCCTCCTGGTCGTAGGTGCGCCGGATGCGCGCGAGCAGCTTCGGCAGGGAGTAGATCGCCACCGAGCGGCCGCTCTCCGTGGCCGCCTTCGACACGAGCATCGCGAGCGTGGTCTTACCGGTCCCGGTGTCTCCAAACAGCCAGAGTCCTTGGCCGGCTTCCAGGCTCGAATCCAGATTGTCGATGAACGAGCGCACCCTTTTGACTGCCTCCCTCGTCTCGGCAATGTGCGCCATGTCGCTGACCGGCGGGCGGTCGAAGGAAACGCCGCGATAGCGGGGCGGGATCGCCGAGGCGACGCCGCGGACGCGACCCCGTCTGAGCCGTTGCTCGCGACAGTCGCAGGGGCGGGCGACGTCTTCGGGGCCGAGGATCCAGCCGGAGCCGTCGCAGACGCCCTGCGGGCAGGCCCGCTGCGCGAACGGCTCGCTGCGCGGGATCGCGGGCATCAGAACCCAGGTCCGCCGGCCGCGGCGTCCTCGAGCGGCGGGCCTTCGCCAGCCGGTTGCTGGACGGGCTGCTCGTGACCGCTGTAGTCGGCGAATTTGGGGAAGCGATCGAGAAAGACCAGCTTCGGCGAGCCGATCGGTCCGTTCCTATGCTTGGCGATGATCACGTCCGCCAACCCGTCCGGCTCGTCTTCGGGATCGCGGTAGTAGTCCTCGCGGAAGAGGAAGGCGACCAAATCCGCGTCTTGCTCGATGGATCCGCTCTCTCTCAGGTCCGACAGCATCGGCTTCGGCGGGTGGCGCTGCTCGGGGGCGCGGGAGAGCTGGGAGATCGCCAGCACCGGCACCTCGAGCTCGCGGGCGAGGATCTTCAGCCCACGGCTCATCTGGCCGACCTGCTCGACCCGGTTGGCGCGCAGGTCGTCGGCGCGCATCAGCTGCAGGTAGTCGACGATGACCAGGCCGAGCCCACCCTGATCCTGCGTCTGCGCGTGCAGACGCCGGGCCTTGGCCCGCAGATCGAGCAGGCCGAGGTCGGATGAGTCGTCGAACCACAGCGGCGCCTCCTCCAGCTCGTTGCAGGCCCGCACGACCTTCGGCCAGTCTTTCTGCGCGACCTGGCCCTTGCGCAGCTTGTCGCCGGAGATCCGCGCCCGGCAGGCGATGAAGCGCTGCGCCAGCTCGACCTCGGACATCTCCAGCGAGAAGAAGGCAACCGGCATCCCCCGCTTCACCGCGACGTTCTCGGCGATGTTGGCGACGATCGCGCTCTTCCCCATCGCCGGGCGTGCAGCCACGATGATCAAGTTCCCCGGCTGGAACCCTCCCGTGATCGCGTCGATATCGCGGAAGCCGGAGGGGGTGCCCGTCAGCTCCAGCTCACCGGTCGAGAGCTTCTCCAGCCGGTCGACCTCGTCGTGGAGAATCTCGGAGAGCAGGCGGAAGTCGCTCGCCTGCTCTTTGTGGGCGACGTCGAAAAGCAGCTTCTCGGCCCGCTCGGAGAGCTCGCGCGGTTCGCCGTCGCGCTCGTGCACCCAGCCCTGGATCTCCTGTCCGGCACCGAGCAGCCGCCGCAGCAGCGAGTTCTGCTGGACGATCTCGGCGTAGTGCTTGGCGTTGCCGGCTGCCGGCACCTTGGCGGCCAGCTCGGAGACGTAATGCTTGCCGCCGGCCTCGTCGATCTGGTTGCGCTGGACCAGCGCCTCGCTGACGCTGAGCTCGTCGACCGGCTTTGAGGCGGCATAGAGGTCGTGAACGGCACGGAAGATCGCCGCGTGCTTTTCGAGATAGAAGTCCTCGGCGTTGAGCTTGACCTCGTCGATGACCCGGCTCAGCGACGGCTCGGCGACCAGCATCGCGCCCAGTACCGATTCCTCGGCCTCGATGTTCTGGGGCGGAACGTGGGTTGCGGAAGGCTGCGGCATCTACGTCTAGTTAAGGGAAGGAGGCGGCGGATTCGCCCCCTCGAGCCCAGGCAACCAAGCAAACCAAAGCCACCGCCTCGCCACGACTTCGCTCCCTGCAACCACCGGCGAAAGAAATGTCGGCGCGGTTGCCTGAGAGCTGTGACATTGCCGCGGCAGAAGATTTTCAGCCTGCGCGTCACTCGCGACGCCGCAACCTTTACGGTGCAATCATGGAGGCGATGAGAGAGAGCTGGACCGACGGCCGCCTGGACGACCTCAACAGCAAGGTCGACGAACTGGGTCGTCGGATGGACAACGGCCTTCACAGGGTCGATGCGGACGTGCGGGCGCTGCGCGGCGAGATCAATGCCCGCTTCGCAGGAGTCGACCGGCGCTTTGACCGGGTCGATGAGCGTTTCGACGCCCTCCAGCGCACTCTGCTTCAGATCGCCGGCGGCACGATCGCAACGCTGATCGTCGGCTTTGCCGGGATCATCGCCACGCAGCTTTAGTGTCGGGACACTAGGACGCCTCGGCCAGCGGGATCTCGCCTGCCGCCTCCTTCTCGCGCTCGCCGCGGCGCAGCATGCGCCGGGTGAGGATCGCGATGCTGAGGATCGCCGTGGCGCCGAGGCTGAGCTGGACGCTGAGCAGCCCCTCGCGGGTCCAGTAGACGTCGCGCAGGTCGAGCAGCAGCGCCGCCTCGTCGAAGGTCAGCCCCATGCCGGCGCCCATCGTGATCGCGAGCCGGTCTTCAAGCGCCTCGTCGTCGGTCAGCAGCGCCGCACTCCCGGAGCCGAAGGCGAGCAGGATCCCGGGCACGAAGTGGTGGATGTGGCGACCGCCGACGCTGACCTCGCGCAGCGGCCACCACTGGTCGCGGATGCCCCAGGTCGACACTCGCACCAGGGCGAAGGCACCGAGGAAGCCGGCCAGCAGGTTGAACAGCACCGTCTCGCTGCGCGGCGTCGCCTCGTAGCCGCTGACGGCCACCCCGACCGTGTCGAGCGCCGCTGCCGGCGCCGCTTCGACCAGCGGCTCGCCATCCCCGTGATCGTGAGCACGGCGCTGCAGCAGCCGCCCGTACTGATCTGCCAGGACCGCGCCGACGCCGACCAGGGCCACGGTCGCGAGCCCCACGGTCGCGCGCTCGGATCGCGCCCAGCCGAACCTCGTCCGCGCCCTGGCGCGGCGAGTCAGACGAGTTGGGAAACGGAGCGAGGCCACCCTTGGCGGAGCCTAACGCCGCGAGCCCGCAGTGCCTTCTAGCTCTCCTCGGCGACGATCGTCTTCACCGAGGCGACGGTGCCATCGGCGAGCTCGATCTCGACCATGTGGGTGCCGACCTCGCGGATCGGCTGCTCGAGGCGGACTTTGCGTTTGTCGATGCGCAAGTCGCGCGCCTCCCTGATTGCGTCGACGATCTCCTTGGCGCCGACCGAGCCGAACAGTTTGCCGCCGTCGTCGGCGCGCTGCTGAATCGTCAGCACCGTCTTGGAGAGCAGCGACGCGGCCTGCTCTTCGCGTTCCGCTCGCAGTCGTTCGGCCTTTTCGGTTGCCGCCTGGCGCTGTCGCGCCTGCTCGAGAGCGCCGGCGGTGGCAGGCGCCGCCAGCTTGCGGGGGATCAGGTAGTTGCGCAGGTAGCCGGGGGCGACGTCGATCGGTTCGCCGCGCTGTCCGAGGCTCTCGACGTCCTCGAGCAGGATCGCCTGGGTCATCAACGCTCTCCGACGTAGGGCAGCAGGGCGATCTCACGCGCCCGCTTGACCGCCACCGAGAGCTGCCGCTGGTGCTTGCGCGAGAGTCCCGTCACCCGGCGCCCGCGCGTCTTCCCCTTGTCGGAGAGGAAGCGACGCAGCAGGTTGAGGTCCTTGTAATCGACGGCGTCTGAGTTGATCCGCGTGTATTTACGCGGCCTGACGCGGTCCGACCCACGCCGTCCGCGGCGTGGGGTCTCGCTACCGTTTTCTCTGGTTCGGGCCATGTGCGGCCCGCAATCCTACAGAGCTAGAAGGGAATGTCGTCGTCCCCGCCTCCACCCCCGCCACCACCGGCCGGGGCGGCGTCGTAGTCGGAGGTGTCGGCAGGCGTGTCGCTCTGCGGGGTGAAACCGTTTCCGTTGCCATTGCCGCCTCCCCCACCCCCGCCATCGCGCGAGCCGAGGAACTGGACGGAGTTGGCGACGATCTGTACGGCCTGACGTTTGCCGCCACCGTCTTTGGCCTCCCACTCGCGCCAGTCGAGCCGTCCTTCGATCGCCACCGGGCGACCCTTGGAGAGGTAGGTGGCGCAGTTCTCGCCCTGAGCGCCCCAGACGGTGACGTTGAAGTAGTTGGGCTTGTCGACCCATTCGCCGGTCGTACCGTCCTTGCGGCGGCTGTTGACCGCCACCCGCAGCTCGCAGACCGCGGTTCCGCCGCCGGTATGGCGCAGTTCGGGGTCTTGGGTCAGATTCCCGGTGATGACCACCACGTTGATGTTCGAAGCCGCCACGGCTCTCACTCCTCAAGATCGTTTATCGAGACACCAGTCTAAGAGCGCAGGCGGCGCAACTCTCCCCCCCGAAACCGGAATCTGCGCAAAAAGACGGCTACGCGGCGGAATCGCCCGGCTCGCCCTCGGCGGGGGCCTCGGGGGCCTCCGCCTCGGCGACGGGCTCGGCCGGCTCAGTCGTTGCCTCGGGAGCCTCGGGAGCGGCCTCCGCGACAGGAGCCTCGGCAATCGCGGCCGGCGCCGCCGGCGCCGGCGCCTCGCCGGTCTCGGCTGCCTCGGGGGCGGCCTCGACGGGTGCGGCCGGAGCCTCGGGCGGGCGCTCGCGCGACGCGGCGGGCCCAGGGGCAGCCGTCGCCGGCGGGACGACTACCGGCGTGTCGGCGTCGACTTTGAAGATGCGGAAGCGCAGCACGCCGTCGGCGATCTTGAGGTTGTGGTCGAGCTGCTCGAGCAGCTCGGTCGGAGCCTCGAAGCGGAACCAGCGGTAGTCGGCCTCGGTGCGCCGGTTGATCTCGTAGGCCATCTTGCGCAGGCCCCAGACGTTCTCGTGCTTGAGCGTCCCGGCGGCCTCGATCTGGCTCTTCGCCTCGTTGGCGACAGCGTCGCGGGCCGGGGCGTCCTGCCCCGGGTCAAGCATCAAGACCAGCTCGTATTCGCGTGGTGCGGCCAAAGCGGCGACGCACTATAGCGACGGCCCTTGGCAGCGGGGGCAGCCCCCGTGACGGATCGCTCAGTGAGGTGCAAACTCGGCCGAACCATCGTCCGGAGCAGCAGGAGCTTCGGCAACAGCGGGCGGCGGCGCCGGCTCGGGAGCGGGAACCGGTGCCGCAGGAGCTTCCGTGGTGGGTGGGGGAGCAGGGTTGGGCGGGGGCGCCGCCCGCCGCGTGCGATGTCGCTTCCGCTTTGGCTTCGGATGCTTCTTGGTCTGCATATGAGCTTCAGGCTCGGCCACCGAAGCCGGCGCAGCCATTGCACGCGGCAGACCCACGTCAGCCGGCAGCGGCTCCGGAGCCGGCGGCTTTAGGAGAGCTGGAACAAGCTGAAGCGCAGCGGCACTGGCAAGCACCACGGCAGCCCCTTTTGCCACAAGCTCCCAACGAACGCGGAATCCCATGCAGCTACTAAGTCCCCAGCTAAAGGAGTTCTCCCCCCGAAGCTATGGAGAGAGGGGCCGGAGTCGTTCAGATGGAGCCTCGCGAAGCGGCTCCGCAGAGTGTCTCTGAGCGGCGAAGCCGCTCCAACATAGTGAGCGGAGCGTCAGCGAAGCGAACCCAGGCTCCAGCTGAACGACTCCCGGCCCCTCTACGCCACAGCCTCGCGAAGTTCCGCAATGTCCTTCAACTGCTCATCGACCCAATCCCCAGGATTGCGCGAGTAGATGATCTCCTTCAGATGCTGCGCCCGCATCCTGCGCTCCTCGGGCTCCATCGTCAGCGCCCGGTGGATCGCATCCGCCTGCTCCTGGATGTCGAAGGGATTGACCGAGAGGACGCAGTCGGCCAGCTCCTCGTGCGAGCCGGTGTTCTCGGAGAGCATCAGGACGCCGTCGCGGGTGTTCACCGCCGGCGCCTCCTTGGCGACCAGGTTCATCCCGTCGAAGAGCGAGTTGACCATCAGCAGGTCGAAATGCTTGTAGCGGGCGACCGCCTCGGGGAAGTTCTCGTAGATGTTGAGGTTGATCGGCATCCAGTCGGTGGTGCCGTGGCGGTGGTTGACGACCGCGACCAGCGCCTCGATTTTCTCCAGGTACTCGGCGTACTCGGGTACGTCTTGGCGCGAGGGCTGCAGGTGGGCGATGAAGGTGACCTTCTCGAGGAACTCGGGGTGCTGGGTGAGGAAGGTGTCGAAGGCGGTGAAGCCGCGCAGCACGTTCTTGGAGAGGTCGGCACGGTCGACGCGGATGATCAGGTGCTCGCGCCGGCGCTCGATCACCTCGCGCTCGTACTGGGCGACCTCAGCCGACTCGGCCGCCCGCCGCAGCCGCTCGGCGTCGATCGAGAGCGGGTAGGCGCGGGCGCGGGTCTCGCCGCCCGCGTGCCGCACCAGGCAACGGTCGTAGTCGACGTCGACCTCGAGCAGTTCGTCGCAGCAGCGGATGAAGTTGAGGCAGTAGGCGTGGGTGTGGAAGCCGATGATGTCGTTGGCGAGCATGCCGCGGAAGATCGCCTCGCGGATCCGCCCGGGCAGGATCCGCCAGCTGTCCGGTTGGGACCAGGGGATGTGGACGAAGTGGTGCAGGAAGACGTCCGGCCGCTCGGCGCGGATCATTCCCGGCGCGGTGTAGAGGTGGTAGTCGTGGAGCATCACGAGCGGCCGCTCGCGGCCCTCGATCTGGCTGAGGACGGCGCGGGCGATGTCGCTGTTGACGGCCTGGTAGCCGTAGTCCCAGGCGTCGAGCTCCTCCTGGCGGATGTCGGGGGCGTTGGAGAGGTCCCAGAGGTAGTGCTGGATGAACCAGAGGATCGGGTTGGCGATCACGTTGTAGAAGCGGTCGTAGGCGTCCGGGTCGCTGCCGACCAGCAGCACCTTGTAATCGATCCCGTCGATCGAGAGCTCCACCGGCCCGCCCCGCTCTTCGGAGACGGCGACGTCCTCGTCGGTCATCGCCGAGGCGATCCAGAGCGCCTCGCGGTGGGAGACGAGGCCGGAGAGCGCCGTCACCAGACCGCCGCCGCCGCGCCGCACGGCGCGCTCGCCGCTCTCGTCGCGCTCGAACTGAGCCGGCCCGCGGTTGGAGACGATGATCAGCGGATCGGAATCGGGCATCGGCCTCCCAGCCTACCCGCCCGCTGGCCGCCTATCCGTCGAGCTCGCCGAGCAGCTGCAGCCAGTCGCGCAGCAGCCGCGGCGAGAGGAACTCGCGCCGGGCGTGTTCCTTGCCGGCCCGGCCCAGGCTCTTGCCGAGCTCAGGGTCGGCGAGGATCTCGAGCGAGCGCTGCGCGCACTCGGCCGGCGAATCGACCAGGTAGCCGCCGACTCCGTCTTCGATCTGCAGCGGGATGCCGCCGACGTTGCCGGCGATCGTCGGCCGGCCCTTCCAGAGCGCCTCGGTGACCGTCAGCCCGAAGCCCTCG
>DASUZP010000167.1:0-6917 GCA_036376775.1 Solirubrobacterales bacterium | reverse complement strand
ACTCCCTGCGTTCTTGCCAGCCACGCCCACCCGGCCTCCTAAGGTCTAAATATGAGTAAGCCGATTCTCGCGGTAGATGTCGACGGGGTTATCTCCTTGTTTGGCTTCGACGAACCGCCGGACAATTCGGAAGCCCGGTTCGAGCTGGTTGACGGGATGGTGCACTGCATCTCGCTCGTGGCCGGCGAGCGGTTGAAGCGGCTGGCCGAGTACTACGACCTGGTCTGGGCGACGGGCTGGGAGGACAAAGCGAACGACTACCTGCCGAACATCCTCGGCCTACCCGAGCTTCCCTACCTGACCTTCGACGGCGCCGCTCGCTTCGGCTCGGCGCACTGGAAGCTGGGGCCGCTGGACGAGTACGGCAAGGGCCGACCGATGGCCTGGATCGACGACAGCTTCGATGAGAGCTGCTACGAGTGGGCGCGCGGACGGGACGAGCCGACCCTGCTGGTTCCAACCGAGTCCCACCTGGGCCTGGAGGAGGTCCAGGTCGAAGCCCTGACTGTCTGGGCCAACGGCCTATAGCCGCCGATGGGCCACCTCCGGTCGCTATACGTCCTGCTTTAGCCCCATCGGCGGAGTGCGGGTGTCTACACTGGCCCGATGGAGGGATTCTGGCCCATCTTCTTCTTGCTGGTAGTGCTGAAGATTCCGGTCATCGGCGCGCTTTGGCTTGTCTGGTGGGCCAGCAAATCTCCGGATGCAGAAGACACCGCGGAGGACTCGGGCGGAGGTTTCGAACGTCGCCGCCCGCTTCCCATCCGCCCGCGCGGCCCTCACCATCTGCCGGGGGGCGGTGTGGCCGGCAGGGGCAGGGGTGCCCCTCCGGCGGAACCCGCGCTGGGACCTCCGCGACGGGATCGGAGCACAGCGGCTCACAAGTTCCGGCGGAGGGGCACCCCTGCCCCTGCCGTCAGACGACCCTGAGCGGCTCAGGCTGTTTCCGTAACTCGCTTGCGCTCCTGGGAGATCTCGCGCAGATAGGGGTGGAAGTCCACCTCGATCGTGTGGCGCTTGGATGCTACGAAGCGCTTCTTGAGCCAGCGGTCGTAGGCGGCGATCTCCGCGCGCATCTCTTCTGATGAGGGCAAAGCTGCCTTGCTCGTCAGCAGGTCGGCTATCCACTCGGACTGGGCCTCGGCGATCGGCATGATCGGGCCGAGGGGCTGGACGAAACCGACGAAGTAGAGGCCTGGATTCTCAGCCGACACTGCGCGCCTGTAGAGGGACATGCGGTTGTCGGGGGCAGCGAAGACCTTTTCGTCGAGGAAGGGGAATTCGATCTTGTAGCCGGTGCAATAGACGACCAGGTCGATCTCCTCCTCGCTGCCGTCGGCGAAGCGCACCGTGCGGCCGCCGGCGAAACGATCGATGTTGGGCTTGGCCGCGATGTCGCCGTGGCCGAGTCGTGGCAAGAGCTCCGAGGAGACGGTCGGGTGCGCCTCGAGCAGCTTGTGATCGGGCTTGGGCAGGCCGTAGTCGGTCATATCGCCGATGCTCAACTTCAGCATCCGGTTGAAGAAGAAGCGCTGCACGAAGATCGGCAGCCTGGTCATCGCCGGCGGGGCGGATTCGTCGATCGGCGTGCCGCCGAGGAACTTGGGCAGGACATAGGCGCCGCGGCGCATCGCCAGAAAGGTCTTCTCGGCGATTCGCGACGACTCGACCGCAATGTCGACGGCCGAGTTGCCGATCCCGAGCACCAACACCCGCTTGCCCTCGAGCACGTCGGGCTTGCGGTAGTAGTGCGCATGGATCTGCTCGCCCTCGTAGGCGTCCGCACCAGGGAAAGACGGTTCGGGCCAACGCGGCTGCCAGTGGTGCCCATTGGCGACGATCACGGCGCCGTAGGTCTCGGTCCGCCGGCCCTCGGGGCCCTCGACGGTGACCTCCCACTGGCCGTTCGCGCCGGCCCTCGGACCGTTCGCCCCGGCGGCGTCGCCGCTCGGCTCGACGCTCACGACTTCGGTGCGGAAGGCGATCTTCTCGGTCAGCCCGAAACGCTCGGCGTAGTCGTCAAAGTACTTGGCCACCTGGTAGTGACTGGGGTAGTCCGGATAGTCCTCTGGCATCGGAAACGCCTTGTAGGACATGAGCTTGCGGGCGCTGTTGATGTGCAGCGAGCGATAGGCGGACGACGTCCCGTTGTCGTTTTCGTAGCGCCAGTTCCCCCCGATCTTCGACCCCTTCTCAAAGCAGTCAAAGGGGATGCCCCGGGCAGCCAAAACCTGGCAGGCGGTGAGACCCGACGACCCCGCTCCGATGATGCAGACCTTCTCCACGCCCCCAATCTACTGGGATGCCTTACCCAGGCCGTTCGCGCTCGTCGCAGCTTTTGGTGCCTATAGACCCCCATGCGATCAACGAGATCGAGTCGAACTCGGACACCCGCAGCTTAGTGGCGGGGGCGGGGTGCCCCTCCGCCGGAACTTGTGAGCCGCAAAACCTCGACCCCTATGACAAGTGCGGGCGCGGGTTCCGCCGGAGGGGCACCCCGCCCCCGCCCTACGACGCCTTGTCCTCGGAGCTGGACTCGATCTCCTGCGCCAGCTCCTCGAGCTCCTCCGCAAACGAAGGCCCGAAGCTCTCCACCGGCGCTTCGTCGCCATCGACCCCCAGCTCGGCCGCCAGCTCGTCTTCGTCGAGCAGGTCGTCGTCGCTGGGAGGTTCGATCGCCACCGCCGGTTCCACCGCCAGCGTCCGGTAGTGCTTGAGGCCGGTCGCCGCGGGAATCAGCTTGCCGATGATCACGTTCTCCTTCAGGCCGACGAGCTTGTCCCGTTTGCCCTCGAGAGCCGCATCGGTGAGCACCTTGGTCGTCTCCTGGAAGGAGGCGGCAGAGAGGAACGACTCGGTCGCAAGCGAGGCCTTGGTGATCCCGAGGATGACCTCCTCGCCTTTGGCCGCCGTGCCGCCATCGGCCTTGGTCTGTTTGTTGAGTCGTTTGAGTGCGCCGCGATCCTCGAGCTGACCCGGCAGCAGGTCGGTCGAGCCCTTCGACTCGATTTTGACCTTCTTCAGCATCTGCCGTGCGATCAACTCGATGTGCTTGTCGTTGATGTCGACGCCCTGCGCCCGGTAGACCTTCTGCACCTCGGCGACGAGGTAGAGCTCGGTCGCGGTGCGGCCGCGGATCGCCAGCAGGTCGGCCGGGTAGAGCGAGCCCTCGTTGAGCTGCTGGCCGACCTCCACCTTCTCGCCGTCGGCGACGTGCAGGCGGGTGCGCGGCGGGAAGCTGTAGCTGTGCTCCTCGCCGCTCGACTCGGTGACGATCAATTTCAGCGCTTTGTCGGTCTCCTCGACCGAGACCTTGCCGGCCTCCTCGGCCATCTGCGCAAGGCCCTTTGGTTTACGCGCCTCGAAGAGCTCGACGATACGCGGCAGACCCTGGGTGATGTCCTGGCCGGCGACGCCGCCGGTGTGGAAGGTCCGCATGGTCAGCTGGGTGCCTGGCTCGCCGATCGACTGGGCGGCGATGATCCCCACCGCGTCGCCGATGTCGACCGTCGTCCCGGTCGCCGGGGCGACCCCGTAGCAGGCGCGGCACACGCCGGATTCGGCCTCGCACTTGAGGGTCGAACGGACCGGGACCATGATCTCCTCGTCCTCGAACGCCTCGGCGATCGCTTCGACGTCGGGCAGGGTGATCTCCTGATTGCGCTTGAGCAGTTCGCGGCCGCGCTTGGTCTCGAACTTTTTCGCCGCCAGGCGGCCGATGAGGTTGTCGTTGAGCGAGCCATCGTCCTTGCGCAGCGCCATCTCGATGTGTTCTTTGGTCTTGCAGTCCTCGTCGCGGACGATCACGTCCTGGGCGACGTCGACCAGGCGGCGGGTCAGGTAACCCGAGTCCGCCGTGCGCAGCGCGGTGTCGGCCAGCCCCTTTCGAGCGCCGTGGGTCGAGATGAAGTACTCGAGCACCGAGAGGCCCTCCATGAAGTTGGCCTTGATCGGCCGCTCGATGATTTCGCCTTTCGGATTGGCCATCAGGCCGCGCATCCCGGCCAGCTGGCGAATCTGTTTGAACGATCCGCGGGCGCCCGAGTTGGCCATCATGAAAATCGGGTTGAGCTCGTCGAGGTTGTCCTCCATCGCCTGGGCAACCTCGTCCGTCGCTTTGTTCCAGTGGGAAGTGACTGCCTCGTGGCGCTCCTCCGCGGTGATGTAGCCGTCGTCGTACTGGCCCTGGATCTCAGCCGTCTGCTTCTCGTAACGATCAAGGATCTCCGCCTTCTCGGGCGGCGAGACGACGTTGTTCTTGGAGACCGTGATCCCGGCCTGGCTGGCGTAGTGGAAGCCGAGGTCCTTGAAGGCATCCAGCACCCGCGAGACCGCCGGCGCACCGTAGGCCTCGACCAGGTCGGAGACCATCGCGTTGACGTCGCGCTTCTTCAGCGCCTGGTTGGCGAAGACGAAGCCCTCAGGGTCGAACTCGTCGCCGAGGGCGTCGGCCAGGGCGCGCTCGATCTTCTCGTTGAAGATGATCCGCCCCACCGTGGTGAGGAAGTGCTCGTGCCCGGCCTGCCGGTACTCGGCGAGGTCGTGCAGCTTGCAGCCACCGTTCTCGTAGACCAGCTCGGCCTCCTGCGAGGAGCGGAAGACCTTCGGCGCAGAGCCGTTGGTAGCCCCACCGCGGCCCGCCTTCAGCTCTTCGTCGCGCTTGACCAGGTCCTCGGCCGGGGGGCCGTAGGTGAGGTAGTAGATCCCCAGCACCATGTCCTGGGTCGGCGTCGCCAGCGGCGCCCCGTGGGCAGGAGAGAGAATGTTGTTGGCCGACAGCATCAGCACCCGCGCCTCGGCCTGAGCCTCGGCGGAGAGCGGCACGTGGACCGCCATCTGGTCGCCGTCGAAGTCGGCGTTGAACGCGTGGCAGACGAGCGGATGGACCTGGATCGCCTTACCCTCGACCAGCACCGGTTCGAACGCCTGGATGCCGAGGCGGTGCAGGGTCGGCGCGCGGTTGAGCAGCACCGGGTGCTCGTGGATGACTTCCTCGAGCACGTCCCAGACCTCGGGCACCATCGACTCGACCATCTTCTTGGCCGCCTTGATGTTCTGTACCGCTTTGCGCTCGACCAACTGCGCCATGATGAACGGCTTGAAGAGCTCCAGCGCCATCAGCTTCGGCAGGCCGCACTGCTGCAGCTGCAGGCTCGGCCCGGAGACGATCACCGAACGGCCCGAGTAGTCGACGCGCTTGCCGAGCAGGTTCTGGCGGAAGCGGCCCTGCTTGCCCTTGAGCATGTCGGAGAGCGACTTCAACGGACGGTTGCCGGGCCCGGTTACCGGGCGGCCGCGGCGGCCGTTGTCGAACAGCGCGTCGACCGCCTCCTGCAGCATCCGCTTCTCGTTGTTGACGATGATCTCGGGTGCGCCGAGGTCGAGCAGCCTTTTCAGCCGGTTGTTGCGGTTGATCACCCGCCGGTAGAGATCGTTGAGGTCCGACGTGGCGAAACGGCCGCCGTCGAGCTGCACCATCGGGCGCAGCTCCGGCGGGATCACCGGTACGCAGTCGAGGATCATCCAGTCCGGCTTGTTGTCCGAGTTGAGGAAGGCGGAGGCGACTTTCAGCCGCTTCACCGCGCGCGCCTGTTTCTGGCCTTTGGAGCTGTTGATGACCTGCTCCATCTCCTCGCATTCGGCAGCCAGATCGACCTGTTCGAGCAGATCGCGCACCGCTTCCGCACCCATGCCGCCTCGGAAGTACTCGCCCCAGCCGAACGGGGAGCCGAAGCGGTCCTTTAGCTCGCGGAAGACGGTCTCGTCGTTGACGACGTCCTTCGGCTTCATCTCGGTGAAGATCTTCCAGACTTCGTCCATCCGCTCGATCGCCTCTTCGATGTAGGCCTCGGTGTCGGAGATCTCCGCCTCGAACGTTTTGCGCAGTTCTTTGATCATTTTGGCCCGCTCGTCGTCCTTGAGCTTGCGCAGCTGCGCCGCGGTCAGCTTCAGCGAGTCGGCCCAGATGTGGTCGTCGTCGTCGAACTTTTCCTGGCCGCCCTCTTCCAGGTACTTGATCCGCCGCTCCAGCGACTCGGCCAGCTCCTGGGTCCGTTTCTGCTGTTCGGCGGCGTAGCCGTCGGTGACTTTTTTGACTTCTTTCTCGAGTTTGCCGATGTCTTTTTCGCGCGCCTCCACATCGACCCAGGTGACCATCGAAGCGGCGAAGTAGAGGACCTTCTCCAGCTCTTTGGGCGCCATGTCGATCAGGTAGCCGATCCGGCTCGGCACGCCCTTGAAGAACCAGATGTGAGAGACCGGCGAGGCCAGGTCGACGTGACCCATGCGCTCGCGACGGACCTTGGAGCGCGTCACCTCGACCCCGCAGCGCTCGCAGACGATGCCCTTGTAGCGGACCCGCTTGTACTTGCCGCAGTAGCACTCCCAATCCTTGGTCGGACCGAAGATGCGCTCGCAGAAGAGGCCGTCTTTCTCCGGCTTCAGCGTGCGGTAGTTGATCGTCTCCGGCTTGGTGACCTCGCCCCAACTCCATGAGCGGATCTTCTTCGAGGAGGCGAGGCCAATCTCGATCGCGTCGAAGTTATTGATGTCGATCATCAGTCCTCCACCTTCGTCTCTTCTTTGGCCTCGGCGTTGGCCGGCTCGGCCTCTGCCTCTTCGCTTCCGTCACCTGCATCGCCGTCGCTGCCGCCTTCGCCCTCGGCGATCACCTGCTCCTCTTTCTCATCGGCGGCTCCGTTGGGGCTGTCGGCGCGGACCCCGGTCAGGTCCATGCCCAGCTCCTCGGCCGCTTTCAACAGGTCGTCGTCCTCCTCGGAGATCTCGACGTCGCCGCCTTCGGAGACGACGTTGGCATCGAGCGAGAGGCTCTGGATCTCCTTCAGCAGGACTTTGAACGACTCCGGGATCGAGGGCTCGGGGATGTTCTCGCCCTTGACGATCGCCTCGTAGGCCTT
>DASUZP010000166.1:0-41261 GCA_036376775.1 Solirubrobacterales bacterium | reverse complement strand
CTCCAGCAGGGCGTCTCCAGCCGGGTGGCCGAAGGTGTCGTTGTAGAGCTTGAAGCCATCAAGGTCGAACAGCGCGAGGAGCCGACGGGACCCGGCCGCCGCCGGCTGCGCGATCGCGCGCTCCAAGTCCAGCATCAGCGCCCGACGGTTGGGCAGCCCGGTCAACTCATCGGTACGCGACTCCCGCGCGCTCACGCGGGCTTCCCCCTGGCTCTCGCGCAAAGACAGGACCAAGCGCACGACGACCGCGATCAGGGTGAGTAGGGAGATGACTGCCGCCGCGGTTGGGGCCGTGGCGAATCGTTCGACTGCCTGGATACAGATCGCGACCAGAGCCGCGGCGGCTGGTATCGCGATGATCCGCACCGCCCGCGACTGCAGTGGCTTCGTGTCGCCCGGCTCGATCCATGCCGCGCAAGCCACCAGCAGGACACCGAATGGCCAACCTACGTCGAGAATCGTGCCCTCGACGTAGGTTCCCTTGGCGGACTGCAACAAGTAGCCACCGTCGGAAATGGCGAGCAACAAGAGGCCGGCGCCGAGAACCGCCCAGCTGCGCCCCGGCCGCCAGCCGGTGAACGAGGCGGCGGTCGCCACCATCGTCAACAGGGTCAGGTCGGCGATCGGGTAGGCAAGGTTGGTCGCGACGGCAAGCGTCTGGCCTTCGCTCGAGGCATCGAGGATCGGCCCGAGGGCGAACGCCGCCGCCAGCGCCGCGACAGCGGAGCCCACGATCGCGCCGTCCAGCCACCGTGCGACCGGAAAGGTCCCGATCCTCGCCCGCAGCAAAACGATCAGCGCCACGTAGGCGAGCGGGTAGAAGGCCAGATAGCCACCGTCGGCTGGAGAGGGAATCGGCACCGTCGCCTGCGCGGCGAGGACAGCCGCAAAATAGATGTCTCCGCCGGCGAAAAGCAGCAAGCCGACGCCAAGGAGCGTCCAGGCCAACCGCTCGCGGCGCACCAGCGCGGCCCGCAGCAGGCAGCCGGCGGCGCTCGTCAGCATCAGGGCGTTGTAGATCCAGGTGTTGAAGAGCACATGGGTGTTGTGACCGCCAAACCCGAGCAGGGCGCGAGCGGTAAAGGCAACGAGTAGGCAGAGGGCGAGGAAGCCGCCGACAAGGACGGTCCTTCGCTGGCGTTGACTCAGCCCGTAAATCACTTCCAACCATCGGAGTCTGGGGCGGCAACCTTGACCGATGAGATCTGTTCGCCGTGCTGGAAAGTGCTGCCGGTGACGGTGACTGCCCTAGGACAGAAGATGCTGCATGATCGCCCCTCGTTCGGGGGCACGACCGAACTGGGACAGCCATGCAGAGGAGCAGACCCGTGGAATCAGGAAGGCAACTTCAACGCTCCGGCTCGCTACACCGCTGGGTTCCCGGGGTCAAGCTCATCCAGCAATACCCCGGCCAATCCGCTCGCCCTGATCTGGTCGCGGGCGTCGTGTTGGCCGCGATTCTGGTCCCGCAGGGGATGGCCTACGCGGAGCTCGCCGGGCTGCCGGCGGTTACCGGCCTCTACACGACGATCGCCTGCCTGGTGGGCTACGCCCTCTTCGGACCTTCACGGGTCCTGGTTCTCGGCCCCGATTCCTCGATCTCGCCCCTGATCCTCGCCTCGATCACGCCCCTGCTGGTCGTGGGAGACCCAGGGTCGGCGATCGTCCTGGCGGGCATGCTCGCGATCTTCGTCGGCCTGATCGAGATCGCCCTCGGTCTTGGAAAGCTCGGGTTCGTCGCCGACCTGCTCTCGAAAGAGGTGCAGGTCGGTTACATGAACGGCCTCGGGATCACGATCATCGTCGGGCAGCTGCCGAAGCTGTTTGGCTTCTCGACCGACGCCGACTCGTTCCTCAGCGAGGTCAAGACGTTCGTCGAAGGTCTCGGCCAAACGCACACCACCACGCTAGTCCTCGGGATCGCGGTCCTGGGCATCTTGCTCCTGCTCCCGCTCCTCACCAAGCGCCTGCCGGCGATCCTCGTGGCAGTCGTAGCGGCCACCGTCGCCTCGGCGGCTTTTGGCCTCGCCGACCACGGGGTCGCGACGGTCGGATCCCTGCCCCAGGGGGTGCCCACCCCCGGACTCCCCTGGACGGACGCCGGCGACGTCCCGGCGCTGCTGCTGGCGGCGCTCGGTATCACCCTGGTGTCGTTGACCGACACGATCGCGACCGCGACCAGCTTCGCGACCCGGCGCGGAGAAGAGGTCAAGCCCAATCAGGAGATGATCGGCATCGGGGCCGCAAACGTGGCTGCTGGCTTGTTTCAGGGGTTTGCGGTCTCGACGAGCGGCTCGAGGACTGCCGTCGCCGAGCAGTCGGGGGCAAAGACCCAGTTGACCGGGCTGGTCGGAGCCGGGCTCGTCGCGGCTCTCCTTCTCTTCCTGAACTCACTGCTCGCCGACCTGCCACAGGCGGCGCTCGCGGCGGTGGTGATCGCCGCGGCGATATCGCTGATGAACCTGCCCCTGCTGCGTCGCTACTACGAGATGCGCAGAAGCGCGCTCGGCGTGTCCCTGGTGGCCACCGCCGGGGTCGTGCTCCTCGGCGTCCTGCAGGGGATCGTGGTTGCGGTCCTGCTGGCGATCATCCTCTTCTTCCGCCGCAACTGGTGGCCGCACGGTGCGGTTCTGGGGCGCCCCGAGGGTGTCGAGGGATGGCACGACCTCACCGCCTACCCCGACGCCGAGGAGGTCCCGGGGGTGGTCGTCTACCGTTGGGAGGCCCCACTGTTCTTCGCCAACTCGGGAAGGTTCCGCGACGAGATCAGGCAACTCGCACGCGAGCGCGAGCCCGGCTGGATCGTCCTGCAGTGCGAGGCGATTACCGATGTCGACGTGACTGCAGCGGAGATGCTCGAGCAGCTCGACCACGAGCTGAACGCATCCGGGATACACCTCGCCTTCGTCGAGCTGCGCGACCGCCTTAAAAAGCTGACTCTGCGCTACGGGCTGATGGACACGCTCGACAAAGATCACTTCTATCCCTCCATCGAGGCGGCCATCGCTGCGATTCGATTGGAGGGCGGCGCGGGAAGAGGTTAGCCGCTGTTCGTGAGCGCGGCGGAGATTCTTACCGCTGCGGAGACGAGAGGAGCGGCGAGGATGAGGCCGATGGTGCCGAAGAGGCAACCGCCGGCGATGGTGGCGATCAGCACCGCCAGAGGGTGGAGGTCGAGGGCAGCGCCGTAGGCGATCGGCTGCACCAGCTGCTGGAGCACGCCGTTGGCGAGGAGGACGATTACCGCGATCGCAAGGGCCGCCTCGGGCCCCTGGCCACCCAGGGCGATCAGGACCGCGAACGCCCCCGCCGTCCAGGCGCCGAGATAGGGGACGTAGCCGCCGAGGAAGGTGACAACGGTAATCGTCCCCGGCAGCGGCACCCCGAGCAGCAGCGCCCCGGCGCCAACCAGCAGTGCGCTCCAGGCGGCCACGATCGTGACCCCGACGAAGTAGCCGCGCAGGGAGCGGGATACCTGGCCCAACACGGTGTGGGCGACCGGGACCGGCATGCCGAGGTGGCGCTCGACGAACCTGCCGAGCGTCGGCGCGTCCTTGAGCATGAAGAAGAGGCTGATAGCAGCGAAGGAGAGGAAGACGGCCAGCGAGGCCAACTTGTCGACGCCGCCGAGCAGGCCGCCGGTCAGAGCCCTGAAGCCGGCGCCGATCGAGGCGCTCGCGTGCTGGTTGGCGTCCGCGGCGGTGGACGAAGCCACGCCCAGATCCCTGACCCACGACTCGATCTCGTCCGCGCCGGCGTGGAGTCTCCCGCTGAGGCTGTCAGCCTGACTGGCGATGCCGCTCATGACGATGACGCCGACGCCGACGCCGATCAGGACGATGCCGAGGAAGACGAGGACCGCACCGACACCCCTCGGCGCCCCGTGCCGCTTCAGCCAGTCGACCAGGGGCACGGTGACCGAGGCGACGATCGCCGCCGTCACCACCGGCATCACGATCGTCTGCGTCTGCGCCAGCAGGAAGATCGCGCCGACCAGCGCCGCCCCCACCCCGACCAGCAGCCAGGCGCTGAAGCCGAGGTCCCGCAGCCAGGCCGGAGCGGAGAACATCCCGTTCAGCTCGGCGGGATCGATCTCGATGACTTCTTCCTCGGGGGGCGCGCTCTCACGGCCGGGTCGCCACAGCCGCCCTCGGATCGTGCGCCTCGGAGTCATCGGTCGGCCCGACGATACGCGCCGCCCCCGACACGGCTACGGACGGGCGGCAAGGTGACCGAAGGGGCTCGAGTCACCTACGTCGGCCACGCCACTGTCCTGATCGAGATGGACGGAGTCCGCCTGCTCACCGATCCGGTGCTGCGACGCCGGGTCGGCCCACTGCGCCGCCACGGGGCAACTCCCGATCCGCGACTGGCGGAGGACGTTGACGTGGTGCTGATCTCCCACCTGCACCACGACCATGCCGACGTTCCCTCGCTGCGCCGGCTGAGCAGGACGATTCCGGTGCTCTCCGCGCCGGGGGCGGCGGAGTTCGTCGCGCAGCTCGGCTTCGGCGACGTCCGTGAGCTTGCCCCCGGCGACTCCGCCGGCATCGGCGACGTCCGCATCACCGCGACCGAGGCGAACCACCCGCCAAGAGGGCGGCGCTTCGAGCGCACCTCGCGGGCGGTCGGCTTTGAGCTGAGCGGACAGCGGCGCATCTACTTCGCCGGGGACACCGATCTCTTCGACGGCATGGAGGCGATCGGTGGCGACGGGCTTGACCTCGCCCTGCTGCCGATCTGGGGTTGGGGCACGAACATCGCCGCCGGGCACCTCGACCCCGAGCGGGCGGCACGGGCGGCGGCGCTGCTCTCAGCGAAGCTGGTGGTGCCGATCCACTGGGGCACGCTCTATCCGCTCGGCCTCGCGCGGCTGCGCCCCGAGCCGCTGCACTCGCCGCCGCGCGCGCTCGCCCACTGGATGCGCGAGCTCGCGCCTCAGTCGGAGCTGCGGGTGCTGACACCGGGCGAGGCGACCTCGGTCGTGTAGCCGTCGTGCCCGAGGCCGACGAGCCAGCCCCGAAAGACACGGTGGACCCGCTCGGCGCCGACCACGTCCCCCTCGGGCCAGGGAAGCTCGGCCGGGTGCAGCACGAAGGGATGCGCCTGGGTCCCGCCCATGCCGCCGTGCGAGCCAACCAGCTCCTCGAAGGCGGCGACCTCGCCAAACTGCGGCCAGTAGGTGCTGTTGACCATCAGGTCGGCGCAGTGGGGGAAGCCGTCGGTCCGCCGCAGGTGATCGGCGGCGTGTGGGCCGAACGGCTCTAGCGGGTCTTCGCCCTCGACCCGATCCTCGTCGAGAAAGTGGGTCCCCCCCACGCCGATCGCGAGTGCGCCGGAGCGCTCCGAGCGAACCAGGACGAAGCCGATCCCGGGGTGGTCGCGGAGCGCCGGGACCAGCAACGGGTAGATCGCCTCAATCCGCTCCAGAGGCATCCGGCCGGGCTCGCGCGGGAAGCTGATCAGGCCAAGACAGCCCGAAGCCATCACCGAGAGCTCCGGCACCCCTCCCCCGTGCGCCCGGTCCACCTCCTCGCGGACCTCGGCGTCGAGCGTCACCACGCCATCGTCGCGGCGGCCGCGGGTCGCCGTGCGGACCGTGCGCGCCGCGATCGTGTCGTCGCGGGCGACCTCGGTCAGACCGGCGCTGAGATAGGCGAGCGCGTCGTCCTCGCCCTCCTCAACCGCGATCGTGCTCTCCGGGTCACAGGCCGAGCGCACCAGGTCCTCGAGCGTTTCCCCGTAGCGGTCGCGAAAGGTTTCTCCCTGCGACTGGCCATGGTCGGAGAGGACTACCAGCCGATAGGGGCGCGGAGCATCGGCGCAGGCGAGGGCGACCCTGGCGATCTGGCGGTCGAGGTCGCGCAGCACGGCGAGGGCGTCGTCGCGTTCGATCCCGGAGTGGTGGGCGACCTCGTCGTAGGCGAGGAAGGTCGTGTAGACGAGCGGGCGGCCGGCGAGGACGTCGCCGACGACGCTGGCGACCTGGAGGTCGCGCTGGACGACGGTGGCCCAGGCGCGCACGGCGGCGTAGGAGCGAGGGCGGGCAATCCGCGGGCGGACGTCGTCGCGGAGCTGCCGCCGCACCGCCCGGCGCTCGCGGAAGATGTCGACGAGCGCCAGCACGAGCGTGCGCGCGACCGCATAGGGACGAGCGAAGTAGGCCGCGTAGTCGACCCCGATCGGTCGGCGGCGGTGCAGCACCGTGCTCATCGTCAGCATCGAGTGCGGCGCGTCGCCGGAGAGGATGTTGGCGCGGCTGGCGCCCCCCGCGTGCAGCAGCCCACGTCCGTCCGAATGCCGCCGCTCCAGCTCTTCGGCGTCGCGCGGGTGGTTGGTCACGATCGCTGCGCCGCGGTCCTTCTCCCACCAGCGGAAGGCCGGCATGTCCTCGTTGGAGCCGTGCAGCAGGCCGGCCTGGCAAGCGCCGGTCTGTGAGGACCAGTCGGTCTCCCACCTGCTCAGCCGGTGGGAGCCGTTGCGCAGCCAGGCGGCGAGATTGGGCGCGTCGCCGGCGGCCAGCGCCCGGTGCAGGACATCGTGGGCGAGCCCGTCGATCTCCAAGAAGAGGACGCCCGGCACCTCGCTCTCCACATGCTGCCCCCGCCGTCGCATCTGGCGGCGGACAACATTGCGGTACCAGGAGTCGTCTTCATCGATCGCGAGCAGAGAGTAGAAACCCGCGGTAAGCGCCGTCATCGCTACCGTGACCACAATCCCCTCGATCACCCCGTCGAGGTGGGCGCCCGGCAGGAGGTTGACGGCGAAGGTGACGAGAACGCCGTTGAGAAGCAGGGCCGCGCCGCCCAGGGTGAGGACCGTGAGCGGCAGCGCAATCCGCGCCAAGACCGGCCAGATCAGCGCGTTCAGCAGGCCGATCGCTGCCGCCGCGCCGAGCGCGGCGAGGGCGCCGTCGAGGACGAAACCGGAGAGGAGCGCGGAGAGCAGAAGCAGGGAGAGGGCGTCCAGCAGCAGGACCAGCAGCGCGCGCCAGACGATCCGAATGTTCATCGGCTCAATCTAGCTTCAGGCGACCGACGAGCTCCGCCGCGCTGACGCCGATGAACGCGCCCGCGAGCACGTCCGCGGGATAGTGGACACCAGTATGGACTCGGGAGTATCCGACCAGAGTCGCCAGTGCTCGCAGCGGCGCCGACAGCATCGGCTGCGCGTTGGCGGCGCCGGTGGCGAATGCGAAGGCCGAGGCGGCGTGGCCGGATGGGAAGGAGCTCGAACGCGGCATTTGGACGTGGCGGCTCGCGAGCTCCTCGGCCTCCTCCCTCGCGGGACGCCGACGGGCGGTCAGCGGCTTGGCGGCGAAGTTGGCGAAGGCAGAGGCGATGCCGAGCGAGACGAGGCCCTTTCGAGCCGCAAGCCTGCCGCTGGATCCACCAAGGAGGGCCAACGCAGATGCGGTGGCGAACCAGAGCTTGCTGTGGTCAGCGGCGCGGGAGAGACTACGCATGGCGACGTCCAGCGACGGGGTTTCGCTGGCAGCGATCGCTCCATAGACGGCGGTGTCGACCGCCTTCGCCTCCCTGAGCCACTCGGGCTGCATCAACTCTCCTCCTGCTGAGCTTGCGGTTTCGGCGTCCTACCCTTAGCGATCCGCACCAGCGCGAGAACAGTCTCCCAGGCGCCCTCGGGCATCGCCGCGGACGGAGAGGCGCCGGGGTGCGCGGCGGCGATCCGCACCCGCAGCGCCGCCGGCAAGATCTTGAAGCGGAGAGGCGCGTCCAGAGTGACGGCCTCGCCGTCGATACCTGCGGCGATCGGGCCGTCTGCGTCAATTCCGAAGGTGGGCGTGGACCACTCTCGCCAGGGACGCTGGATCACCCGCTTGCCCCCGGCTGGCAGGGAGGCAACGGCGATCCCCAGCAGCCCATCGTCGATCCTCGGCCGGGTGCCCGAGCCGACCGCGCGCCCGAGGCGGTAACGATTGTTGGAGACGAGAATCGCCGCGCCGGAGGAGTGCTCATGCCCCTCGGGGCCACTCCAGCGCAGGTCCAGCCCCTTGCCCTCAGGCCCCAGCACCTCGGGCAGCGTGTCGAGGATGGTCCGCAGCTTCGCCTCCCGATAGCCCTCGCGCTGGACAGCCTCGGCGTAGAGGCCGATCGAGACGTTGTTGACGAACACCCGGCCGTTGACCTCGGCAAGATCGACCCGCCTTTCGCGACCGTCGACGAAGGCGTCGAGCGCGCCTATGACATCGTCGCGGTTGACCCCGAGATCGAGTGCGAAGTGGTTGCGGGTCCCGGCCGGAATACAGGCATAGGGCAGATCTAGCTCGGCGGCGACCATGGCAACGACGGCCTGGGAGCCGTCGCCGCCGGCCATAGCGAGCGCGTCGGCCCCATCGGCTATCGCACCGCGCACGAGCTGCTCGAGGTCGGTGCCTAGCTGCAACTCGATCGGCTCGATGCCACGGGCCCGCGCCTCGTCGGCCAAGTGGAACTTCTCGGCCTTGCCCCCGCCCGACTTGGGGTTGTAGAAGAGCACGGGGTGGCGGGGGTCTGGCGCTCGTTGGAGCGGGACGTGGACCTTGAAAGCCGATCGCGTCGCAAGGAGCATCAGCCCCAGGCCCACCATGATCACCAGAGCCTGCGTGACGTGATCGCCGTCAGCGATCAACACAGTCACGATTCCCACCACTGCCAGGATCGCGATTCCTGACCCCAGAAGCCTCGAGCCTCCGGTGCGGGTCAGTCCGTACCAAGCCGCCGTGAGCGCAAGTGCGAGGCCGGCGAGGACGATCAGCCCTCGGGGAAACTGAGAAAAGACGATGTCGATGCCGAGGACTACGAGGACCGCCGTGCTCACGAGCGCCACGAGCGCAGCTAGCCGGTGCGTGTCGCCCTGCTCAGCCGACATTGAAGTGCTCCTCATCTTTGTGCGATGAATCGCCGTTGACAAACGAGACAACGGCGTTACGGTGACGTTCGGTCCAGCCTATTTGATCCTTGAGGAGCATCAGATGCTTCCCTAGCGTTGCTACCTGTCGGACTCACAGAAAGGATGGGATATGAGTGAGGCCTCGGTTCGCGAGAACAGCCTTAAATCCCGAATGCGATGGGAGGACGGCGCCGTCTATGCCCTGATTCTCGCAGGCATCTACCTCTTGGTCGGCGTCCTCTTCTTCTACGCCGGCAAGGAGAAGATCATCGATGGACACGGCGCGCCGGCGCCGATCGCCAAGCAGTTCGGCGGCACCTTCCTCGACACGATCCCCGGTATTGACGCCGCTTGGACGATCCTCGGCATCCTCGAGTCGATCATCTTCATTCTGGTCGTGATCAGCCTAGTCCGGCTCGAGTTCATGCCCGACCGGCGCAAGACCTTCCTGCTCTGCGCCCTGGCGCTGGCGATCTTCACTTTCTCGATCCTGGCGATGGGCCAGAACGTGGTCGGCGAACACACTGGGGTCGCCGAGCTGTTCATCTACGCGGCTGCAACCGGCGTGCTGATGGGCCTGGTTCTCCTGATGCCGCCATATAGGCAGGCCAACTGGATCAGCGGAAGAAGCGGCAGGCCGTGATCGAGCGAATCGATGGGATGCCAACCGGCACCGTGGGCCTACGGGCATCGGGGAAGCTCTCGCGCGATGACTACCGCGAGGTTCTGGAGCCCGTGCTTCGGGAGGCGGTCGACTCGGGCGAGCTTCGCTTGGTGTTCGTCCTCACCGACTTCGAGGGCCTGGAGCCAGGCGCATGGATCGAGGACGTCAAGACCGGGCTCAGGGTTTGGGTCCGCGATCACTCCGCCTGGAAGCGCTTTGCGCTTGTCACCGACGTCGAGTGGGTGGCGAAAGCGATGCGGGCCTTTGCCTGGATGGCGCCGGGAGAGGTGTCCGTCTACCGCCTGGATCAACTGGAGGAGGCCAAGCGCTGGGTCGGCGGCTGAGCTGGGTGCGCACTTTCGCGCTACGGGTGTTGGCGTCGCTGCTCGTTGGGCTGTCGTAGTAGGTCGGCTCTAGGCTCGGCTTCCCTTACTGCGCAAACGCGCCCCGTACCAGCGCCCGTAGCGGTTGGCCAGAGGCGCCGCGGTGAGCCCGTGGAGAAGGATCGAGAGGCCGACCGTGAGGTAGATCGCAAGCAGGATCGTCTGTTGGTGTGGGAGCTGGGACTCCTCGACCACGATCACGGCGAAGACGATCGAGGCGAGACCGCGAGGGCCGAACCAGCCCATGAACGCGAGCGTCGCCGGGCGCGCTCGGGTGCCGAGCATCGCGATCGCCACCGGGAGCATCCGCACGACGGTGAGGCTGAGAGCCGCGTAGAGGGCGAGGCGCCAGCTCGCCTGCCCGAGCGCCGGGCCCAGCAGGATGGCGCCGAAGAGCAGGAAGGTGACCCCGCTCAGCACGCTTCCCACCTCCTCGACCAGGCGATTCACCTCGGTGGGGTCGCGGCCGAGCATTCCGCCGAAGACTCCTCCGGCGACGAAGGCTGCGATGAAGCCTGATCCGTCCAGCCCAGCGGCGATTCCGTATGCCAGCGCAGCCCCTGCGGCGGAGATCACCGGCAGCCATGCATCACCGATAAGCCTTCGCGGTTCGGCGAAGCGGATGATCGCGGCGACCACGCTGCCGGCGATCACGCCGCCGAGGATTCCGTAGCCGATCTCCTCCGCGACGAGCGCCGTGGCGCCTCGGCCACCCGCGAGCTCGGAGTGAACGTCAGCAGCCGCCACCGCGATGAAGAGCAGCGGCACGCAGATCCCGTCATTGAGTCCGCTCTCCACGTTGAGACCCTGGCGGATGCGTGCCGGCACTCTTGGGTTGGTGACGACCGCCTGGCCGAGCGCGGCATCGGTCGGCGCCAGCACCACCCCGATGATCACCGCCTCCTCGATGCTGATCTGACCGAAGACTGCCGTTGCCGCCAGAGCACCGAGCGCAATCGTCAGTGGCAGGCCGATGCCGAGCAGTCGCGCCGGAACGCTCGCGTTGGTGCGTAGTCCCCTCAGGTTGATCCGCGAAGCGTCGGTGAACAGCACCAGCGCCAGGGTGGCCTCGGCGAGCGCTCGCACCGTCGAGCCGGAGCTCGAAAGGTCGACCTCACTGAGAACCCTCGGGCCAACGAGTACGCCGATAAGGACGAAGAGGATCGCCGGGGTCAGGGGCGTGCCGGCGATCCGCCCCGACACCGAAGCCACCGCCAAGACCGCGAGCGCAATGATCGCCAGCGACCAATCCATTCAGGGGCCTAGCCGGTCAGGACGATGACGACAAAGAAGGCCAGCACGACCTCGCTGACGATCCACGAGTTGGTGTCCATCCAGTTGCGGATTCTTGGCAGCTCCTTCTTCGCGTGCTCGCCCAGGACAAGTATGGACAGGGCCGGGAGTGCCACCAGGAGAAGCGTGAAGAAGATGAAGGGAAGGGCATGCGACCACGGGTGACCGTGGTTGGCCAGGTGGGCGGCGACGCTGACCGAGGTGACGATGTCGGTCGGGAACAGGGCGAACAGCAGGAACCCCAGCGATAGCGTGAACCTGGGAGTCGCCGTCTGCAGCTTGCCCATCCACTTTGGCGGGTCCGTCCGCTTGCGCCGATGGAAGACGTAGGCCATCGCGAAGAGGAGAAGGGCCAGGATCGCGATCTCGAGCCCGTGTGATTTCGTGCCGCCCTCCGAGCCGCCGCCGGCAATGTGGTGAGCGATCAGGTAGGCGACGGTGACAACGAGAAAGAGTGCGGCCGCGGCCCCGAGGATGAATGCGGCCGAATCGGACTTCCATTTGGGTGAGGTGGCGAAGAAGAACGCGCTGATGATCTGTGGGCCGGCGACCATCGCGATTGCGAGCGGCAGGGTGGCGGCAATCACGATCCGTGCTTCCTGGCCTTGACCATTGCGATCAACTCCTGTCCGGTCTGCAGATCGGGTTGGTCCCCTGCGGTGAGGACGCGCAGGTCCTTTCCAGGGGTGTATACGAACATCGGTAGCACAGTCGCCCGATCAGCGCCGGCGTCGGTTCCGTTCTTCGCGGCCCCCGATGGTTCGCTGACGGTGATCTGGTCGCCGGCCTTGATTCGGGACAAGAGCTCGCCATGGCTAGCCGAGTCGTCGAACAGCACCTGCGCCCTGGTGTAGAAGTCTGCTGTCCGCTCGCCCTTAGCGGGAAGCTGGAAGACGCGGTCGCCCCCGAAGTACTCGGAGAGATCGGTCGCGACCATCGCATTCAGGGCCTCATCGGCACCGACGGCGAGCGCGTAGACGAGCTGGTCGAGATCAGACGGAGCGTCCCCGTCGGCGTCTTCGATGGGATTGCCACGGTAGACGCTGAGCCCGTCCCCTTCCGCGGCCCGGGCGTGCTCGTCGCTGCCGGTCCACACCAGTACGGTCAGCCCCCGCTCATGCAGGGCACGCCCGATGGCACGCCCGACCGGGGTGGCGCCGATCAGTAGCACCCCGCCTGGGCCGGTGCTCGCGACTCCGAGCGCACGCGCCACGGGCCCACCGCTGAGGCCGTAGATCAGCCCGGTGGCGACAATCACGATGAAGGTGATCGGAATCAGGTTCTGCGCCCCGCCGCCGACCCCGGCCTGGGTGAGGCCGAGGGCGAACGTGGAGGAGGTCGCAGCGGCGACGATCCCGCGCGGCGCCATCCAGGCGATGAAGGCCCGCTCGCGCATCGGAAGCGCCGAGCCCAAGGTTGCGACCCCCACGGCGAGCGGGCGGCCGAGGAGTACGAGCACACCGATGAAGGCGAGGCTCACCCAGCCGACCTCGCCGATCTGGTGCGGGGAGACGCGGGCCGAGAGGATGATGAACAGGATTCCGATCAGGAAGGTCGAGAGAGTGGCGATCCGTTCACGCCAGGCGCTGGTCAGCTTGGCCGTCTGTATCGCCAACCCCGCGGGCTCGATCCTGGGGGGTGGTCTGTTGGTGAGGATCGCGCCAATCGCGAGGCCGGTGATCAGGCCGGTGTCGTCGCGAAGCAGATCGGCACCGATGACCATCGCGACGACGAACATCAACGTCCCGGTTACTGCCTGTGACTGATTGGGCTTAAACCAGTGCGCCCAGGCCAAGACCAGGGCCGCCCCAATGAGACCGAAGCCGATGCCGGTCGCGATGTTGAGCAGAAACTGGAAGATCTCCTGGCCGGCCTTCGCATGTCCGGCGATCACCGCGTTGAATACGACGACGCCAAGCGTTGCGCCGAGCGGGTCGGCGAACGTGCCCTCCCACTTGAGGACTGAGTTGACCGTCTTCGAGGGGCGGATGAAGTCGAGCAGCGGTCCGACCACCGTCGGGCCGGAGACGACGAGCACCGCCCCGAGCACGAGCGCAACCTCCCAGGAGAGATCGAAGAGCAGATAGGCAGCGACCGTCCCGACCGCCCAGGTGACGAGGATTCCGAGGCTCACCAGCCTGCGGTAGACGCGGGCGACGCTGCCGGTCAGCTTGCTGAAGTTCAGGCCGAGCCCGGCCTCGAAGAGGATGATCCCGACCGCAATCGAGACCGTGGCGGAGATCAGGTTCTCGCCTAGGAGGGCGTTTGGATCGATGGCGCCGCTGGCGCCGGCACCGAATCCAAGCGCGAGCAGCAACAGGATCGACGGGAGTCGAAGCACCTGGGCAATCAGCGGCGCCGCCGATGCGAGGACCAACACCAGCCCGAGCTCCAAGAGGGTCCGAGACTCGCTCAGATCCACGATCGCCACAAACATTCCACAACGCCGCCAGGTGGCCTCAGCCGCGGCGTCGCATCAGGGGGAAGCCCCCTCGCGCCGCAACATGCCGAGGCTCCACCCCAGCGCGAGCATCCCTATCCCGTTGACGATGAATCCGAGCCCGACCAAGAGCGCCAGGGTCCCGAAACCGATGTCCGGATTGGCGACGATCACGACGCCGGCAATCACCTCAATGATTCCCGCCAGGGCGTGCCATGCGCGGTTCTCGTACTCCTCGAAGGCGGTTGCGAAGCGAATCACGCCGACGGCAATCAGCCAGATCCCGATCAGCAAGGCGACCGCGGCAACGCCCCCGATCGGGTGACGAATCAGCAGGACCCCGACTATCGCGCTCAGGACTCCAATGAGGGCGACCAGACCGCGGTTGGGGGTGCTCCGCATGAACGAGTCGGCCAGCTCCAGAATGCCATCGAGCAGCAAGAAGATTCCGGCGATGACGGCCAGCGTCGCCAGGCTTTCGCTCGGCTTGAACAGAATGATCACCCCCGCGACCACGCTGAGCACGCCGACGATCAGGAGCAGCCACCGGCCACCCCGGTACTGCTTTGCCTCGGCACCGCTGATGTGATCAGTCATCGCTGGCTCCTTCGGTCGTGTGCAGGTGAGTTGACTTCCGATTGCCCCCGATCAGGTGAGGTCCGTCTCGACTTCGATGCGGCCGGACTTGGCTGCATCGGCGAGCGCGCCGTAGTCGAGCTCGTTCTGGTCCGCGTAGCGCTCTGAGAACTCGGCAATGGCCCGATCGAAGCTGTCGCTCTTGCCGAGATAGGCGGCGATCGCGATCCGATCGCCGGAGCGGGCGTGGGCTCGGGCCAGGGTCCAGCCGCATACCCGCCCGTATACCTCCAGCCCCTTCGGTGGCAGGGTCTCGATATCGACCGAGCGCTTGCCGTCCCAGAGCTGGCGCACGTAGAAGTCCCGCTCCTTGTCGTCCATGCCGAACGCCGGCAACCAGCCGAGCAGGATGTCGCTCGATGCCTGCATCAGCCACTGTCCCTCGACCACCCGCTCGCCATGGTTGGCGAACTCGCTCGCCCCGGCGTAGGGCTCGAGTACCGAGGCATCGGCCTCCTTGGGCTGCAGAAAGAGCGGGTCCTGACCGTCGCGGCCCATCATCAAGACCACCCAGCAGCGGGTGCCGACGCTGCCGACCCCGACCACCTTGCGGGCCATGTCAACGAATCGGTAGCTGTCGAAGAGGTGGCGGCGATCCCCCTTGAGGCTCTCGCGGTAGCGGCTGAGCATCTCCTGGATTCGCTCTTCGAGCTCGTGGCGTCGATCGTCGGAGACAAGCTCACGGGCCGGCACGAGCAAAGGTGGATCGCTGATGATCCGCGGCTCGCCATCAACCTCGTGGACGAGCCGGTCGAAGGCCTTGAGGCTGTTCTTCTTATGGGCCTTTTCCACGTTCTTTTCCGCCGCCTTCATCTGCCTTCGGTCGGCCACCTTCGCCATATCCGCGAGCAGGGCCTCGACATCGAGTCGCGAGTACCAGACGCTGAGGTTGCCCATCGCGGCGAAACTTCGCATCGCCTTGCGGTATTCGCGGACGGTGGCGAGGACGGCGGCGCGGGTCTCCTTGGGGGTGAAGTTGCGATCGCGCCCGGCGATCTCAAAGCTCGCCGTGAGGCGCTTGACATCCCACTCCCAGGGACCGGGAAGCGTCTCGTCGAAGTCGTTGACGTCCATGACCAGGCGCCGATCGGGGGCCGAGAAGATCCCGAAGTTCGAGAGATGGGCATCGCCGCAGAGCTGAGCTCGCAGACCGGATTGCGGCGTCTTCGCAAGGTCCATCGCCATGATCGCCGCAGCGCCGCGGAAGAAGCTGAACGGCGAAGCCAGCATCCGCCCGTAGCGGATCGGCACGAGCTCTGGGACGCGGCTCTTGGCCTGGTCCTCGAGCACCTTCACCGGATCCCGTCGGCGGGGTTTCGGCTCCCAGTCTGCATGGCTGGAGCGGGGCGTATCTTCGCGCGCCGCCTTCCCCCCCGCTGCACGCGCATCCGCCGTGGCATCGATGTCAACGGCTTGGGATTTGGCGGGCGTCGAGGCCATCACCACGATTCGGTCGTCGGTAAGCGGAACCTCCTCTACTCGATCATCCCACCGGGAACCCCCAAAGTCGAGGCAGGAGGCCTTCTTTTTTAGAGGGCGCCGCCGCGCAGTTAAAAAGATGTGGCGACAACAGGGGAATCGGTGGATACTCGGTTGGTGGCTAGTCGCGAGTGCATCGGCTCGACTGGCGTGGCCGCACCCTTGCGGCAAGGTCCACCTGCGTGGATAAATCGCTCCCGACTCCTAGCCGACGCCTACTCCCTCGCCGCCGCGGCCCACGGCAAGCAGCGGCGGCCCTCCGATGGACGCTATTTCCTCGATCATGTGGTCGAGGTCGCAGAGCTGCTTCACCGTGCCGGATTCGATGATGAGCTCGTTGTGGTAGGGATTCTTCACGACGCCGTCGAGCGGGGGACGCTTGGCGAGAAGGAGTTGCGAGATGAGATGGGAGTGAGTATCTGCTCGCTCGTCATCATCCTGAGCGAGGACCCCACAATCGCGTCCTTCGACCAACGGAAGGCAGGTTTGCGAAACCAGGTCGCAGCGGCGGGAGGATGGGCTGTGACGGTCTATGCCGCCGACAAGCTCTCCGACATTCTCGGGCTGCGCCGGGGTATCGAGACTGTTGGCAATGGGCTCGAGGAGCGCATGGGAACCAGCATCGCGAGCATGGCGACCCACTACCGCGAGTCGGTAAAGATGATCGAATCGGTAAGACCCGGCTCGGCCTTCCTTCCCGCACTCCGGGTCGAGCTGGAGCGCCTGGAGGCCGATGTCCTGAGGCAGTCGAATGTCGGATAAGGACGCCATGGAGGACGAGCGAAAAGACGGGTCCACCGACTCCGACCTCGCGGGCATACCGCTCGGACCCCGCACGCGTCATCTACTCGCGCTCGAGTTCGGCGATCGCAAGGATTTCGACGATCCGAGGCTGGAGTGGCGGCGGCTGTTCTCCGAGATGCTGGGAACGTTCTTCTTGGTGCTCGTTGCGGCTGGCGGCGGCCTCCTCCTTGCCAAAGGCCAGATCAGCCTCGCTGCTGCGGTCGTCGCACCCGGCCTCATGGTCATGGCGATCATCCTGTTCATGGGTGCCGTCTCCGGTGCGCACCTGAACCCGGCGGTTTCACTCGCCTTCGCCCTGCGCGGCGATTTCCCCTGGAAACGCCTGCCCGGATACATCGTCATCCAATTGATCGGAGCGACGCTCGCCTGCCTCTTCCTGCTGGCGGTCTTCGGCAACGTCGAGCACCTCGGGGCGACCCTGCCAGGTGCCGGGTATCACGACTGGCAGGCCCTGCTGATGGAGACGGTGCTGACCGCCGGCCTAGTCAGCGTGATCCTCGGCACGGCTTCGGCGGCGCAGAACGTGGGCGCGATCGCTGCGCTCGGCGTCGGTGGCTACATCGCCCTGGCGGGACTTTGGGCGGCGCCGGTGAGCGGCGTTTCGATGAATCCGGCCCGCTCCTTCGGTCCGGCGCTGGTCAGCGGTGACTTCACCAGCTACTGGGTCTACCTGGTCGGACCGATCGCCGGGGCGATGATCGCCGTGGGTTGCGCGATCATCCTGCGTGGCCGTGGCGGCACCCCGATCTCACGGGCCGCGGGGTCGGGAGTCCTTGACCCGGGCAGCCACAGCGCCCGCCAACGCCTGGCCCGCAAAATCGAGCGGGGAGAGGTCGAGCCCCCCAGCATTCCCGATGAGGAGCAGCGCTAGACGACTTCTCATCGACGTGGGGGACATCCATACCAACACTGAGAGGAAGTTCCACGTCTCCTATCCCCTATCCCCCTGGTATGCCGGCATCCCCATGCGCCGCAACACCGTGAAGCTTCCCGACGACCTCGACGCCCGGCTTCGCCACGAGGCCGAGCGGCGCGGCGTGACGATCGCCGATGTCACCCGCACCGCGCTCGAACAGCACCTCGGGGCAGGCGGGCGGCGACGTCTCAGTGCCGCCGCCAGCGGGCGCAGCGGGCAGAGCGATATCTCGGAGCGGATCGAGGAGATCCTCGCCTCGGAGATCGCCCCATCGCGCTGATCCTCGACGCCGGGCCCCTCTACGCCTACGTCGACGCCGACGACGCCCATCACGCTCCCTGCCTGGAGCTGCTCGAATCCCACCCCGGCCCCCTTGTCCTTCCCACGCTTGTCATCACCGAGGTCGCCTACCTGATTGAAACCCGTCTCGGATGGCAGGCCGAGGTTCGCTTCCTCGGCGACCTCGCCAGCGGCAGCTTCGCGGTCGAGCCGCTACATGCCGGCGACCCCGTCCGCATCGCGGAGCTCGTCGCCGAGTACCGGGACCTGCCGCTCGGCACCGTAGACGCCTCGGTGATCGCGGCAGCGGAGCGGCTCGACGCCACCGAAGTGGCGACGCTCAACCGCCGCCACTTCAGCGTCGTCCGTCCGCGGCATGAGGTCGCCTTCCAGCTGCTGCCGCGATAGCTCAATGGCGGCAACGGAATTCACAGCGCCACGGCAACACGGCACGGCGTCTCCTCGAGCCACGCCAGCCCCGCCGATTCTGCATCGTGTCTGACACCTGTTGCCGTGAGCGTTACCCTAGATATGAGGAGGCGATGAACTTGGCACGCGATCCGAACTACGATTTCGTCCGCGACCAGCGAGAGCCTCAGGTGGTGACTAGCTTGATGTCGATGACGCCCTGTCGAATCTCATAAACCTGCCGTAGGTGATTCGTCGTTTTGGCAGCCATCAGCCAACTGTAGGGCGAAGGTCTTCGACCTCGCAAGGAAGATCTTTAACTCGGTCGATGATCTCTGGATCTCCGGTCATGAGCACTGCTTCGTTCTCGGCCGCCAAAGCGATGGCGAAACAATCTGCCAGAGCAATGGGATGCTCTGCCTTGAGGCTCGCGACCGCGCGCATCGCCGACACGCCGGGTAGGTCCTCGCCGATCTGGGAACGCAACTCCGCAATGGCTCGATCGGCCTCGTCGTTGCCGTGGTCTCGAATCAAGCGATAACTGACCTCGACCAAGTTGATCCAGCTCATTACGGGCCGTTCGCGATCAAGCACCTCAGCGACAGCTGCGGCGGCGGGTTCGTCGCCATCCAGCCAGGCCAGCACTGCCCACGAGTCCAGACAGACCACGCGCTACGGCCGCTCGCTGCGGCGATCCTCCACCAGCCGCGCCGCCATCCCGCTACCGGAGAACCTTCCGCGCAACGTCGAGCGCCGATCTGCTCGTCGCACCACAATGCCGTCGTCTACGGGTTCAAACGAAACTCCCGCACCCGGCCCGAGCCCTGCTTGCTCGCGCAGATCCTTGGGGATCACAACCTGGCCCTTGGCACCCATTCGCTGAGTCATACTCGCCAAGTATAACGAGGCCTCGGTGCTCTGAGGAATCTCCCGGCGCTTCCTCAGCTTTCTCCACAAAGGCCATACCGCTACGGGGATTCGAACCCCGGTTTCCGGACTGAGAATTGCCTCTGTGGGGCCATTTGGGTTCGATCCCTGCCTGATGCCTCCATTGAGATCAGTCCAGTTCGGCTGAGTTCGGTGGAGTCGGGGACATGCTTCGGGACACGGCTTCGCGAGAGCCGATCCTTGCGATGCGCAACCACTGACTCCCTAGAGGCTCTTGCGAAGGCCGCCCGCGCGTCCTGCCATTCCCCCCTCCAACCCGCCCCGGCAGGCTCAAATCGACCGATCAACTCGCTGATGATTTGCATCGTTTCCATGACCGGCTGCGGGGCTACGAGCATCAGGCGGTTGGTGGCGGCAATCACCTCGTCAACTGCTTGCATGGCGCCTCGCCCGATCGTTGCAACGGAAAGCCTGCCCATCAGCCAATCGAGGGTCGGCCACAAGGCAACCAGTCTCGTGGTCCAACCCTCCTCAATTCCGTGGGCCTGTGGAAGGCGATCGACCTGCAGGCTCAGCCGGTCAAGCGCCGCCCCATAGGCCGCAAGCGAGGTTCGAAGCTCGCCCTTGTCGAGCGCCTCTCTCTCCAGACGCGCGAGACGATAGGCAATTACTCCAGTGACCGCAGAGCCCCCAACGGCTCCAGCCGCAGCAATCAATGCAACAAGCCAATTCTCCATGAACGGAGCGTACGGTCAAGATGAGACGCATTCGGGGATGGGCGGTTGGTCATGGCTAGCCACATCGACACCGCATCGCCCGACGCTAGCAACGGACGCAAAAGGTCGGTACCCGGCAGCACCTGCGATTGACCGCCTTCTGTCTGGCTACCCTGGGGCAATGCTCGCCGCCATGCCACTCGCGCCGTCTGACGTCGTTGAGACCGTGGGGATCCGCGACGCCGAGAGGAAGTAAGCAGCCCTCTCGTCGCATCAATGAGCCTCAACCTCGCAATTGCGAACGCCCGCGGAGTCTGGCTGGTCGCTGACTTCCGGATCTCCGACGTGCGTGTGGGTCGTTTAACCCCGCGAGAAGATCACTGGTCGCCGAAGTACTACATGGTCATTGGGAACGATGGGACTCGGACCGCGATCACGTACGTAGGCGCAGCAGAAGCAACCGGGATAGAGCCTGACCAGGGGCTTCCGGCGACGGGGTTTTACGGCAAAGGAGAGTTCAAACCAGGTCGTCGTAAGCGGGTCCCCGTCTCTCAATGGTTGGGATGGATTCTGTATGGCAAGGTCGGCTCCCTAGAGGAGATACTGGAGACGATCGCACTAGAGGCGCCGAAGACGCCCGAGCTACGGAACGTCCACCACAGCTTCAATGGCGGATCCGTTAAATCGAATGGCGAGGTTTCGACCTTCGTTATCCACAACTTCGACGTGCGCGACGGCGACTCGAAAGCAACCACCCGCTGGCTGAATCGGCGACCCCTTAGGAAGTTCCACACCTTCCAAGCCGTCATCGGCCAAACGCATAGCGGGTGGGCCGGAGCCTGGGGATCGTGGGTCGACGCGCGTCGACCTGAGGACGAGGCCCTATTGGAACAGCTTGTCGAAAATTTCCCACGGGATCCGAAGGACTACCTCCGGGCACTCGCAGCACTAAATAGGAGGGTCGGAGAACGGGAGCAGACTGTCAGCGCCGCATGCCAGGGCATCTTTATCGATCCCAGAAGCGACAGTCCCGGGTTCATCTCGGAGCAGTTCCCAAACGGCCAGCCTGTTCCCTCGGACTGGGCGGAAGGGGCCGTTCGGGCCAACCTCCGTGGCATCGACATAACGCAGTTGACTGAAGAAATGTTCAGAGTGCCTGGGCCGTCGTAAGGTGGCGAAACTTGCCACGCCGCTCTGGGCGCGGACTCGTCAATTCAGTCACTCCACGAAACCTCGCTCTTGGGTGATCTACCCCGCGGTTTCGGCACTCCTGCGGTAGGTTGCGGCCATGGCGAAAGCTGAGGCGGGCGCATACATCGGCTTTGAGAAAGGCCACCGACTCGCGGTGAGGGAGACGCCTGACGAAATCAGGCAGGCGTTGATCGATCTCGATGCGTCTCTAGCCGTTCCTGTTCTGGTCTTGACCCGCCGCGACGGCAATCAGGTGCTGGTCAATCCTCGGCTCGTCACGAAGATCAGCCTCCCTGAAAAGGGCGGCGCCAACTTCATGTAGCTAGCTGTGTTCTTTTCCTTCGGGTAGACCCTGTGCTCCGGGTGCGACCAAACGACGTGGAAGGACGTGCTCGTGGCGGGAGCCTGAGTCCGCTGCTCGCCGTTCGGGCCTAGGCAAGAGGGAAGGCTCCGACGCCGCGAACCTCAGCAGTGGTGAGACGCCAGTTCGTCAGGGATACGTTAGTCCAGGTCATCGGAACGGTGGTTGGCGGCCTGCTCCTACTCGGCTGTCTCAAGCTTGGTGGCCTATTTGGGGAAGTGAAGTGGGCAAGCGTCGGCAAAGCAGCCCTTTTCGGCCTCATCACCACCTATGCACTCCTCCGAATTGGCATCAAATTCGCGGAAGGCGCCTTCGCCCTACACGTGCTCAGGGGCAAATTCAAAAGCCCTCAGGATCACTGACAAGCAGGTGAAGCGCCCATTGTCGCCTGCTCAACTGTTGAAGGTGTTCTCGCGAACCCATCTTCCGAGATCGTCTCGCGTGAACCGAAGCCCCCGCCCCACCCGTACATGCGGCAGATGACGCGACCGAACCAGCTCGTAGAGGGTGCTTCGTGGAACGTGGAGCAACTGTGCCGCTTCGTCGGCGTTCAGCAGCGGTTCAGTTAGCAAGCTGGCCACCGGCCGATCTTCGGCTTGCTGCGTCATCGCCCGATCCCGAGACCCCTCGACCGCTCGACGGTGCGCTCTCGCTTTAGCTTCAACTCTCGCTGTGCGCGCTGCAATCGCTCTCTGACTCGCCTCTGCTCTGCCTGCGCCGCCCGGTCCTTCGGCTTCGGCCCAAGTGCGCTGTCTCTGTCCACCACGCCGTTTCTGACGCGGTAGCCCTCGACCCCCCGCACCGCTCGATCCCACGTTGCCGCCTTCTTCGGGTCGCTCGGCCGCTCGCCAAGCTCTGACTTGATGTAGTCGGGAGGAGAAAGGCGGGCAGCGGTCGCGGCGGCCCGCTCGCGCTCGGCAAGGACATGTTCGGCGACCACCACCTTGGCGCGGGCCTCATGACCGACCTCGGGCAGCTGCTCCTCCTCCGCCCTGGCCGCCTCGATCCTCTCCTGGGCCGACTGCTCATTGGCGGGATGGAAGCGCCCCGGCTGTGAGCGGATCGACTCAATCCGCTCGGTGTCCCTGCTGATCGCCTCCTCGGCGCGGAGATGCCGGGCTTCGTTGTGCTGCTCGGCGCCGGCCTCGGCACGAAGCCCACGCAGGCGGTGGGCGAGCTCGTCGGCGGGAAACTGGCCGAACTCCTGGCGCAGGGCCTCATCATGGGCTGAGACCTGGGAGCCGTCGCGCTCGGCGGCTTCGGCGATGTGGTCGAGCCCGTCGCGCAGATGCGGCGAGCGCGGCGCGTACTCGTCGCGGTCGAACCGAATCTCGGGGGTGGCATAGAGGAAGGTGCCCTCGCGACTGCGAGACGTGGCGACGTAGAACTCCTGCCGATCCATCGAGGGGTCGGCCATGACAAAGGCGGTGTCCACCGTCGCGCCCTGAGCCTGGTAGGTCGTCGCGGCGTAGGCGTGTTCAATCGCCGGGCCACCGTCCCTCCCCCGCAAGCGCCCCAGGTAGTCGGAATCGACACACACCCGCCCTCGGGTGTCGATTCCGACCAACCACAAACGATCCGAAGCCGCATCGACCTCCGCCACTTGCCAGCGCTCGCGGTTGTAGATGCCGGCGCGCTGGTCGTTGATCCGGGTGATGACCTGATCGCCGGCAGCAAAGCGGGCGCCGCCGACCTCGATCTCATCCCCGCGAAGACGGTCCGCCGCCTTCATCCGCTGCCGCGCAAGCGCGTTTAGCTGGGCAACCTCAGCGTTTCGCTTCGCGATCATCAGCGCATCCTCGCCCCCCCTCGAAGCTGCGCCACCAGTCCTCGACCATCGCCTCGCGGCGCGCGGCGGGATCGTCGGAAACGGTGACCCGCTCCGCGCTCCGATAGATCGAAAGCGCCTCCCCGCCCGCACCCTCGCGGGTCAGCTTCGCGCCTTCGCGCTCAAGCTCATGGCGATGGCGGATCACTTCATCGAGGACGACTGGCTCGGTTCTCGCCGCGATCGACGCGAAAAGGCCGCCCGCCTCGATCTCCCCCAGCTGCGCGGGGTCGCCGATCAGCACCAGCTTGGCGTCGGCCTCCTGGGCATGGTCGTTCAGGCGGGCGAGGTTCCGCGAGTCCACCATCCCGGCCTCGTCGACCACCAGCACCGCCCGGCGGCCGAGGGCCCCCTCGCCCCGCGCGGCGGCGCGGTCGAACTCGGCGAGAAGCGAGACGACGGACGTTGCCTGTACGCCCTCCGAGCGCAATACGTTGGCGGCCCTCCAGGTCGGTGCCGCGACCCTCAGCTCCGCGCCGCTCGCCATCCATCCCTGAGCCGCGGCAGTCAAGGCAAAGGTCTTCCCGGTCCCCGCCTCGCCGCCGACGACGATCACGCCCTCACCGCCGCCAAGCAGCCGCTCGACCATCGCCCGCTGATCGGGCTTCATGCTCGGCCGCTTGGCGAGGACACGGGCGACGACGATCTCCGAGACCAAGGCGGCGTCGGAGCGGGCGGCCATGACCTCAACCCGATCAAGCGCTCCACGCTCAAGCTCCCAGATGGCGCGGGTCGTAAAGCGCTCGCCCTTAGCCGCGGCCGCGATCCCGATCACGTCCGGCGTCGTCAGGAAGGCGTCGGCAAGCTCGCAGACCTCATCCCCCGGCGCTCCCGCTGGCAGGCAGTTCGCCACCGCCTGGATGACGTCGCGACGGTCGAAGTGAGAGGCGTGGGAGGTGAGGGCGGCCTCGACGTCGGCGACTGCCACCTGTCCCTCGGGAGCCTGGCGGGCACGGTCGAGAGTGGCGCGGATCGACTCTTGATCCAAGACGATCTCCTCGGCCTTCGCCCGCCACATGTCGCGCAGGCTCTCCGTGGTGAGATCGCGGTCCTTCGCCTCCCGCGTCGCCAACGTCGCGATCTGCCGAGCGCGGGCGCTGGCCCCTCCCCCGCCACCTCGAGTATCTGTTGGCGGCGGGTCGAGAAGGCGCGCAGATGGTCGGGATCGAAACCCTCGATCTCCGCGATGCCGTTGACGACCTCCCGCCAGCGAACTCCAAGTCCCTGCGTCAACTCGTCGCGGAGGTGGGCCTCGTAGATGTAGCGGGCGGTTTTCGCGTGGTCATAGATCGCCGGGTGGTAGAGCCGGGTCCAGCGGCCGTCGGCGAAGGTCGCGTTGGCGACGAGGACATGCGTGTGGATCTGCATGTCGCCGGCGCGGGAGGAGCGGTGGACGTAGCCGGCGGCAAGGAAGCCGTTGCCCTTGAGGAATTCCCGGCCGCCAGCGCCCCGCCGGGTCCAGCACGCCTCCCGCTGGAGGTAGCCAAGCGCGGCCTCGACTGCGGCAGCATGGGCGGCTTTGACCTCGGCGGCGACAGGGTGGCCGCCGAGCGCCCACAGGACCGAGACCGACTTCGGCGCTAAGAAGGTGAGATCGAAGCCGGGGATCGGGCCGTCGACGCGGCGGAGCCCAAGCGGCTCACCGCTCGCCGGGTTCGTCCCGGTCAGCATCGCCGTCAGCTGGTAGGGATCGACCTTGCCCTGGAGGCCGAGATCCTCGGCCGCGTCACCAAGCCAGTAGCCCTCGGCCTCGGCCTCGCCGGAGTAGTAATCCTCCGCGCCTTCGGCGACCTTGCCGAGGTAGTAGCCCTCCTGGCCCGCCCCCATCTTTCCGATGGAGAGCATCAGCGCGAGCCTCGGGTGACAGTGACGGCCATGCCGTTGCTGTCCAGCGCGGGGGTGCGATGCATCGGCTCCACGCGGTTGAAATGCCGAGCGCGGAGCGGCTGTGCCGCCTTCCTGCGAGGAACACCGAGTAGGACGGCAGCGGCTATTCCGTAGAAGTCCTTGGGGAAGGGCAAATGGTTCGGCGAATTGCGGCGGCGATCCACGCAGGGGAGATGCCGCGCGGACGGCTATCGCCCCGCCGATATGCCTAGGCGCTCTGTGACTAGACCCGAGAACACCCCGTCGATTCGGGGGGTGTTGTGCCTGGTTCAAACGTCAGGCGGTACAACATGAGCGTGTTTCCGGAGGTGCGCGTCTACGCAGATCCGCTCGAAGGGCTGAAGGCCCAGCTCACAGAGCTGCGCGGCCTGGTCAAGATCGTCCCGTCGCTGATTGACGAGGATCGGGAGCGGCGTTGGAAGGAGATCGGCGAAAGGCCCAGCGATGGGGAAGACGGCGAGGTCGTAGACATCTACGGAGCTGAGGCCGGCCCTGAGGAGGGGTATGGGTTTGCGGACTTCGGCAGAACGATCCGTGTCGCAGCCGTCGTCTTCGCGTGGGCGGTCTTTCACGACTACCTTGCTCGCGAACTTAAGAGGAGCTACCTGAGCTACGACCTGTCCGGGTTTCCAGCTCTGGCAGTGCTCGTTGACCAAGATGTGCGCAACTGGGATCGTCGGTTTGACCAGATCAGGAAGCGCTATCGCGACTTCGCGGGAATCGCGCTGAACGAGCTGCCGAGCTGGGACCAGGTTCTGCACGCGCAGGAGCTACGCAACGCACTCGTGCACAACCAGGGCCAGTACACGCGTGCGTACCTCAAGACGAAGCTCGCCTATCGACCGACCGAGGAGGACCTTGAGGGCTTTCCCCCACCTGCGGACGACGCCGCGCTCATTGATCACGAGGTCATTCCCCTGTCGCTCACGCTGGCCGACGCGGTAATCTCGCAGCTGAATACCGCAGCGACCGAAGTCCGCGAAGCGGTTGACCAAGCCCGACGCAAGTAGGCTCGGCCCACCTGCGCCGGCGCCTCCTCACAGGCCCTGCTGGACCCCGCTTGAGAGACCCGGACTTCCTAGTGATAGGGCGTGAGGGGGTGGTTGTCGTCGTTGTTGGGGCGGTCTGGGGGCTGCTGACTGGAGGCTGAGTTCGCTGGGTGGTGGCTCTGGCTCGGGGTTCGGTGGTGCCTCTGGATTTCTCGCTATGGATCTCTGGGATTGGGCAGTTGGCTTGCTAGTGACATCTGGCCGTTCTTGACGAAGGAGCCCTGGTGGAGATCGCCGCAGACCCACAGGACCCCATCGGCCAGCTCGTCTAGGTCGGCTTCCACGGCGGAGGCCGGCTTCACGGCGGTGTCGAAGCGTGGAACTCGCAGTCCCCGCTCGATGAAGCTGACCTCGGTGCGGTGAAGCGAAGCCCTGCGGGCGACCTTTTCCTGGGAGAGGAGAACCCGGCGCCGGCAACCGGGCGAGGTTGGCGCCGAGGATGTCGGCGATCTCGCTCATTGAGCAACCTCCCCCAGGCGGGAGAAGTGGACGGCGACGCGGGTCGGCAGGACGAGCGATCCGCAGCGGATGACGAGGCTCGCTCCGATCAGGTCGCGAACGGCGCGTTCAACGCGGTCGCGCTCGGTGAAACTGCCCGGGTCGGCGACGATCTCGCGCAGGAGATCGTCAAGGGACAGGTGGGTGGGCCAGTTCGTCAGAACCTGCGTGAGGACGACGGCCTGGTCGCGGAGGTCTTGAGCTTCGGGCGCAGGAGGCCGGGCGGCGCCCTTGCCCGTAGGGTTCTCATCAGCCATGAGGAGGATGTGTCTCCTTGTGGTCAGGCCCCCGGTTGGCGTTCCACCGCCGGCCGGGGGCTGCTGTTTGGTCTGCGCGAAGCTACCAGAGTCCTAGATATATCTCCACTGGTTAACTATCTAGACCTGACTAGCTGAAGCTGAAACCGTCTGCTCATGGCGCCCTCGAACCAGCCACAACCTGCACTCGGCCAAGCAATTCGCCAGCTTCGCGAGAAGCGAGGCGCAACCCAAGAAGCGGTGGCCCATGACGCCGGCATCACGACGGCGACTCTCGGCGTCATCGAGCGTGGCTTGTCGAATCCAACTTGGGCGACGGTCAAGGGCATCGCAGTGGCATTGGATGTGTCGATGGCCCAAATCGCCGCAGCAGCCGACCGCTTCGAGTTCGCGTAGAGCGACGTGGCAGTCCCACCATTTTCAGCGGCCGCCACCGAGGCGGTTTGCCGCGAGTTAGGCGAGCTTGTGATCGGCTCGCAAATCACGGGCCTGATCGCTCCCCTGAAAATTCCGGCGTCCATCGACGATGGGACGGGGACGAAATGGAAGCGCCTTTTCAACGCCGTTGTCTATCGCCAGAACAAGCAGGGTGATGGGCGGCCGCTAATCCGCCTGATCACGGAGATCATGCAGCCGGTCCGCTTCGACGACGCCCAGGCTTTCCAGGCTGGCCGCGCCTCCGTCAATCGCAAGCTCCTTCTCTACGGATATGAAGTCAGGGAGGACGGGAAGGTGGGCAAAGCGGCGCGAGCGGAAACCGTGGCCGATGCGCAGCAGCGCGCGGATGTGCTTGGGGCCGAGCTAAAACAGAGGAATGTTCATCCCACCGTGTTGGCGTTCTGCCGCAAAGAACTCCTCGAAGAAAACTATTTTCATGCCGTCCTGGAGGCGACGAAGAGCGTTCCTGACCGTATTCGCGAACTAACTGGCCTGACGAAGGACGGTGCGGCCCTGATTGATGAAGCGACCAGCCTGGCCAGCGGTCAACCCATTCTCGCTTTCAATGAACTGAAGACCGAATGGGAAAAAAGCGAGCACACCGGGCTGGCCATGATTGCGAAGGGCCTCATGGCAATGGCTCGCAATCCGACCGCTCACGCACCAAAGGTGAAATGGGCGGTTGAACTGAGCGACGCCCTTGATGTCTTGACGATTGCCTCGCTGCTACATCGCCGCCTCGACGCCGCGATCATCTAGACGCGTGCGAACCGGCCACTGGATCTGACCGGAAAGCCTCAGAGATCCGCCGAGCCGCATCCTGCTCGGCTTGAACTGGAGGTATCGCTGGGTCGTCGCCAAGTCTTGGTGCCCCATCCACTCCATGACCTCGCGGGAGTCGGCGGTGCGGATCGCGTGGGAGCCGAAGGTGTGGCGGAGGTAGCTGACGCGTCGGTAGAAACCATCGCGGACGCGCTGGGGCCACTCGCGTACTTGTGTCAGGATCAGCGGGTGGCCGATAGATCAATCGCGGACCAACTGCGCGACCTCGGCGTAAGGAATGGAGACGTCCTTGTGAAGATGGCCGAGCGCGGCCAACTCCTCGCCCTGAAGTGCGAGATGCCGCAGTGCTACCACCACAAGGGACGCGGCGCGTTCGATCCGCTCACGACGGCGCGCACCATGTGGGCGCCGTCGCGCGACCACTACCCGATCCTCAAGTCGGCCGGCGGGAAGCTAGTTCCCCACAACGTTCGACTGTCCCACACGGAGTGCAATCAGCGGGATTACACCCGGCGGAAGCAAATCGGGACGCTGCTTGAGAATGGCAAGTCTCTCGAAGACATCGCCGACGCGCTGAACCGCAAGGGTGTCCCCCCAGCCCACGGCACGAACCGATGGACGGCCGCCATGGTGCGCAAGGCCTACGTGTCCTAATTCGGGCTCGGCGCTGAGTGCCGCTCTGCGCGAAGAGGAAGACCTGGCCGACCGCCCCAGCATCATGCGCTGGGCGAACGCATCTGGACCCGATGCACTCGACACTTTTTTTAAGAATGCGGGCATTTGGCCGGATTCTTGGACACATAGGGCAGGGAACCGGTGCCCGACTCCCAACTGCTCACTGAACCCTGCTCGGTGCATGTGCGGATCGGGCGGCGTTCACTCGGGCCGACATCGCCGCTGGATCGATGAAGGCGATTACAGGCGTTAGTCCGGCTTGCCGGGGAGGTCCGGTGCGCCGCTGTCCATGAAGGCTGCGGAGATGCGGCGGGCAGCGTCCTGGCGGGGCTTGAACTGGAGGTAGCGCTGCGTCGTCGCCAAGTCCTGGTGGCTCATCCACTCCATGACCTCGCGGGAGTCGGCGGTGCGGATCGCGTGGGAGCCGAAGGTGTGGCGGAGGTCGTGGAAGCGCAACTCGCGGAGCCCGGCCTTTTTCAACGCCGCCTTGTAGCGGTCGCGAAGCTTGTGCCCGGCGAGGTGGCCTCCTCTGGCTCCGCTGAACACGAGGTCGTCATCGCCTCGGAACTCGTCGCGGCGTCCCAGGCTGGCGAGCGCTTGGGCGACCTCATCGGCCATCGGCACGGTGCGCTCCTGGCCGCTCTTGGGCGTATCGACGCGGCCGTTGGTGAAGCTTTGGCGGACGTGGATCGCGCTGTTGACAAAGTCCACGTCGCGCCAGCGCAGCGCCAGCAACTCCCCCAGCCGCAGGCCCGTGAACGCCGCCGTCAGGTAGACGGTTCCGTCCTGCTTTGAGGCGGCGACTCGGACGAGCGCCAAGACCTCCTCGCGGGAGAACACGTCGATGTTGCCGCGCTTGGCGTGCGGGCGGCGCTCGACGTTGGCGACGGGATTCGACGGCAGCTTGTAGCGGCGCTGCGCCCAGACGAAAAGGCCGTGGAGAACCGTCAGGTACTTGTTGACGGTTCGATCCGAGAGGGCTTCGGCAACCAGGGCATCGCGGAAGCCCTCGACCATCTCCGGCGTCACGTCCTCCAAGCGCACCTTCTCGCCGAACTTCTCCGCGAAGACCTTCTTCATCCGGTCAGCCATGTGCTCGTAGTCGATTTGGGTCGAGAGCTTGATCTTGCGGTCGCGCTTGTAGTCGAGCCAGTCGTCGCACGCAACGGTGAAGGTCGTCCCGGTGTGGACCATGCCCGGCAGCTCTCCGCGCCGCGCCTTGGCGAGCGTTTCGTCAAGCCAAGCCCGCGCGGCGGTCTTCGTGTAGTAGCCGGCGGGCGGCTCGGTCTTGCGGTCGGTCCAGTGCGGGCCGATCCGCCGCTGAACCTGGCGACCGTCTGGCAACCGGTACTTCGCGTACCACTGCGCACCGCGCTTGCGCTCGACCTTAAAGACGTGGCCGCTGATCGCTTTGGTCGCCTGTCGCCCCATCGTGTCCCAAGTTTCTAGCACGACTTCGGGACACGTTTCGGGACATGCTCCGATCCTCATCTGGCTCCAGACACGAAAAAACCCCGCATTTGCGGGGCTTTCGTGAGGTACCGCTACGGGGATTCGAACCCCGGTTTCCGGACTGAGAATCCGGCGTCCTAGTCCCCTAGACGATAGCGGCGCGCGAGCGACATTCTAGCGATAGTGGGCGGTGGCGCTGTCAGGCCAAGTCCGTCCGATCGGATACCTAGAGTACGAACGTGTGTTCGCTCCCCCTATCAGATCCGTTTGCAGTTAAATTGACGGGGTCTGCGGCGGTGATGGAACCGGTAGACATGCGAGTTTCAGGGACTCGTGTCCGAAAGGACGTGGGGGTTCGACTCCCCCCCGCCGCACTACATCATGCACTCTGAGGCAACGGTCGCCTCGGTTCTGAAGCTTCACCGGGCGGGTCTCAATAACTGCGAGATCTCACGGCAAACCGGCATTTCGCGTCCAACGATCCGAGATTGGGTCAACGGTCGTCTTCCCCACTCATTCCGGCCGCGAGATTCGTGCGGAGCTTTCCCAAGGCCCGGCTGCCGACGATGCGGTGGAGGTGTCCATAACTTTGACCGTCTCGGACCCGACTACGTGCATCTCCTCGGGCTGTATCTAGGCGATGGGGCAATCTCTGAGCACCGGCGGCAGGTCTATCGGTTGAGGATCACCCTCGACGTGCGCTACCCCGGCATCGTCCAGGAATGCGAAGCGGCGATGGGAATCGTGGTTCCACGGAACCGGGTCAGTCGTCAGCTACGGCGGTGCAACTGCTACGAGGTCCATGCCTATTGGAAAGGCTGGCCGTGCTTGTTCCCCCAACATGGTCCCGGGAAAAAGCACACGAGACCGATATTTCTTACTGACTGGCAGCAAAAGCTCGCAGAACGATGGCCAGAGCTTTTACTCAAAGGGCTGATCCAGTCCGATGGCTGTCGCGTTGTCAACACCGGCCGCGATGGCTGGCGGCATCCCCGCTACGCCTTCTCGAACGTCTCCACCGACATCACAAGCATCTTTTGCTCCGCCTGCGATTGCCTTGGGCTGCGCTGGACCGCTTCCTTCCCCACGAATGAGGCGGCGGCGGTTTCGATCTACGTCTCGCGCAAAGCCGACGTCGCCAGGCTCGACGAGTTCGTCGGGCCGAAGCGCTGAGCGGTTGCCGCGATCTCCTCGACGAAGTCGGGCCATAGCTCGGGGGGAAGGTCGTGGCCCATGCCCTCGAAGATGCGCAGATGGGAGTCGCGGATCGCCCGGGCCGTGGCGCGGCCGGCAAGGGGGCGGATCAGCGGGTCGCTGCTTCCGTGCAGGACCGTCGCCGGTAACCGCAGCCTTTCCAGCGCCGCCGTGCGATCTCCCGAGGCGGTGATCGCGTGCAGCTGGCGGGCGATGCCGGCGCGGCTGTGGGAGCGGTCGTAGGAGGCTGCGGCCAGCTCGCGAAAGCGCTCCTCGTCCATCGGGTAGCCGGGCGAGCCGATCGTCCGGAAGGTCCTCACGGTGCGCTCGATCGCCGCCTCGCGCCCGGCGCCGGGGCGGGCAAACAACGCTCCAAAGGCCTTCCAGGTCGGGACCCCCAGCCAGCGGTTGCCGGTCGACGACATCATCGAGACCAGCGAGCGGACCCGGTCCGGGTAACGAATCGCCACCGTCTGGGCAATCATCCCGCCCATCGACGCCCCGACCAGGTGAGCCGACTCGATCTCCAGGTGGTCCATCAGCCCGACAGTGTCCTCGGCCATGTCGCGCAGCAGGTACGGCGCGGTGCGACGGCGTCCCAGCAGCATGTCGGTCCGCTTCGGCAGCCCCGCGGAGTCGATCTTGCTCGACCGACCGATGTCGCGGTTGTCAAAGCGGACGACGCGAAAGCCTCGCTCGGCCAGCATCGCGCAGAACTCCTCGTCCCAGGCGAGCATCTGCGTCGCCAACCCCATGATCAGCAGCAGCGGCTCACCGTCCGCATCGCCGATCTCCTGGTAGGCGATCTCGATCCCGTTGACCGGAGCCAGCCGCTCGTCGCTAAGGCCGTCCATCCGGGGAGCTTAGTGCGGCCAGCTAAGTTTGCCCTCAATGCGAACGGCAATCGTCTCCGACCTCCACCTCGGCAGCGCCACCGGCGAGGACATCCTGCGCGACGCCGATATCCGGCGCATCCTCCTCGAGGAGCTCGCCGCCGCCGACCGCCTCGTCCTGCTCGGCGATGTGCTGGAGCTACGCGAGGTCCCGCTGGCCTCGGCCCTCGAGGCGGCGCGGCCGTTCTTCGAACAGCTGGGCGAAACGATGGCCGGCAAGTCAGTGCTCCTGATCCCCGGGAATCACGACCACCGGCTCGCCGAGCCGCTGCTGGAGCGGCTGGCCCTGAGGGGACGGTCGCTAGACCTCGAGCAGAACGCCACTCCGGACAGCGAGCCCGCCGCGCGAATCGCCGCCTGGCTGAGCAGTGCCGAGCTAAAGCTCGCCTATCCGGGAGCCTGGCTTCGCGACGACGTCTACGCCACCCACGGGCACTACATGGACTGCCACATGAGCCTCCCCCGACTCGAATGCATCGCCGCCGCAGCCTCGATGCGCGCCCTCGGCGCGCTGCCGGAGAGCACCACGCCGGCCAACTACGAGCGGGTCCTGCGACCGGTATACGACCTCTCGTTCGGCCTCGCCCAGGGCGGGGCGTCAGAGCGCGCCCATCGTCCTTCGGAGCGCGCCTGGCGAGCGATCTCCTCCGCCAACGGACGCCGTGGCCGCCTCCGCCGCGCCGCCCTGCGCGCCGCCATACCGGCCGGCATCTGGAGCCTCAACCGCCTGCTCCGCGCCGAGTTCGAGCCAACGCTGACCTCGAGCTCGATCTCCCACAGCGGCATCGCAGCCGCGCGTAACCTGGTCGCGCGTCTGAACCTGGACGCCGCCCACGTGATCACCGGCCACACCCACCGCGGCGGACCCTGGACGGGCGACCCGGCATGGGAGCTCGCGAGCGGCGGTCGGCTCCACAACACCGGCAGCTGGGTCTTTGCCTCGGTCTTTCACGGCCCCGGGACGCCCCCCGGCTCCTACTGGCCAGGGACGATCACCTGGCTCGAGGACAGCGGCCCACCGCAGCACAGCCGCCTGCTGATGGAGCATTCTCGAGATGAGCTACGCGGGACCGTTCGCCGCCTCGCCGCGACGACTATCTAAAGCCACTCGGCGAGGATCCGGCCGATCTCCTCGCCGGCATCCTCCTGGAGGAAGTGGCCGGCGTTCTCGATCGGCCGCGGCGCGGGAAAGTCGAGCTGCGACGAGACTCTCTCCCCCACCGAGAACGGCAGGATCGGATCGGAATCCGCCCAGAGGATCAGCGCGGGACGGTCGTCGACCCGCAGCGCGTCGGCTACCCGTTTGCCCTCGGCGGCGCCGGGCGCATCGGGCTCGGTCGGCAAGATCAGCGGGAACGCCCGCGCCCCGGCCTTCGACTCCGGGTTCGGATAGGGCGCTTCATATGCGGCGATCACCGCGTCCCCCGGATCGTTCTTGCAGCCCCCGCGCACCAGCATCCCGACCGGGATGTCGGCGTTGTCGCGGACGAAGTCGCGGAATTTCAGCCAGGCCTCGCTCATCCGCTGATGGCCCGTGAACGGACCGGTCTCCATGATCACGAGCCGCGAAAAGCGATCTGGGTGCTCGACCGCGAGCCGCAGCCCGATCGGGCCGCCCCAGTCGTGGACCACCGCGGTCGCATCGCGCACGTCGAGCTCCTGCAGCAGCGTCGACATCAGCTCGACGTGGCGGTCGTACGTGTACCAGGCGAGGTCGGTCGGCTTGTCGGAACGCCCGAAGCCCGCGTAGTCGGGGGCGATGCAGCGGTAACCGGCGTCGCGCACCGGCGGGATCACTTTCCTCCAGAGGAACGACCAGGTCGGCTCGCCGTGAAAGAAGACCACCGGTCTCCCCTCCCCCTCGTCGAGGTAGGCGAGCCGCAGTCCGTCCACCTCGCGGTAGCTCGACTCGAAGGGAAAGTCCGGCAGGCCCTGCAGGTCCCCCTCCGGCGTTCTCACCGCATCGACGCTCACCACGCGATCATGGCAGTTGACGCAGAAAGCTGCCGACCTCGGGGCCGAAGTAGGGCGAGAAGAGCTGGGTCGGACGGCCCTGATAGCTGTAGCTGGTGACGCCGCCGAGGAATTCGCCGTCGAAGAGCCAACCCCCACCGCTGGAGCCGGCGGCCATGTCGCAGGAGGCCGGCATGGTCGGGGGCCCTGAGAAGCGATTGGTGAGGCGGTCGAGCCCGAGGCCGTGGGCGCTGCAGCTGCGCAATTCCCTGCCTCCCGCTCGGGCGGCCGGGTAACCGAATATCTGAAAGGCCGCACGCCTCGACTTCGAGGTGGCATAGCCCCGGCCCCCGACTACGTCGGTGAGCGCGCCGAGCCTGTTCGGCTTCACCCGCAGCGCGGCGAGGTCGAAGTCGGGATTTTCACTGTGCCGCCACTGCCGCATCACGTATACCGATTCGGCCCTGAAGGTCCCGAAGGGACGATTGCCATGGTCATAGGCGGGGACGAAGGAGATCTGACGTCCCGCCCTTCCCCCTTCGAACACGCAGTGCCCCGCGGTGAGGACGATCGAGTGGCTCGGCGTATTCAGCGCCGTCCCCGAGCAGGAGTAATCGCCGGCGACCGGGTCGACCCCGAGGATCTTGCCGTTCGTGCGGATACCGTCGCCGGAGGAGTTGAGCACGCGGGTGCTGCTGGCGCCGGCGCGCGGGGCACGGCGGAAACGCGCGGCTGGAGCGCGACTGCGCACGCGCAGCGTCTGACCCGCAGCCAGTGGCGTCGTCTTCAACGCATGGATGGCGAGGGGCGCCGCCGTGGCGCTCGCCGGCAAGACTGCAATCAGCGCCGCCGAGGTAGACAACGCCACTCGCGCCAGGAGTCCCATAGCGCGATTCATCGGCGCGATAGTGGCAGATGGATGACTTCTGCAAGCGGAATTGGCCAAGTAGGCATTCGTTGCAGGAAACACTTGCCAAAGACAGAAGCTGCTCTTAGCTTTTCCCCTGTCTCCTCTTCAGCGAAAGGGTTACGCATGAACGATGAAAGCCTGATCAGCGGCTGGTGGGTATTCGCCGGCGTGCTGCTCCTCGTTGCCGGTGTGTTGAACATCGTCTATGGCATCGCGGCGATCGGCGACTCGAAGTTCTTCACCGAAAACGCCACCTTCATCATCAGTGGCCTGCATACCTGGGGCTGGATCATCCTGATCCTCGGCGTGCTCGAGCTGGTCGCGGCGTTCTCGCTCTTCTCGGGGGGCGAATTCGGCCGCTGGTTCGGCATCTTCATCGCCTCGCTCAACGCGATCGGCGCGCTGCTGTCGATCCCCGCCTATCCGTTCTGGTCGCTGGCGATCTTCGCCCTCGCGATCATCATCATCTACAAGCTGTCCGAGGGTCCGGAAGGAAACCCGGTCCCCTAGCTATCTAGCGAAGCCCCGACACCTGCTGCGGCCGAAGGCCCCGGGCTCCCGGGGTCTTCGTCGTTGTGGCGGCGAGCGGCTCGGTCGGGTCGAGGGTCGACCAGGGCGCCGCGCCCGCCTCGCGGCCCTCGTAGAGGACGTCGACGCCGGCGAGCCGGTCCTGCCAGCCGCGGCGGCGCTCGTCGAGGAGGATGCCAAGAAAGCCGAGGCCGAAGGGGATCGCGGCGAGGAAAAGACCGACCAGGCGCCGCAAGGACTTCCTCGGAGGCAAGCCGCGTCCGTCGGTCCCGAGCCTGATGCCGAGGAAGCGCATGCCCGGCGTCTGCCCCGCAAGCGACCAGAAGGTCATCAGGTAGAGAGCGGCGAGACCGACCCAGACGGCGCTGCCAAATGCCAGAGCAGGACCCGATAGCCCGTCTCCGCTGCCGGAGAAGAAGGAGCCGATCAGCGCCGCGATCGCGGCCAGGCCCGAGAAGGCGAGGTTGACTATCAACAGGTCGAGGCCGAGGGCCAGCGCTCGGGTCAGCGCCCCCGCCCGCTCGGTCGGCTCGCTGCGCCGCTTGCGGAAGAGGATGCGCCGGGCGACCCGCTCGATCACGCCGTCGAGGCGCCGGGTCGTATCGCCGATCGTGTGGCCGATGTCCTCGATGAAGCCGACGCTCTGGGCGCTGATCGCGGCGCGAATCTCGGGTGCCTCGGCGATCCGCTCGACCAACCGCTGCGTCTCGTCGCTGGCCAGCATCCGCCGCCAGACCTCGTCGACCATCTCGCTGTCGAGCGCGTCGATCAGGGCCTGCTTGACCGCATCGCTCTCGAGCGCACCGTGCACGGCCTCTTCGACCAGGGGCCCCTGCAGCACCCGCGTCAGGGCGCGTTCCACCGCCGCACTTTCGACCGCGGCGACCATCGCCTCCTCGGCGGCGGCCTCGACCGCGCGGTCGATCCCGGCTGCCTTGCCGACCGAGCGGGCTCCGCGCACCCCGGCACCGAGCAGGCGCACAGAGAGCGGTTGCGCAGCCTGCGGATCGGGGCCGTCAGCCATAGCGGCGAGTATACGTCGGGCTTTTGAGCAACCGGTCGATCAGATCGACCTGTGCCGCCAGGATCTTGCGGCGGGCCATGGCAGGATCGAACCACTCGGCCCGGTCGACCTCCGGGAACTCGCGACGACCTCCGGAGCGCGGCGGCCACTCGAGCTCGAACCTGTTGCTCTGCAGTGCCGCCGGGTCGAACTCCGCCTCGGCTGCCCAGGCATGGACGACCTTGCCGGCCTTCTGGCGGATCGAGCCGAGTTCGATCAGCTCCTCCGCGACGAGCGACGGCGCCGCCGGCCCCAACTCCTCCGCAAGCTCGCGCAGGGCGCAGCTCTGCGGCTCCTCCCCGGGGTCGATTTCCCCCTTTGGAATCGACCAGGCACCGAGGTCTTTCTTTGCCCAGAACGGGCCACCGGGATGGATCAGGAGCAGCTCGGGCGCAGCGCGGTTGCGGAAGAGCAGGACGCCGGCGCTTTCCTTGGCCGCCAAGCCGGACCTCAGGCCACGGCGCGCAACCGGCTCTTCGCCTGCTGCGCGATCACCGCGGCCCATTCGGAATCGTCGATGCGGACCGGCGCAGTCGTCGCGAGGAAATCACCGAGCACCGCGGCGAGGCCGTCGGGGTCTTCGAGGTGAGGGAAGTGCGCGGCCCGTGGCAACGTCTCGAAGCGGCAGTGCGGGATCGCCTCGTGGGCGGCGCGGCCGTGCTCGATCGGGATCGTGCGATCGCGCTCGCCCCAGACGATCAACGTCGCCATGTCGCCGAGCAGGTAGAGCCGGTCGGTGGCGCTGACGTGCTGGCCGTGGACGTCGATCACCGAGCGCAGCGTCTGCAGGAAGGCGCGCCGCGAGCCGGGCTCCTGCAGGGGCCGCAGCGCCCGCGCGACCGCCTCCAGGTAGACGCCTCTTGCGCTGCCCCTCGCCCGCAGGCGTCCGCCTGCGGAGTCGATCGCGTCGACCAGCCGCCGCTGGGCGGCAAGACGCAGCAGCGGCGAGACCCCGGGCAGTGCAGCCCCGCGTAGCAGCGGGCTGACATCGCGGCCGAGGCCGCCGCTGGAGATCAGCACCAGTCGCTCGGTGCGCTGGGGGAATTGGTAGAAGAACTGCATCGCGACGCCACCGCCGAGCGAGTGGCCGACGATCGTCGCCCGCTCCACCCCGATCGTCGTCAGCAGGTCACGGATGCAGGCAGCGTGGGCGCCGAGCGAGTAGTCGCCGCGGGGCGTCGCCGAATCGCCGTGCCCGATCAGATCCGGAGCGACCACCCGATAAGAGCCGGCAAGCTTCTCGGCCACCGTCTGCCAATGGCGCGAGGAGTTGACCATGCCATGGATCAGCACCACGGTCGGGCCGCTGCCGGCGACCCGGTAGACCGCGCGGTGACCGTGCAGGTCGACCTCGTGTGCCTCGAAGCTGCTGGCCACTTCCACGCAGAGACCCTAGCGCTCGACACAGCGTCCGACCGCCGGACGTGAGAGTGTCGGCCGATGCAAAACAAGATCGGCCTCGCCACCGCACTCGTCCTCGCCAGCCTCGCACTGCTCGCCGCGGGCTGCGGCAGCTCCAACTCCGGCGACGAAAGCTCCGACGCGTTTCGGGTTGGCGTCGAGGCGCCGCTCTCGGGTGAACAGTCGGTACTTGGCGAAGGGATGCTGAAGGGGGCTGAACTTGCGGCATCGAAGCTCAACGAAGGGGACGGAATCCTCGGCAAGGAGGTCGAAATCGTCCCGATTGACGACGCCGCCGACCCCGCAACGGGCGTCAAGGCGGCGAAGGCCGCGATCGGCGAAGGTCTCGACGGCATCGTCGGTCCCTACAACTCCGGTGTCGGCGTCGAGACCCTGCCGCTCTACATAAAGGCGGGCCTGACGCCGATCAGGTTGACCTCCGACCAGTCGACCAACGGCCTCGGCTTCACTCTGCAGCCGATGACCTACCAGATCGCCCCGGTTGCCTCAAAGGCGCTGGCCGACTGGCTCGACGCCCGCTCGGTAGCTATCGCCTACGACCCGACCCAGAACTACACCGTCTCCGTCTCCAAGGCCTTGAAGGAATCGCTCGAAAAGGCCGGTGTCAGCGTGACCGCTTACGCAAAGGTCCAGCCCGGCAAGAAGTCGTACACCGGCGTGGTGAACGAGCTCGCAGCCGGCAAGCCCGACGTCATCTACGCCGCCGTCTACTTCCCCGAGGGCGGCCTGATCGCCAAGGAGATGCTGCAGGGCAAGGTGAAATCGCAGTGCGTCGCCGACTACGCCTCATACGACACGGGCTTCGTCGAAACCGCCGGGGTTGCGGCTGCGCAAGCGTGCCCGGTGGTCGGCGTGCCGGCGCCTCAGGACTTCGCCGGCGCCGCCGCGCAGGTCGGCGAATACGAAGATGAATTCGGCCAGGAGCCCGGCACCTGGAGCCCCTACACCTACGACTCGCTGAACTTCCTCGCCGACGGCGTCAAGAAGGCAGGCGGTACCGGATCCGGCAAGCTGACCAAAGCCCTCGATGGAGTCAAAGGCTGGAAGGGCTGGACCGGATCGGTGACGATCGACCCCCACAACGGCAACCGGCAGCCTGCCACGGTGGTGATCGTCGATACCGACAAGAAGGGCCAGCTCCACGTCGACGAGGAATGGGCCAAGGCCGTCGGCGCTCCCTACTAGCGGCCTCAGTCCACCGGCACGGCCTCCAAGGTCTGCTTGACCGTGTCGATACCGCGCTCCATCAGGCCGGCCGTCGTCTCCGCGAGCTGTGGCAAACCCGGGCTCATCGGCTCCTTACCTGACCTTCGCGGAAGATCGATTCGACTTCGGTTCCGTCCGGATCGAGGACGCAGGCCGCGTAGCAGCCGCCGCCTGGCCGCGGCCGCTCCGCGGGGATGCCGTTGTCTCGATGGCCGCCCGTCACTGCAGCTCGGTGGAAGTCCTCGACGGCCTGGCGATCGGGGGCGGGAAAGGCGAGGTGGAGGTGCTCGGTGAGTGGCGCGCCGTCCTCGACCAGCGAGAACGTGGCCCAGGCGCCGCGGAACTGACGCCCAGCATCCCAGCGCCGGCCCTCGCGTAATCCGGCGTGGCGCATGATCGCCGTGTAGAAGGCGCTCGCGGCGTCGAGGTCGCGCACTCGGATCCAGAGGTGGTCGATGTGGCCGCCGCGCCGTACGTCGGCGTGGTGGACCGCCTCGGCGCTGTTGCCATCGGGGTCGCGCAGGAAGGCCCCGTAGTAGCCGGGCGTGTACTGGCGGCGCTCGCCCGGTGCACCGTCGTCTTCGTAGCCGGCTTCGACGCCGACCCGCCAGAACTCGTCCACCCGCTCCCGCGAGGGCGCGACGAACCCGACGTGCAGATTCCGCGTCGGCGGATGCCCGGGGCCGGCGGCCGCAACGAGGAAATCGTCCCAATGGACCCGGTCCGCGTCTCTCCCGGTCGGCTCGACCCCGAGCGCGCCGAGGGTCGCGCCGTAGAAGCGCTCTGCCGTGGCCAGGTCGGCCACACGAATGGCAATGTGGTCGAACATCGTGTCGATGATCAGCGAATGATCTGCTGCACAAGCAACAGGATCACAAAAGCCTGAATCAAGAGGACCGCCTCCACTCTCCCCCCTTCCCGACCTCGTGGGACCCACGCGGAGGTCCACTACCCATCCTTGTTCTCCTCTTCGACCACTGGAGACGCCAGACTCACCAACGCGTCTCGAAGCCGTCGCGCGGATGACGCCAGATCTTCGGCTTGCCTCTCCTGGCCATTCAGCCCCTCGAGGGCCAGGCGCAGCGCCTCCGCATCCTCAGGAGCCAGCAGCGGAAGTTCGAGATCGCGCAGCGACACGCGGGCGTAGGCCGCACCGGTCACGAACCGCCGGTTGCGGGGACTCTCGAGGAAAGCCGCAACCACCCCTGGATCCATGAAGCCATCGCGGAGACGCAGCGCCTGCAGCGGCCGCGCCAGGACGTGCCCGCCGTCGCGGTCGACAAAGGCTCTGAGCGGACCGCTCGCCGGCGAGAGGACGATGTCGCCTGACTTCGTCAGCGCCGGCGGCGACTGCATTGCGTCGACAGAGATGCGGCACGGCTCGACCCGATCGCCGGACCTCGCCGCGATATCGCGCGTGCGCAGCACCGGCACGCCGCAGGGAAGGCAGTCCTCCGCTTTGACTCGCATGCCCTTGACGATTTCGACCAGCCCTTGCTCGATCAGGCGCTCGACCGGGACCCACTCGGCCGAAGACTGTCCGCGTGGCCTGGCGATCTCGAGTTTGGACCCGAGCGCCCGGCGGATCTCGTCCATGCCCGCCATGGTCTGCTCGAAGTCGTCCTCCTGCGCTACGCGCTGCGCCTCGGTCAACTCCCGGTGTATCCACCGCGCCGGGACCATGTTCGCGCCCCCCTGCATCAGATCCGAGATCGGCACGAGCGCCGCAAGCTCTCGATCCCGATCGGAAAGCTCCCCTCCCGCCCGCCACCCCTGCAGCACCGACGCGATGCGAGGGACCAGATGTTCGGCCAATCCGCCGCGGTTCCCCGGCGCGCCCGCCGTGGCGTCTATCAAGAGGACGGGATCGCGGTC
>DASUZP010000165.1:0-7791 GCA_036376775.1 Solirubrobacterales bacterium | reverse complement strand
GAGATGTTCGTGGGGAGGGGAGCCGCCCGCATCCGGCGCCTGTTCAAGGAGGCGCGCAAGTCGGGCCGGGCCGTCATCTTCATCGACGAGCTGGACGCGGTCGGAGGGGCGCGCAGCGGCGGCGGTGGGGATGGCGGCTCGAGCGAGCGCGAGCAGGCGCTGAACCAGCTGCTGGTCGAGCTCGACGGCTTCGAGCGCGACCCGGGGACCGTGATCGTGATCGCCGCCTCCAACTACGTCGACAAGCTCGACAAGGCGCTGCTGAGGCCGGGCCGCTTCGACCGCCAGGTGCTGGTGGCGCCGCCGGACCGCGACGGCCGCGAGGCGATCCTGCGCGCCCACGCCAAAGGCAAGCCGCTCGGCGACGACCTCGACCTGACCGACGTGGCCCGCAAGACGACCGGGATGACCGGCGCCCAGCTCGCCAACGCGCTCAACGAGGCCGCGATCATCGCCGGGCGGGCGGGCCGCGACGCGACCGCCCGCGAGGACCTCGACGAGGCGCTGCTGCGCCAGTCGGTCGGCTCGCAGCAGGCGCGACGGCTGAGCCCAAAGGAGCGGCGGATCGTCGCCTACCACGAGGCAGGGCACGCACTCTGCCGGCACCTGCTGGGACTCGACCCACCGGAGATCCTGAGCATCGTGCCGCGCGGGCCGGCGCTCGGCTTCGTCGGTCACTCGCCGCAGGAGGACACCTACCTGAAGTCGCGCGAGGAGCTGCTCGACGAGCTGGTCACGCTGCTGGGCGGCCGGGCGGCCGAGGAGGAGGTCATGCAGGCCTCTTACTCGGGAGCGGTCGACGACCTGGCGCGAGTGCACATGGTCTGCCGGCAGATGGTCGCCGAGTTCGGCATGGGCGTAGCGCTCGACGCCGACGGGGCGCCGCCGATCGCCCTGCCGACCGGCGACTACGCGCTGTCGGACCGGACCCGGCGCGACGTCGACGTGGCGGCGATGACGCTGGCGCGCGAGGCCTACCGGCGGGCACGGGCGCTTTTGGCCGACAACCGCGAATGCCTCGACGATCTCGCCGCCAACGCGCTCGAGCGCGAGACGCTGACCCGCGAGGATCTCGACGAGATCTTCGCCGCACATAGGCTCGATGGCAAAAGGCCGGCCACGTCGGCGCCAGAGGCGGCGGCCGTTTTCTCCTCGGAGCCACCGGCCTCGGAGTAGAATCGTCGCTCGGTGAAGGCTGAGCGGAAGGCGGGGGAGCATTACTTTCCACCGGGGCGCTCGATGGCGCGCCGGGTGCACGGCGAGCGCTCGGTCGGGCTGCTCTACGGCCAGCGGGCGCTGCTGATCGGCGCCCTGGAACCGCTCACCTACACCGGCACGATGCTCTCGACCTGGTCGGGCAACCGGCCCTTCGAGCGGCTCGCCCGCACGGCGAAGATCCAGGAGACGGTCTTCCTCGGCACGCGCGAGGAGGCCGACGCGGTCCTGGCCAAGGTGCGGCGGCTGCACGAGACGGTCAAGGGCGAGCTGCCCGAGGCGGCGGGACCGTTCGCCGCCGGCACCCCCTACTCGGCCTTCGACCCCGAGCTGATGCTGTGGACCCTGGCGGTGATCGCCGACTCGGGCCGGGAGATGTACGAGACGCTGGTGCGGCCGCTCGACCCGGAGGAGCGCGAGCGGCTCTGGCAGGACTACGTCCGCTTCGGCGAGCTCTTCGGCCTGCCTGCGAGCGAGGTGCCGGCGAGTCACGTCGAGTTCAAGGCCTGGTTCGACGGCAAGCTCGCCGCGCCCGACCTGCAGACGACCGCGCACGGCCTCGAGATGGCGCCCCTGGTCGCCTTCCGCCAGCCGGTGCCGACGCTGGCGCGCGGCAACATCGCCTTCCAGAACCACCTGATCAAGGGGACGCTGCCGCCCCGTGTGCGGGAGATCTTCGGCATCCGCTGGAGTCGCGCCCACGAGTCGAGCTTCCGCGCCATTGCCGCCGCCGGCCGTCGCAGCCGTGGCCTTTTCCCCTACCGCATGCGCCGCGGCCGCAACGACGTCTTCTTCGACGTCGTCACCGAGTCCGAGCGCCGCCGCGGCGGCACGGTGACGCCGCAGCTGGGCGCCCGCGTCACCCCCTGAGCGCGACGTGCCGTCGCGCAGGTACCCATAGCGGCCGCCGAGCGACGGCACGTCCGCTGGTGGGCGATGCGCCCGGCGCAACCGCAAGCCAGCGTCCGCCTCGCTGTGGCAGCGGCTGCGGGCAAGGGCCTCGCGGCGATCGGTCAGGAGGAGACCGAGAAGCGAGCGCCGGCGCGCTCGAAGCGATCGAGCTGCCCGGTGCCGAGCGCGATGGCAGGCGTCAGGCAGCCGGCCCGCTCAGGCGTTGCGCCGTCCTCGCCGAGCAGCAGGCCGGCCTCACCGAGGATCCGCGCGGTAGCCAGATAGCCGGGGTGCCCGTCCGCGTCGACCTCGACCCGGACGTGGTGACCGTCGACGGTGCGGGCATCCACCGCGACCTGCCACGACCACTCCTCGAGGCGACTGCCAGAGGGACCGAAGCCCGACGACGGGAGCACTTTGCGCATGAGCTTGGCCGAGCGGTCCCTGACCGAGGGTCGCGCCCGGGTCAGCGCGCGAAATCCCGCCTGCGCTCCCGAGAGCGCTCCCGCCGCCGCGTAGCGCAGCGGCAGGGTCGCGGGCCCACCGGGGATTCCAATGCCCTCGCGGTAGCGCAAGGGCTCGGGATCGACCCCGCGCTCGGCGGCGGACAGGGCCACGGTCCGGTGGACCACGGCGGGGTTGATGAACGCGATCGGCGTCATTGGCGCGATCGCTTCGCCGCGGCCGTTGAAGCGCGGAGTGAGCTCGATCGGGCTGCGATGCCGCACCGCGGCAGCGAGCTCCGGGTCGGGGATCAGGGCCGCCGGGTCGGGGACCTCGGCGGCGCCCTCCCCGCCGAGCGCCTCGGCCATGCTCTGCAGCGTTCCGCCGGAGATCAGGTCAGCCGGACCGAGCCGGCCGGCCGGCTGTTGGGTGGCGACGTCGAGGTCGGCCTCGGACAGCTCCTCGTTCCAGCGCTCCCGCGCGGTCTCGGCGGCGAGCAGAACCGCGAGGTCGGGCGGCAGCGCCTCGAAGCCGCTGACCTGGACCACCTTCACCGCGGCCGCCGCGGCGCGGTCGTGGAAGGCGTCGATCATCCGCCGCACGAAGGGAATCTCTCCGGTCAGGTCGACGTAGTGCGAGCCGTTGGCGACGCAGGCCTCGATCACGGGCTCGCCATAAAGCGTGTACGGGCCGACGAGGTCGAGGACGACCCGGGTGCGCGCCGCCATCGCCGCCAGCGAGGCGGGGTCGGCGACGTCGGCGGCGATCGTCTCGGGCGCCGCGACCCCGATCTCGTCGAGCACGCGCTCGATCCTGGCGGGGTCGCGCCCGGCGACCGCCCAGCTTGCCCCGACCTCGCCGGCCCGCTCGGCGAGGTAGGCGGCTACGCGCCGCCCGGTGACACCCGAGGCGCCGAAGACGACGACCGAGAGGTCCTTGTCGCTCATAGATCGCCCTCGACGCGCGCCTTCAGCTCGCCCGGGCGAGCGTTCACCAGCATCGCCCGCGCGGCGGCCTCGACCGGGCCGCGGATCAGCATCCCCAGCACCCGTCCGGGGTCGCCGTCGAGCGCGTAGGTCGCCCGGGTCCGCCCCCCGCCGAGGTCCTCCAGCGTCCACGACCCCTCGACCGACTTGAGATCGCCCTTCTCCTGTGTCCAGGTGAGGCGGGTGGGCGGCTCGTAGCCGAATCGCACCTGCGTCTTGACGTGTCTGACCTTGATGTCGCTCTCGCTTTCCACCAGCGTCGGCCGGTCGTCGGCGTCCCGCTCCAGCGCGGATACCCCGATCAGGCCGCCCTGCCAGTCGGGGGCGCTGAGCACATCCTCCACTACCGCCCAGACTGCGTCGATCGGCGCGTCTATCTCCGCGCTGGCGCTACCGCCCATGTGTGCCATCTATGTCACCTCCGGATTGCGTGCCGAGACGAACTGGGCGAGGCCGTTGACCTGCCGCTCGACCTCGATCAGGCCGGCGCCGCTCAGCGGCCGCGTCAACTCGTCGCGATCGAAGATACGCACGCCGCTCAGCCGGCGCACGACCGCGTTGGTCGTGCCGACAGGCAGGTGCCCTCTACTGCAGCTTGCCATCAGCGCCACCCGGCCACCCGGGGCCAGCACGCGGACGATCTCCGCCAGCGCCCGCAGCGGCTCCTCGATCAGGTAGAGAGCGGCAAAGCAGCAGATCGCATCGAAGCTGCCGTCGCGGAAAGGCAACGCGCCGGCGTCGCCGCGCACGTAGGCGACGTTGTCCGCCTCGGTGTCGCGAACCGCGACCTCCAACATCGGGGCCGACGCGTCGACGCCGACGACGAGGCCGGTGCCCGTGGCGGCGGCGAAGTCGCGGCTGAAGTTGCCCGGCCCGCAGGCGACGTCGAGCACCCGATCGCCGGGCGCGATCGAGAGCATCTCCAGCGCCATCCGGTGCTCCTCGGCGGTGTCGGGTCCCGTCAATCCCATCAAGAGGCGACCGCCGAGCGGGCGCCAGAAGCGCTGGTAGATCAGCGGCAGAGCACGGCTGACCATCAGCCGCTGGGCCGGTAGCGCACCGGTCGGGTCCTGGCCGCCCAGCAGGTCGAGATAGCCCCGCGAGGCGTCCGCGTCGCCGGGCTCGAGCGGGACCGCGAGGAGCTTCAGCGTCCGCGCGAGCGCCGCTGAAAGACCTCGATGCTCGCCCGGGGCGAGAGCCGGCTCGGCCATCGCCTATGAGACTAGACGGCCGGCTCGCGTAGCCGAGGCCGGGTACGCTGCCGCCGAATGAACGCCCGCTCAGACGCCGGCGCCCGATGAGCTGGGGCGTCGCCGACATTCCCGATCAGCGCGGCAGAGTCGCGGTGGTGACCGGCGCCAACGGCGGCCTCGGCTTGGAGACCGCCCGCGCCCTGGCCGCATCCGGCGCCACCGTCGTGATGGCCTCGCGCAATCAACAGAAGGCGGCGGATGCAGTGGAGGACATCCGCAGCGGCGCGGCGGACGCGACTCTCGAGGTGGTGGAGCTCGACCTTGGCTCGCTGGCGTCGGTTCGCGCGGCTGCCGAGCGGATCCTCGCGGCGCACCGGTCGCTCGACCTGCTCGTCAACAACGCCGGCGTGATGGGCATCCCCGAGCGCCGCACCGTCGACGGCTTCGAGATGCAGCTCGGCGTCGATCACCTCGGCCACTTCGCGCTCACCGCCCTCTTGATGCCGGCGCTGCTGCGCGCGGACGCGGGTCGGATCGTCACGGTGACGAGCACGGCCCACCATATGGGTAGAGCTGTCGACCCCGCGAACCCACACCTGCGCGGGCGCTACGGGCCCTGGCGCGCCTACGGCCAGGCGAAGCTGGCGAACTTCCACTTCGGCATCGGGCTGCACCGCCGGCTCGAGGGCGCGGGGGCGAGCGCGGCGAGCCTGATCGCCCACCCCGGCCTCTCCAACACCGAGCTGCAGGCGGTCAGCGTCGCGGAGACGGACGGCGGCCAATCGCAGCGCTTCTTCCACGGCCTCGCCGGCTCGGTCGGCATGTCCCCCGCTGCGGGCGCGCTCTCGCAGCTGCGCGCGGCGACCGACCCCGCCGCGCACAGCGGCCAGTTCTACGGCCCCCTCTTCGTCAACAACGGCCCTCCGGTGCGCAAGCCGATCCTGCGGCGGTTGGGCCTGAGGCGGGCGATCGACCGCCTCTGGGAGGTCTCAGAACGGGAGACCGGCCTGAAGCTCGACGTCGCGACCGGCTGATCCCAGGCCGGTCGATCCGGAGATGGGCGGTGACGGGCTCGAACCGCCGACCCCCTGCTTGTAAGGCAGGTGCTCTCCCAACTGAGCTAACCGCCCGCGGGTCTTGATTATGCGGCATCGAGGGCGGCTGAGCGGGTATCCGAAGGCGACCCTAGAGTCACACCGAGCTGGGAGGCAGATGACGTTGCGTACCGGAACATCCCTTTTGTTCGCGCTCCTCGCGCTGGGCCTGCTGATGCCGACCTCCGCTTCGGCGCTGGAGCGAACGGTCACCGTGCGGGGTTCGGCCACCCAGGAGGTCCCCAACGACACCGCCGGCCTGGGATTTCAGGTGGCCAAGGAACGAAGCTCGCGAGCGGCTGCGCTGCGCATCGTCGCCGTGCGCCTGCGGGAAGTCATCGCCGCCGTGCAGGGCATCGAGGGCGTAGGGCCCGGCGACGTCGCGACCGGGCAGATATCGATCCGCAAAGTCATCCGCGGCAAGCGAACGCTCTACAGGGCGAGCGAGGGAATCTCGGTGACCCTGCACCAACCCGAACGGGCCGGGGAAACGGTCAGTACCGCCGTGGCCGCCGGGGCCACCGGCAGCAGCGGGCCGCGCTTCTTCGCGGGCGACCCCGAGCTCGCCTACGAAAACACCCTGCTGGCCGCCTTCGACCAGGCCAGGGCGAAGGCCGCCGCCCTCGCCTCTCGGGCCGGAGCGACCCTGGGCCCCGCGATAAGCATCGAAGAAGGCTCCGAAGTCGTCCCCGACCAACCGACCGGCCGCTCCAAGGGAGCGCTCGCCGAGCCGGCGCCCCCGGTGAAGCCGGGGGCTTCGACCGTGACCGCGACCGTCAAGGCGGTCTTCGCGCTCGAATAGCACGGACCCTGAGAGAATCGCCGCGTGGACTCGGCGATCCTCTGGCGCGTGGCGGTTGTGCAGGTTGCAGCTGTGACCGTACTTTCGCTGCTGCTGGCGCTGGTCTTCTCGCACGGCTTCTTCGAGAGCTGGGGCTGGCTGGTCGGCCCGCTGGCCTGGCTGGCCTGCGCCTGGCTCACCGCCAGGGTGGTCGGGTTGCCCGAGGCGCCCGTGCTTGTCCGCGCTGCGTTATCCGGGATCCCCAGCCTGCTCTTCGTACTTATCGGCCTGCATTGGCTCGGCGCCGCGGTGGCGGTCGCCGTGTTCGCCGCGTGGTGCGCGCGCCTTCCTCGACCGCTGGCCAGCGACGCTTCCTGATCAAAGCCCCGGCTTAGTGGTGCCGCTTGTGCTTACGCCCGCCCCCGCATTCGGGCCTCATCACCGGATTGGCACTCGACCGCTTGCCGTTATGCCCTTCGAACTCCACGTTGGCCTTGGAGACAGCCCCGCAGAGGTTGCGACTGTTGACGATCAGTCCCTTCTTGGCCCCCTGCATCCTCAAGACGACTTTCGAGAGCGGCGCATCGGGCGAGTCTTCGAGCGTCGCCCTGATCCCGCCGTGGGCGGAGTCGATCCGCACCGCGACCTCGATGTCGACCAGGCCGTGCAGGTCGAAGACGAGATCGGGCAGCTTGTGGTTGGAGGACCTGAGATAGACAGGTCCTTCGAGCGGCGTATCGAGCAACGGCGTCCAGGCTTTGATGTAGCCGTAGCGCGATCGCGTCGGGCATTGTTTTGCCGCGAACTGGACCCTGGTGCAGATCGTCTTGATGTGGGCCTGATCGAGGAATGCCGAACGCGGCAATCTGACGACCAGGCCTTTGACGTTCGCATCGCCCGCCTTCGGCCTGTAGATCGCGGTAAGTCCCGGATGCCCGCCGCGCTTGGTGCCGCCTTTGAGGTTCAAGGCGAGCTTCGGTTTGAAGCCCAGGTTGAGGCAGTTTGCCGCCTGGTAGCGGGTGGAGAGGGCGACCGGCTTGTCGTCCGCGGGGCTGAAGACGTCTAGGAAGGAGCCGAAGAGGGTCCCTTTGGCGCTCGATTCGTCGCAGCTGGTCGGGTTCAAGGTGAAGTTGGGCCTGTCCACATAGACCCGCAGATCCCGCAGTTTCAAGACGATCCCCTTGAGG
>DASUZP010000164.1:0-2999 GCA_036376775.1 Solirubrobacterales bacterium | reverse complement strand
TTCACGCATCGCGAAACTAGGCGCCGCTGCTCAGCCGTCGCCGGCCGTCCGAGGTTCTGATCGGGGCGAAAAAGAGGACGCCGCTGCCACCCGGACACCCCTCACCCGTGACACCCGCGCGAGGTGTCGTTACGGTTCTCGAAGATGCGTGAGCCCGGACGGACTGCGATAGGCACGTGGAGCGGAGGTCGCTTTCTCCGCTTTGGAGAGACCGTTTCCGAGGAGCGGCTGGAAGCGTTGCTGCGACCCGGTGGGGGCATCGACACGGTGCTCACTGCCGATACCTACGGGCAGGGCGAGGCGGATCGGGTTTTGGGGCGGGGGCTGGCCGGGGTTCCGCGTGGCGAGTACTCGCTGGTCGGGGCCGTGGGCCATGACTTCTACGAGGGCGAGCGCGATGGGCCGCGCGGCTTTCCTCGCTTCACCGATCCGGACCTTCGCGGTCCTGACGAGTACGCCGGCTATCTGCGGATGGCGGCCGAGCGCAGCCTCGAGCGGCTCGGCATCGAGCGCTTCGACCTGCTGCTGCTGCACAACCCGGACCGCACCGGCTACTCGAGCGAGGCGGTCTGGGATGGGATGGCGGCGCTGCGCGAGGCGGGTCTGACCGGGCAGATCGGCGTTGCGCCCGGTCCCGCCAACGGCTTCACCCTCGACCTGATCGCCTGCATCGAGCGCTTCGGCGAGCGGATCGACTGGGCGATGATCATCCTCAATCCCTTCGAGCCCTGGCCGGGCGAGCTCTGCCTGGAGGCGGCCGCCCGCAACGACGTCAAGCTGATCACGCGGGTGGTCGACTACGGCGGTCTCTTCTGGGGCGACCTGCGACCGGGGATGGAGCTGGCACAGGGCGATCACCGCGCGTTTCGCCCCGAAGGCTGGATCGAGGCGGGCTTGGAGAAGCTGGAGCGGGTCCTGCCGATCGCCGAACGCGTAAGGCTCACGCCGATCCAGCTTGCCTGCCAGTGGAACCTCGCCCACCCGGCGGTCGAGTGCGCCGCGCCGACCTTGATCCAGGAGGCCGGCGAGGACGCCTGCCCGATCGAGGCCAAGCGGGTCGAACTGGCGAACCTGCCGGCCGAGCAGCGTCTCAGCGACGAGGACGTCGCCGCGATCCGCGCCCTCGGCGACAACACCGGCTGTATGGCGCTGAAGGGCGCCAGCCCCGCGCATGAGGGCGAGGAGCGCCCCGACCGTTGGCAGCTCGACGAAAACCTTGCCGCGGTCGGGCGACGCTGGGGCATCGACCCTGATCGGGACTTGCTCGCGACGCATTGACTGGGGAAGGGGACAGGTGACCCTCTCCCGGAGACCGTCGCGCAGCTGATTCGCCGGCCAGGGTTCCAAGGCATGTCCCGGAGCCTCCGGGAGAGGGTCACCTGTCCCCTTCTGCACATAGCCTGCGCGTATGTCGCGTCCTTGGTGGACTCTTGTCGGGGCCTGCTCGGGCCTCTTCATTCTCATGCTCGACTCGACGGTGGTTGCGCTGGCGCTGCCGAGCATTCGCCACGACGTCGACGCGACCTCGGCCGGCCTGCAGTGGGTGATGAACGGATATCTGCTGATCATCACCGCGTTCGTCGTCACCGGCGGCAGGCTGGGCGACATGTTCGGCCGCAAGCGGTTGTTCCTCATTGGCATGGCCCTGTTCGCGCTTGGATCTGTTGTCTCGGCGACCGCCGACGACCAGCTCACGCTGATCTTCGGACGGCTGCTGCAGGGGCTGGGCGCAGCGCCGATGCTGCCGCTCTCACTGGCGATCGTCTGCCATGCTTTTCCGGCCGAAAAGCAGGCTCGCGCGCTGGGGATATGGGCGGCGATCTCGGCCGTGGCGCTCGGCATCGGCCCGGTCGTCGGCGGTGCCCTGGTCGATCTCGACTGGCGGCTGATCTTCTGGATCAACCTGCCGATCGCGCTGGTCGGGATCGCGATCATGTGGTGGGCGGCCTCGGAGTCGACCGACCCCGGATCGGGGAAGCGGGTCGACTTCGCCGGCCTGGTTGCCCTCGCGCTGGGCCTTACCGCCGTCGTCCTCGCGCTGGTCCAGGCCAAAGAGTGGACTGGGGACGTGATCGCCGCGCTGGCCCTGGCCGGGCTTGTCTCCCTCTACCTTTTCTGGCGGATCGAGCATCGCTCGGCGGAGCCCATCGTCGACTTCTCCCTCTTTCGCAACGGCCCTTACTTCGGCGCCAGCGCCGCCGCATTCGCCCTGGTCGGCGCCTACTGGTCGGTGATGTTCTTCCAGCCGCAGTACCTGCAGGACGTGCGCGGCCACACGGCGGTCATCAGCGGGCTGATGATCATGCCGGTCACGGTGCCGATGATCTTCATCTCGCCCTTCTCGGGGCGGTTGATCGCCCGCTTCGGGGCGAGGCGGCTGATGACGCTTGGGATGGTCCTCGGCGTCCTCGGTCTGCTGGCGCTGACCCAGATCGATGCGACCAGCTCCTACCTGCTGCTGCTTGCCGGCTACCTGCCGTTCGGAGTCGCGCTGGGCCTCGTCTACGCGCCGATGTCGACCGCCGCGATGGCTGCGATGCCGGCGCAGAAGGTCGGCATCGCCTCCGGCGTGCTGGCGATGGATCGTGTGATGGCAGGAACGATCGCCCTCGCCGTCACCGGCGCCGTCTTTCACGCGCTACTCGGCGACGACGGATCCTTCGCCGATTCCGTCGCCGGCTCGACCTGGGTCCTGGTCGTCTTATGTGCGGTCGGCGCCGCCCTCACCTGGGCATTCGTCCGCGACCCCGACCCGACGCAGGCCGGCGAGCCGCCTTCGCAGGATCTTCACCACCACCAACACCACAGACGCTTCCATCTCTAGGCGAAGTCAGAGCCGATCCGGTAGGGCTGGAACGTCTTGTACTTTTTCGTCGACGCCTGCGGGCGGCTGCCTGACCGCGATTCACCGAAAAAGTTAAGTGGAAGCCCTACCGGATCGGCTCTGAGTGACGCATTCGCTTGACAACGACCTCTCCGACCTTTCAAGTCGGGATTAG
>DASUZP010000163.1:0-15461 GCA_036376775.1 Solirubrobacterales bacterium | reverse complement strand
GATTGCATATCGCCGCTTCGCGACACTCACGGGAGGGAGTTGCCATCTCTCCTCACGCCACCCGGCGGTTCCCACGGGCTGCGCGCCACCCCTTCTTCAGAAAGCTTTCGGCTGTCGCCACCCATGCGAATAGAGAAAGCTTCTGCTGTCGCCAGCGGCGCTTGAAGAAGGAAGCTTCCGCAAAAAGCTGAGCTTCCGAGAGGAGGGAGCCGGCCTTCCTCTGGGTGAATGTGGCCGAAGGCCGCGACATGCAATCCGATGACCGCGCGGCGAAGCCGCGCTCAAACATCGGCGCTAAGCCCGAAGGGCGTGCGCCATCAATTCACCCAGAGGAAGACCGGCTCCCTCCAAACGACGAGCTAAGCGGCCTTGACGACCTTGTTGGCCTTGAGGCAACGCGTGCAGACGTAGGTGCGCAGCTTGCGGCCGTTCTCCTGAATCCGCACCTTCTGCAGGTTCGGATCGAAGCGCCGCTTGGTGGCGACCATCGAGTGGCTTCGGGACTGACCGAACGCCGGTCCCTTGCCGCAGCTGTGGCATACCTTGGCCATCGGGTCGTGCATGCTACCGTGATCGTTAGTTAGCTAACTGGACTAAGGGACGCTTCCCGCAAATTCCGCCACCACCCAGCCAAAGGGGGGAGAGAAATGAGCGCTGAGGACTTGGAGAGGGTGAACATGCACGAGGCCAAGACTCATCTGTCGAGGCTCGTCGAGCGGGTCGAAGGAGGCGAGGAGATAGTGATCAGCCGTGCCGGCAAGCCAGCGGCCAAGTTGGTGCCGATATCTGAGCCGAAAAAGCTCGGCAAACGCAAGCTCGGTGGCTTGGAGGGCAAATTTGAGGTGCCATCGGATGAGGAATGGAAGGAAATGAAGAAGGAAACCGAGGAACTCTTCGAGGAAAGCGAGATCTTCCCGGGTGAAAACAAGAAGGGCCCGCGTTGAGGCTGCTGCTCGACACCCAGGTTCTGATCTGGGTGCTTGCAAACCCCGAACGACTCCCAGCCGCAACGGCAGATGCGCTGGAAACCTATGAGAACCAAGTCCTCGTGAGCGTGGCCAGCCCTTGGGAGATATCGATCAAGACCGCCTTGGGCAAGCTGCCTCCAATCGACGATCTCGAGCTTCTGATGGCTGACAAGCACTTCGAGCTGCTGCCGATCTCCTTATCGCATACGGCCGCAGTCGCTTCCTTGCCCCACCATCACAGAGACCCCTTCGACCGCATGCTCATCGCCCAAGCTCAGGTCGAGGGGCTGACCCTGGTCACCTCGGACCGAGAGATACGGCGCTACCCCGTCTCTACCCTTCCTGCGGTCTGACTACGCCAACTGGCGTTGCAACAACGCCATGCGGGCCACGGTCAGCGCGGCGTTGCGGCCCTGGTCGCGCTTGCCGCCGCCGGCTCGTTCCAATGCCTGCTCCATCGTGTCGCAGGTGATCACGCCGAAGGCGCAGGGCACGCCGGTCGCAAGCTGTACGTCCTGGATGCCGCGCGCCGCCTCGGCGCAGACGAAGTCGTAGTGGTCGGTCTCGCCGCGGACCACGACCCCGAGGCAGGCGACGCCGGCGAACTCGCCGCTCTCGGCGTGCAGCTTGGCGGCATAGGGCAGCTCGTAGGCGCCCGGCACCGAGGCGTGGCGGACGGCAGCCGCGGGCACACCGGCCAGCTCGAAGCCCTCGTCGGCACCGCGCAGGAGGCGCTGCGCCAGATCCTCGTAGAAACGGCCGACGCAGACGGCGAAGCCAAGCGTCGAGAGGATCGAGCGCTCGGCCTCGTCGAACGTCTCCAGGAACGCCCCGGGCTCAGCCACCGGCACCCCCGGCGTCGCGCTCCTCCTCGTCGTGGATCATCTCCTCGTCGAAGGCGAGGCCCTGGTGGTGGAGCGTGTGGCCCATCTTGTCGCGCTTGACCCGCAGATAGGCCTCGTTGTGGGCGTTGGGCGCCGACTCGATCGGCACCTGCTCGCTGACCGATAGCCCGTAGCCCTCGAGGCCGACGATCTTTTTCGGGTTGTTGGTGAGGATGCGGATGCTGGTCAGGCCGAGGTCGCCGAGGATCTGGGCGCCGATCCCGTAGTCGCGCAGGTCGGCGGGCAGGCCGAGCTTGAGGTTGGCCTCGACCGTGTCAGCCCCCTCCTCCTGCAGTTTGTAGGCGCGCAGCTTGTTGAGCAGCCCGATCCCGCGGCCCTCCTGGGAGAGATAGAGGAGGACCCCCTGGCCCTCCTGCTCGATCATCGCCAGCGCCGAGGCGAGCTGTTCGCCGCAGTCGCAGCGCATGCTGTGAAAGACGTCGCCGGTGAGACACTCGCTGTGGACGCGGACGAGCACGTCCTCGGCCCCGTCGACCTCGCCCTTGACCATCGCGACGTGGTGTTTGTCGTCGATCAGCGAGCGGTAGCCGACCGCGGTGAAGTCGCCGAAGGCAGTCGGCAGGCCGGTGTCCACCACCCGCTCGACCAGCTTCTCGGTGCGGCGCCGGTAGGCGATCAGCTCGGCGACGGTGATCATCTTCAGCCCGTGTCTCTCGCAGTAGGGGACCAGGTCGGGGACCCGAGCCATCGTGCCGTCGTCGTTCATCACCTCGCAGATCACGCCGGCGGGAGTAAGGCCGGCGAGACGGGCGAGGTCGACGCTGGCCTCGGTGTGGCCGGTGCGCTCCAGCACCCCGCCCTCTTTCGCCCGCAACGGGAACATGTGGCCGGGGACGACGATGTCGCGCGGACCCGAGTTGGGGTCGATCGCGACCTGGATCGTGTGGGCGCGATCATGGGCGGAGATCCCGGTGCTGACGCCGCCGGCGGCCTCGATCGTGACCGTGAAGGCGGTCTGCAAGGGCGCCTCGTTCTTGGCCGCCATCAGGTTCAGTCCCAGCCGTTCGCAGCGTTCCGCGGTCAGCGCCAGGCAGATCAGCCCCCGCGCCTCCTTGGCCATGAAATTGACCGCCTCGGGGGTGGCGAACTGGGCCGCCATCACCAGGTCCCCCTCGTTCTCGCGATCCTCGCCGTCGCAGACGACGACCATGCGCCCGCGGCGGATCTCCTCGATCGCCTCCTCGATCGTCGAAAACGGACTCTCGTCGGCCGTCTTCTCGCTGCCCTCTTGTCTCTGCGTCTCGGTCATTGCGTTCACGCCTGCTCCTTTCGGGCCAATGGTGCCACTAACCGCTCCACGTGCTTTGCGATCACGTCACACTCGACGTTGACCTTGCTTTCCGGCAGCGCCTCGCCCAGATTGGTTCGTACGAGAGTCTCCGGGATCAACGAGACCTCGACCGATTCCCTGCTCAGGGCGGAGATCGTGAGGCTGACGCCGTTGAGCGCGATCGAGCCCTTCTCGACCGCGTAGCGGCCCAGCTCCGGCCCGATGTCGACCCGCAGGCGACGGGAGAAGCCACTATCGAGAATCCCGATGACTTCACCCACATCGTCTACGTGACCCTGGACGATGTGGCCGCCGAGACGGTCCGATGCCCGCATCGCCAGCTCCAGGTTGACGCGGCTGTCGTTGTCCAGACCGCCTAACGTGGTGACCTTCAAGGTCTGGTTCATGGTCTCGGTCTCGAAGCCGCCGCGGTCGACCGCAGTCGCCGTCAGGCAGACACCGTTGACGGCGATCGAGTCGCCGGGCTCAACTTCGCCGGCGAGCGCCGTGGCGACCCGTAGACGCGCGCCACCAGCGCCCAACTCGATGGACTCGATCTTGCCTACATCCTGAATCAAGCCGGTGAACAAGCTCACCACTCCTTGAAGCGGGCCGTGATCAGGACGTCGTCGCCGATCGTTTCTATGGTGCGGTACAGGGCGAGGGTGGGGGTGCCCCTCCCGCTTGCTGGGTTTTTCGCCTGTGGAGTCGGCGGCTGTCCGTGAAAGGCGTCGGGGCGAAAAACAGGACGCCGCTGCTCGGGAGGGGCACCCCCACCCTCGCCCTCCGAAGCGCCGAGAAGGGTCGGGGCGACGAAGGTGCGCGATTCGTCGATGGCGTCCACTGAGATGAAAGCTGAGACGAGGGTGCGGCCGCCCTCTAGAAAGAGGCTGGTGCCCCCACGCCGGCCGAGATCCGCGAGAGCTGCATCGACTCCGTTGGCGACGATGACTTCGGCGCCGGCATCGCGCAAAGCGGCCAGACGAGACGGGTCGGCGTCCTGAGAGACGAACACCAGGACCGGCGACTGATCGAGCGTCCCGAGCAGTTGGGAGTCGAGCGGGAGGCGAGCCTGGCGGTCGAAGACGACGCGGAGTGGCTGGCGCGAGGTCTCCGCCGTGCGGGCGGTGAGCAGCGGGTCGTCGGCGAGGACGGTGCCGATGCCGATGGCGATCGCGTCGGATTCCGCCCGCCAGCGGTGGACGAGCTCCTGACTCTTCGGACCGCTGATCCAGGGCGAATCGCCGGGAGCCGTCTCGGTCTGCCCGTCCAGCGACATCGCCAGCTTCAGCGTCACCAGCGGCAGCCCGGTGCGGGCGTGCTTGCGAAAAGGCTGATTCAGAAGACGAGCCGCGGTCGCCTCTTCTCCGGCGGCGAAGTCGACCTTCACCCCGCCGTCGCGGAGCATTCCCGGACCGCGGCCGGAAGCCTTTTCGCTCGGGTCGTCAGACGCGATCACGACCCTTCCGATCCCAGCCTCCAGGATCGCATCGACGCAAGGCGGCTGCCGCCCCTGATGCGCACAGGGCTCCAGCGTCACATACATGGTCGCCCCAGCCGGGTCCTCCCCCCTGCCCCCGCAGTCAGCAAGCGCCGCCCGCTCAGCATGCAACTCGCCCAGTTCAGCATGAAACCCCTCGCCAATGACCTCCCCATCACGAACGATCACCGCGCCAACCAGGGGATTCGGACTCACCCGCCCGCGCCCGCACTCAGCAAGCTCAAGAGCCCGCCTCAGGTGAACTCGATCCTGGGCTGTAAGCGACGCAGTCATGTTGATTGACGAGTCAGTCAATGGTACCGCGTGCGCTCGCCCACCCCATGGGCGAGTGGTCAATTGACCACCGGATAAGGGGGTCAATCGACCACTCGACGTGGCGCTGCGCAAGCTGAAGATGTGGCCGGTCCTGGGTTTGCGCCTCTCGCGCGCCGAGCACACGGATACCCTGACCGGCCAGCCATGAAGCTCATCATCCAAATCCCCTGCCTGAACGAGGAAGCCACCCTGCCCGAGACGATCGCCGCCCTGCCCCGCGCGATCGAGGGCGTCGACGAGATCGAGCTGCTGGTGATCGACGACGGCTCGACCGACCGCACGGTCGAGGTCGCCCGCGAGTGCGGAGTCGAGCACATCGTCCGCCTGACCAACAACAGGGGCCTGGCGGCGGCCTTCCAGGCGGGCCTCGACGCCTGCCTCAAGCTCGGCGCCGACGTCGTCGTCAACACCGACGCCGACAACCAGTACAGCGGCGCCGACGTGCCGAAGCTGCTGGCGCCGATCCTCGCCGGCGAGGCCGACATGGTCGTCGGCGACCGCCGCGTCGCCACGATCGAGCACTTTTCCGGCCCCAAGAAGGCCCTGCAGCGGATCGGCAGCTGGGTCGTGCGCAGGCTCTCGGACACCGCGATCGCCGACACGACGTCCGGCTTCCGCGCCTACAACCGCGAGGCGGCGCTGGGCCTGCTCGTCACCGACAACTTCACCTACACGCTGGAGAGCCTGATCCAGGCCGGCAAGATGCTGGTCGCCGTCGAGGGGGTCGAGGTCGCGACCAACCCGCAGACGCGCGAGTCGCGCCTCTTCGACTCGACCGGCGCCTACGTGCGCCGCAACGGGCTCTCGATCCTGCGCATCTACGCCCGCTACGAGCCGCTGCGGGTGTTTGCGAGCGCCAGCGTCCTCGTCGGCATCCTCGCTCTTGCCGCCTGGATGCCCTTCCTGGTCGACTGGATCTTCAACGGCGACTCGAGCGGCCATATCCAGTCGCTGATCCTCGGCGCGGTGCTCTTCATCGCGGCCCTGCAGCTGTTCGCCCTGGGCGTGATCGGCGACCTGCTCGCCGGCCAGCGGGTGATGACCCAGCGGGTCTTCGAGCGCGTGCGCCGGGTCGAGCTCTCGCTCGGCGTCGAGCCATCTCACTACGAGCGCGGCGCTCCAAAGCACTGATGGGGTTGCGGCCGAAATTCCTGGGCTCCGGGTCGGAGCCCTCCCCCGCGGACGGCTCGGCGACCGCCGAGTACGGCCGCCTGGCGAGCTTCCTCGCGATCGGCGTCGGCCTCACCGGGCTGATCACCTACGCCTACTTCCTGATCGCCTCGCACGTGCTCTCCAAGCCCGACTACGGGCAGATCACGGTGCTCTGGTCGGCCGTCTTCATCACCATCTCGACCCTCTACAGGCCGGTCGAACAGCTGCTTTCCCGCCACATCTCCGAACGGCTGGTGAAAAGCGAACCGATCGGCCAGCCGATGCGGGTCGCGGCGACGATTCAGCTCGGCCTGGCCGCCTTCTTCGCCGTCGTCGCCCTGGTCCTGCGGGGGCCGATCCAGGACAACCTGCTCGAAGGCAACGAAACCCTCTACTGGGTCTTCTTCGGGGCGGTCCTCTTCTACGCCGCCAGCTACTTCGCCCGCGGCTTCCTCGCCGGGCAGCGCAGCTTCGGCCTCTTCACCGCGCTGATCCTCTCCGAGTCGGTCTTCCGCACCTCGTTCGCGGTGCTCGTCGCCGTCAGTCTGCTGGAAGGCCAGTCGGCGGTCGCGATCGGCATCGTCGCCGCCCCCTCGCTCAGCCTGATGGTCGTCCCGCTCGCGTTCCTGCGCCGGGCGCAGAAGACGCAGCGTGAGATGCCCCGCATGCCCGGACGCGAAGCGGAGGACATACCGTCGGATGGGGATTTCTCCCTTAAAAAAGGCACTGGCTTCGCCGCCGCCGTGCTCGTGATCATGTTCAGCGAACAGGCTTTCCTCAACGCCGGGCCGCTGATCGCCCGCGGCCTGCAGGGCGCGGCGGCGGCCGGTTTCATCTTCAACGTGCTGATGATCGCGCGAGCGCCGCTGCAGCTCTTCCAGGCGGTCTCGACCAGCATCCTCCCTCACCTGACCAGCCTCCATACCTCCACCGAGGAGGGCAGCAAGCGGGAGTTCCACCGCTCGGTGCGGATGGTGCTGCTGGGAATCGCCGCCTTCACGGCGGTCGCCTTCGTCGTCATGGCGATCGCCGGTCCCAAGCTGATGCAGATCGCCTTCAGCGAGAAGTTCAGCTACGACCGCGAGGGCCTGCTCCTGGTCACGCTCGGGATGGGGCTCTACCTCAGCTCGGTGACCGTCAATCAGGCCTGCCTCGCCCAGGGCCAGGTTCGCCGCGCCGCCGCCCGCTGGATCGGCTGCGCCGCGTTTTTCATCGCCTGGAACTTCATCCCCCTGGTCAGCGACGAGTTCCGCCGGGTCGAGATTGGCTTCCTCCTCACCGCCGGAGTTCTCTTCGGCCTGCTCTTCCTGATCTACCGCCGCCCGCACGAGCGGCCGGAGGACGTGCCCGAAGCCGGCTCCGCCGAGGAGCTGGAGGCGCGGTTGGCGGCTATCGACGAGTCGGTGTAGCGGTTCATTAGGGTCCGCCGATGGGTGGACACGACGCCGAGCTGATCCTGATCGCCGGCGCCCTGCTCGCGGCGGGGATCCTGGGGGCGCTGCTGGCCGACCGGGTGCGCATACCCGGCCTGTTGCTGTTCCTCGGGCTCGGAATGCTGGCGGGCTCGGAGGGGATCGGCGGAATCGAGTTCGCCGACACCGAGCTGGCCCGCACCCTGGGGACGATCGCGCTGGTGCTGATCCTCTTCGAGGGCGGCCTGACCGCCGGCTGGTCGGAGATCCGGCCGGTGCTGGGCACGGCAGCCTCGCTGGCGACGGTCGGGACGGCGGTCACCGCGGGCCTCGCCGGCCTCGCCGCGAAGTGGATCTTCGGCCTCAGCACGCTGGAAGGAATGCTCGTCGGCGCGGCCGTCGCCGCGACCGACTCGGCGGCGATCTTCGCCGTCCTGCGCCGCTCCACCCTGGAGAAGCGCCTGGCCCGCTCGCTCGAGGGCGAGTCGGGAATGAACGACCCGGTCGCGCTGCTGCTGGTGATCGGCTTCATCGAATGGATCCAGAAGCCGGGCTACGGGTTCGCCGACATGGCCGGCCTGCTCGTGCTCAAACTGGCCCTGGGTGCGGCGATCGGGTTGGCCCTTGGACGCCTCGCCGTCTCCGCCCTCAACCGGGTGCGGCTGCCCACCGACGGGATCTATCCGGTGGCGACGATCGCGATCGCCGGGCTGGCCTACGGCCTGGCCGAGATCGCGCACGGCTCCGGCCTGCTCGCGACCTACCTGACCGCGCTCGCCCTCGGCTCGAGCAGCATCCCCGCGCGCCGCACCGTCGTCGCCTTCCACGAGGGGGTCGGTTGGGTCGCCCAGATCGGTCTCTTCATCCTGCTCGGACTGCTCGTCTTCCCCTCGACGCTCGGCGACGTGGCGTTCGAAGGCCTGGCGCTGTCCGCAGCACTGATCCTGGTCGCCCGTCCTCTCGCCGCCTTCGTCGCGACGCAGTTCTCGCCGCTCAACCTGCGCGAGCGCGCGATGCTCGGCTGGGCGGGCCTGCGCGGCGCCACCCCGATCTGGCTTGCCACCTTTCCGGTCGTCGCCGGTGTCGGCACCGGACAGGAGCTCTTCTCGATCGTCTTCTTCGTCGTCGTCACCTCGACCCTGGTCCAGGGGGCGAGCTTCGAGCCTCTGGCCAAGCGCTTGGGGTTGACCACCGACGAGCCGGCGCTGCCGCGACGCCTGCTCGAGTCGGGGCGCATCCGCCGCATGGGCGGCGACGTCGTCTCCTACCGCCTGCGCCCGGGCGCGGCAGCCGCCGGGCACCTCGTGCGCGAGCTCGGCCTGCCGCGCGAGGCGCTGCTCAATGTGATCGTCCGCGACGGCAGGGCGATCCCCCCACGCGGGTCGACCGAGGTCCGCGAGGGCGACGAGCTCCACATCCTCGTCCGTGGCGAGCTGCGCGAGGAGGTCGAGGAGCTGACCCGGCAGTGGCACAAGGGGCCGGTCGGTAGGCCACCGCCGAAAGCCATCGCTCGCCGCGGCTCGCAGGTTTTTTCCGTGCGTCCCGCCGGCGAGCTGGCAGATCCCTCAGCCCCCAGGGAGATCGACGGCATAGCGGTCGCCGCGATCCTGCGCAGCCGCCGCGATCGCAACAGCGCCCTGACCGTCCTGGCCGACGGCCGCTACGCGATCACGACCGAGACCCTGATCGCAATGGGCAGCCGCCAAGCGCTCGCCCGTTGGTGCGAGCGCCGCGCCGGTCGTGCCGGCGACGACCCCGCAGAGCGAGCCTGGTGGCAGGAGGCGATCGGCGCGTTGATAGCCCGCGGCTGAGCGACGCCGGCGCGGCGACGATCTTGCCGTAGGCAGTAGCTGGGCCAGCGGCGACCGTGCAGGTCAGAAAGGCAGTTCGTCAAAGCGCAGCGCAGCCCGGGTGGGAACGATGACTCCGTTCGTCTCCCTGACCAGTTCCGAGTGCTGAAGGCTGCGGATCGCCCGCTCGACCGCTCCGTCCTCATCCCTGTAGCGCGGATCGACCGGCATCATCCTGCGCACCAGCTCAGCGGCACTCAGATGCTCGGGGTGTGCCTCGAAGATCACGGAGAGAAGCCCGACCTCAATCGCCATGTCCTCGTCTGCCGACTCGGGGGCGTCGACGATCGGGTGCGTCTTTTCGGATCGCGGGATTCGAATCCCGCCGAGAAGCTCGTCCGGCGTGACCGAGAGGGCGGCAATGAGGCGAAGCAGCGTGTCGATCCGCGGAACCCGCTCGCCGCGCTCCAGAAGGCCGATCTCCGTCCGATGAAGGGTGGCCCGCACGCCGAGCTCTTCCTGCGTGATCCGCGCCCGTGTACGGCACGCACGGAGGTTGCGGCCGAATCGCGCGGCGACCGAGTCTCTAACCATAAAGTGAAAGCTAAACGTACGATGCGATTCGATCAATTCACATCGCGATCCGGGGCCGTCCAAACCCGGGGACCTACTTCAGACAGCTTTTGCGGAGGCGGCTATCTCGGCATAGGCGGCAGCGGGATCCGCGGCGCCGAAGACCGCCGAACCGGCAACGAAGAGCGAAGCCCCCGCGGCGGCGATCGGCCCCGCGGTGCCGGTGTCGATGCCACCGTCGACCTCGATCTTCGCCTCACCGACGACGGCGGCAAGGCGTGAGACCTTCTGGTTGGAGCCGTCGATGAACGATTGACCCCCCCAGCCGGGGTTGACGGTCATACAGAGGGCAATGTCGGCGTGGCCGCGCAGCTCGGCCAGCGCCTCGACCGGGGTGCCGGGATTGATCGCGATCCCCGCCAGGCAACCGAGCTCACGGATCGCCGCCAGAGTGCGATTGGCGTGTGGGGTCGCCTCGACGTGAAAGGTGATCGAGTCGGCGCCGGCAGCGGCGAACGCCTCGATATGCCGCTCGGGCGCCTCGATCATCAGGTGGACGTCGACCGCGCCGCCGGCGGCGTGCACGCGATCGGCGATCGACGCCGCGACCAGGGGACCGATCGTGATCGGGGGGACGAAATGTCCGTCCATCACATCGACATGGATCACCCGCGCCCCCGCCGCCATCACCTCGTCGACCTGCGAGCCGAGCTGGGAGAAATCGGCCGAGAGGATCGAGGGCGCGACTCGGCGCTCCTCCAGGAGCTCCGTCATCCGCTCGCTCAAATTGGCCTCAACATGGAGTCTCCGCAGGTCTGACAGGTCATGTCCTCGGTGGTGCTCATCCGGGCGATCGTCTGGTGCTCGCCGCAGTTGGGGCACTGCGAGACCAGCTCGAAGCGGTGCAGACAGTACACGCAGCGGAAGCGTCCGGGAAGCTGGGTCGGACGCAGCCACGGCTCGCTGCAACTCGGGCATTTGGCGCGCTTGAGCACTGCCTATTCCTGTTTTCTCCCGGCCATCCGCTCAATCATCCTTTCTCAAGCGGCAGACGAAGAAACCGGTCGTGCAATCGCGGTCGGGCCGGAGCTGGAGGCAACGCGGATCGCGATCGGAGGCAAAGCCCGGTGCGAGAGCCCCGAGCTCGTCGACAGAGAAGGCCGCCGCCTCGCCGGCCGCAGCCCGCCTCTCCAGCGCGGCGATCTGCTCCTCGCCCTCGCGAAAGGAGACCGTGCAGGTCGAGTAGACAAGGGTGCCGCCGGACCGCAGCGCTTCCAGCCCTCGCTGCAAGATCGCTGCCTGCAACTCGACAAGGCGCGCGATCGCCTTCGGCGATTTGCGCCAACGGGCATCGGGGCGCGACGCCAGCGCGCCGAGATCGGAACAGGGCGGATCGACCAGCACCCGATCGAACCCTGGCGCCATCCCCGGCGCCGCCGCGTCGACCTCCGCCACGGTGACGCTGCGCAGACCCAGACGGCCCGCCTGCGCGGCGACTTCCGCCGCGCGCTGCGGATCCTGCTCGACCGAGATCACCTCGCCCCGGTCGCCGATCCGGGCGGCGATCTGCGCCGTCTTGATCCCGGGACCGGCGCAGAGGTCGAGCACATGCTCATCGGGTCGGGGATCGAGCACCTCGACCACCGCAGCCGAGCCCCGGCTCTGCGGGGTCAGCTCGCCGGCGGCGATCAGAGCGGGCACCGTGTCGCCGATACGCCCGGCGACCACGATCGACTCCGCGGGGGCCGAGGGCCAGGGCCCTGTTGCCGCGCGGGCCTCGACCCCGGCCTCGCCCAGGGAGGTCAGCACGGTCTCGCGATCGGTGCGCAGAGTATTGACCCGCAGTGCCAGCTCGGCCGGCCTGTTGCAGGCGGCGAGCAGCGCGCGAGCCCCCTCCGCCCCCAGCTCCCGCCACCACATCTGCGCCAGCCAGAGCGGTGCAGAGTGGGCAATCGCCGCCCTTTCCGGAGCCGAGTCGTCGCCGAGCAGAGAAGCGGCGAGGCGGTCGCGTTCGCGCCCTGCTCGGCGCAGGACAGCGTTGACCAGTCCGGCGGCGTGGGCTGCACCCGATCGCTTGACCAGCTCCACCGCCTGGTCGACGGCGGCGTGGTCGGGCGTCGCGTCGGCAAAGAGCAGCTCGTAGAGACCGAGTCGCAGGCCGGCGATCACCGCCGGGTCGAGCAGGCGGGTCGAGCGTTCGGCGAGCTCTTCGATCGCCGCGTCGGCGGTACCGCGGCGCTGCACCGCGCCGAAGGCAAGCCGCTGTGCCTGGGCCCGCTCGCGGCTCGACAGCTCGCTGCGATCGGCGGCCTCGCGGAAGAAGCGCTCGGTGTGGGCGTCCTGCTCGAAGGTCGCCCGGATCGTCTCGAAGGCAAGGCTGCGGGCCGGAGCGATCAAAGCACGGGCACGGGATGACCGCGCAGGTACGCCTCGGCGGCCATCGGCTTTCCGCCCGGCGGCTGCACCACCTCCAGCCGCAGCGCCCCGCGGCCGCAGCCGAGCAGCAGCGCCCCCCACTCGGCCCTCATCTCACCCTGCCGCACGCTGACGTCGACCGCCCGCGCCCGCCTCACCCCGAGCCGGCTCTCCTCGCCGGCCTCGAGATAGGCGCCCACGTGCGGCGTCAGGGCGCGGACCGTACGCGCCAGCTCGGTGGCCGGCCTGGCGGGGTCGAGGCGCCGCTCGGCGGACTCGATCTTGTCGGCGTAGGTCGCCTCCTCGTCGTCCTGCGCCTCGAAGCGGAGCTCGCCGCGCTTATGCAGGTCGAGCGCCTCGATCAGCATCTCGCCGGCGAGGGTCGACAGCTTGCCCGAAAGACTCTCGAAATCGTCCTCGGAGCCGATCGGCAGCTCCTCCCGCAGGGCAACCGGGCCGGAGTCCAGCCCGGCGCTGACCCGCATCACGCTGACCCCGGTCCGCGCGTCGCCGGCCATGATCGCCCGCTCGATCGGCGCCGCGCCGCGCCAGCGCGGCAGCAGCGAAGGATGGATGTTGAGCAGGGGCCACTCGGAGAGCAGCGGCTCGCGGATCAGTTGGCCGAAGGCGCAGACCGCCAGCGCTTCGGGCCGCACCGCCCTGATCCGCTCCAGCGTCCTCTCCTCGTTCACGTTCTCGGCCTGCAACAACTCGATGCCGAGCTCGGCCGCGAGCTCGGCGGTCGGCGGCGAACCGCTGCGCCGGCCGCGCCCCTGCGGTCGGTCGGGCGGCGTCACGACCAGGAGCGGCCTGTGGCGCGACTCCGCCAGCCGGCGCAGGACCGCGGCGGCGAACTCCGAGGTGCCGAGGTAGACGGTCTTCACGTGGCGATCGACGCGTTCACGCCGTGTGTTTTGGCTCGCGGTGCTCTTCGGCGTCCCGCGCTTCGCTCTCCTCGGTGGCGGGGGAATAGCTGCCGCCCTCGCGCAGAGCGCGCAGCGCAGCCTTGCGTTGAGCGCGCGGCGCCCGGTCGAGGATCAGCACCCCGTCGAGGTGGTCGATCTCGTGCTGGAGCACCCGCGCCTCCAGGCCCGAAGCCTCGATCCTGAGCGGCTCGCCCTCGACATCGACGCCGGCGACGCGCGCGTGCAGCGGGCGCTCGACGTCCATCGCCACCCGCGGCAGGCTGAGGCAGCCCTCTTCGGCAATCACAGCCTCCTCCGAGAGCCACTCGATCGTCGGGTTGATCAGCCCGCTGGGTCCGCTGTCCGCTCCAGCCTGGAAAACCAGCACGCGTCGCAAAACCCCCACCTGGGTGGCGGCCAACCCGACCCCCAGCCCATCGCGCATGATCTCGATCATCCGATCGACCTCGGCGCGCAGCTCGGGGCCGATGGCGGTGACCGGCGAAGCCTTGCTCTTCAGGACGGGATCGCCGAACTTGACGATCTTGGCCAGCGCGGCCTCGCGCCGCTCCTGCAGCTCTGCTTCGAGCTGCTCGCGCTCGGTTTCGTCCTTCACGGCCCCGTCGTCGCTCACAGGTCGATTGTATGGACTGTCCTGCCCCTACTGGGGGTCGACGTCGACGCCGATCGCGACGTCTTTGAGCGAGCGGTCGGCGGCCAGGCGCTCCACGGCGGTGCGGACCGCGGCGACGGTTCCCTCGCGATCCTGAGCCTTGGTCAGGAGGCGACGCCGGAATTTGCCGCGGACGCGGAACATCGGGGCCGGGCCGAGCAGGTCGGTGGCGGCCGGCAGGGTCTCGGCCAGGACCGCAGCCAGCACCGAGGCCGCCTCCGCCACTCGCGGCTCGGACTCCGACTTGAGCACGACCCTGACCAGGTGGGAGAACGGCGGGTAGCGGAGCGCGCGGCGGCGCTCGACCTCCTCCGCGAGAAAGCCGGTCGAGTCGTGACGGGCCGCATGGACGATGCTGGGCGCCTGCGGGGCCAGGGTCTGAACGATCGTCTCCCCCCCGGCTTCGCCGCGGCCGCTGCGCCCGGCCAGTTGGGCGACCATGGCGAAGGTGCGCTCGCCGGCGCGAAAGTCGGGGAAGCGCAGGGTCGCGTCGGCATCGACGATCGCACTCAGCGTCACCTCGGGGAAGTCATGGCCCTTGGCGACCATCTGGGTTCCGACCAGCACGGCGCTCTCGGCCTCGCCGAAGCCGGCGAGGATGCGGGCGTGGGCACCGCGCCCGTCGGCGGTGTCGGAGTCGAGGCGGAAGACCGGCATCGGGTCGAGCTGCTCGATCAGCAGCGCCTCGATCTGCTCGGTCCCGGCGCCGGATCGCGAGAGGGTCGTCGAGCCGCAATCGGGGCAGGCGCGCGGCAGCGGCTCCGAGTGGGCGCAGTGATGGCAGACGATCCGCCCCGCATGGCGATGGACGATCAGCGAGACGTCGCACTCGGGACAGCCCCAGTGCCGCCCGCACGAGCGGCAGGTCAACCAGGGCGCGAAGCCGCGCCGGTTGACCATCAATATCGCCTTCGCTCCCGCGTCCCTCACCCCGCCCAGGGCCTCCCACGTCGCCGGGTGCAGCGGGCCCGAGCGGGGGTCCGCCTCGCGCATGTCGAGCACCTCGACCGGCGGCATGCCACGGCCGTCGACGCGGCGCGGCAGCTCCAGCCGCGGCAGCTCCAGCCATGCCTCCGGCCGCGGGGTCGCGGTGCCGGCGACCAGCACCGCACCGCATTCGTCGGCGCGGCGGCGGGCCACCGTACGGGCGTCGTAGCAGGGGTCCCCCTCCTGCTTGTAGGAGGGGTCGTGCTCCTCGTCGATCACGATCAGACCGAGGTCGCGGATCGGCGCGAAGACGGCGGAACGCGGGCCGACGCAGACGCGCGCCTCGCCGCTGCGCAGCCGTCGCCACTCGTCATAGCGCTCGCCCGGCGAGAGGGCCGAGTGGAGCACGGCGAAGCGATCGCCGAGTCGGGCGCGGAAGCGCGCCACCGCCTGCGGGGCGAGGCCGATCTCCGGGACAAGGACGATCGCCCCTCGACCGTGGGCGAGAGCGGCCTCGACCGCGGCCAGGTAGACCTCGGTCTTGCCCGAGCCGGTGACGCCGTGCAGGAGCAGCTGGCCCCCGGCGCCGTCGAGGGCCGCGACGATCCTCTTCACCGCGGCCCCCTGGGCACGGTCGAGCTCGACTGCCTCGGCG
>DASUZP010000162.1:0-27323 GCA_036376775.1 Solirubrobacterales bacterium | reverse complement strand
GAGGTCGCCCATCTCGCGCGCGACCTTGATCCGGGCCGCCATCTCGGTCCGGCCAGGGCCCTCCAACTGCTCGATTTCCTCGCGCAGGGCGACGATCCCCTCCTCGGTGATCGGCTCCCCTCCTCCATCGGTACCGCTCATCCCGCGCACCATTGCAGATGAGCGGCTGGAACTACGACCCGGCAGCTTGCGACTGGTCAGAGGTGGGCGATCAGCACCCCGGCCAGGGTGCCGAACAGCGCGATCGCACCAGTCCAGCCCATCTGGATCAGCGTGCGATGGAGCGCCTGCATCTCGGCGAGCAGCTGTTGCTTGTCTTGATGCAGCGTGGCGAGCTCGCCCCTGACCCTGGCGAATTCTTCTCCGGTCCTCGCATAGTGCTCGCTCGACTGGGAGCGGATTCGCGCTTCGACGCCGACGATCTCTGCCCGCAGCTCTCTACCTTGGCTCTTGACCTCGCCTTCGACTCGCTCGAAGCGCCGGTCCATCTCCGCTTCGACTCGCTCGAAGCGCTGGGCCATCTCGCCTTCGACTCGACCGAAGCGCTGATCCATCTCCGCTTCGACGTGGTCGAAGCGTTCGTCCATCCGGTGGGATAGATCGTCGAGACGGTCGTCTGTCCAGTCCTGTCTCATTGCCTCCATGTCTCCGATGCTAGGGAGAAAGGTGTGACGTGTGGTAGACAAAAGTGTAACTCTTTGTCTGGGCAGACGAATGTCTGAGTGAGCCGGCCGATTCGGGCCATGCTTTAAGGTCGAGGGCACGGCTCCGACCTGCACCCACATCGACTCGGTCCAGTACTTCGACCTGCCGGCCGACGTCCCGGGTTGCGAGGAGTGCTTGAAGGCGGGGATGCGGTGGGTGCACCTGCGGATGTGCCAGAGCTGCGGCCACATCGGCTGTTGCGACAACTCGATCGGGAAACACGCGACCGCGCACCACCGGGAGACGGGGCACCCGATCATCCGCTCGGCTCAGCCGGGCGAGGATTGGAGCTGGTGCTACGTCGACGAGACGAGCTTCCGCCTCAGTCCCGGCTGAGCCTCGCCGGTGCCGGGGTGACGGTGCGCCTGCTCGTTCAGCGGTTTTCGGCTGCGACCGCGCTCAATCCCGGAGCCGGACTGTAGGCCTCGCCATGCTGGCGGCGCAACGCTTCCAGCAGGTCCGCGGCGGGTCCGACGCCGATCAGCTCGGTCAGCTCCAGCGGGCCGCGGGGCCAGTTGAAGCCGAGGCGCATTGCGGTATCCATGTCCTCGGGCGAGCCGATCCCCTCTTCGAGCGCGAAGGCCGCCTCGTTGGCGATCTGGGCGAAGAGGCGGCGCAGAATGGCTTCCGCGGCGGGGTCGATCTTCTCCAGCTCGCTCGGATCGAGAGTCGGCGCCTCGATGCCCAGCTCGGGATCGGGGGCGCGATGCGGACCGTCGCCGTATCGGTAAAAACCGCGGCCGCCCTTGCGTCCGAGCAGGCCTTCGCCGACCATCTGTTCCTGGATCGCGCTCGGGCGCCAGCGCTCCGGTTCGCCGCCCTGGCTGAAGAAGGAGCGGGCGACGCTGAGGTTGACGTCGAGGCCAATCAGGTCGATCAGCTCGAAAGGGCCCATGCGAAAGCCGCCGCCGAGCCGGCAGACGCGGTCGATCGTCGCCGCGTCGGTGACCCCCTCGGCGAGTATGCGCAGCGACTCGAGGCTGAAGGGACGGGCGAGGCGGTTGGCGATGAAGCCGGGGCTGTCCTTGGCGCGGATCGGCGTGCGGCCCATGCGGCGGCCGACCTCGGTGGTGGCGTCGAGCGCCGCCTCGCCGGAGCGCTCGGTCGCGACCACCTCGACCAGCTTCATCAGCGCCGGCGGGTTGAAGAAGTGCATGCCGACGACGCGCTCGGGATCGGGGACCGTCGCGGCGATCGCCGTCACCGGTAGCGATGAGGTGTTACTGGCGAGGATCGTCTCCGGGCCGCAGGCGGTGGCCAAGGCCGCGAACAGTTCCCGCTTCAGCTCCAGATCCTCCGGTGCCGCCTCGACGACCAGATCGCACTCGCCGAGGTCGGAGAGGCTTGTGGCGGCGCCGATCCGAGCGCTTGCGGCCTCGGCGTCAGCTTCGCTCCAGCGACCCTTCTGGGCGCCCTTCGCCAGGGCGCTGCGGAGGCGCTCGATCCCGTCCTCGAGTGCCTGGGGGGCAGGGTCGTGCAGGCGGGTCTCATACCCGCCGAGCGCCGCGATCTGAGCGATGCCGGCGCCCATCGTGCCGGCGCCGACCACGCCGACCCGCTCAACTGCCGTTGGACCTAGAACCTCGCCCATAGACCCCTCTTATGCCCGCCGGCGATCATCTGCCCTCGAAGCGAGGCTCTCGCTTCTCGAGGAAAGCCTGCATGCCCTCGACCCGGTCCTCGGTCGCCATCGCCAGCTCGTAGAGGCGGCGCTCGTGCTCGAGGCCGGCCGAAAGCGCCGTCTCCTCCGCTGCGATCACAGCCTGCTTGGCGAGCCGGACCGCGATCGGCGGTCGCTCGGCGACGCTGCCGGCGAGGGCCATCGCCTCCTCCAGCCAGCGGTCCTTCTCGGCGATCTTGTTGACGAGGCCCAGCTCGAGCGCCGTCGCCGCATCGAAGCGGCGACCGGTGAGCACGAACTCCATCGCCCGCTGCTTGCCCAGCACCCTTGCCAGCCGTTGCGTGCCGCCGCCGCCGGGGATGATCCCCAGCCCGATCTCCGGCTGGCCGAACACCGCCGTGTCGGAGGCGACGATCATGTCGCAGGCCAGGGCGAGCTCGCAGCCGCCGCCGAGGGCGTAGCCGGAGACAGCCGCGATCAGCGGCGTCTTGATCGCGGCGAGCCGTCGCCAGAACGAGGCGGCGGGGTGGCGCAGCGCCTCGGCGAAGCTGCGTTCCGCCATCGCCTTGATGTCGGCCCCCGCGGCGAAGACCTTGTCCGAGCCGGCGATGACGACGCAGCGCACGTCGGGATCGGGGTCGAGCCGCTCCAGTTCGGCGGCGAGCGCCTCCATCGCCTCCGGCGAGAGGGCGTTGCGCGCCTCGGGCCGGTTGAGGCGCAGCAGCGCGACGTGGCCGTCGCGCGAGCTCTCGACCAGATCCCCCACCGCCCTATTCGGCCTCGAGCGGAGTCATTGCGTTGATCCCCGTCGCCGCGCGGCCGATGATCAGCTTCTGGATCTGCGAGGTGCCCTCGTAGAGCGTCGTCACCCGCGCGTCGCGCAGGTAGCGCTCGACCGGGTAGTCATCGACGTAGCCGGCGCCGCCGTGCACCTGGATCGCCAGGTTGGCGCATTCGACCGCCGCCTCGGTCGCGTGCAGCTTCGCCACCGAGGTCTCCGTCGTGTTCGGCTTCCCTTCGTCCTTGAGCATGCCGGCGCGGTAGACGAGCATCCGCGAGGCGTCGCGCTTGACGATCATGTCGGCGATCATCTCCTGGACCAGCTGGAAGCGAGCCAGCGGCACGCCGAACTGCCGGCGCTCTTTGGCGTAGGCGACAGAGGCGTCGACGCAGCCGTCGCAGATGCCGACGCAGCCCGCGGCGACGCTGTAGCGGCCGTTGTCGAGGGCGCTCATCGCGACCTTGAAGCCGTCGCCGATCTCGCCCAGCATCGCCTCCTCGCCGACCTCGACATTGTCGAGCGAGAGCTCGGCGGTGTCGGAGGAGCGCAGCCCGAGCTTGCCGTGGATCTCCTGTGCCGTGAAGCCCTCCGACGCCGTGGGGACGAGGAAGCAGGCGAGGCCGCGGTGCTTCTTCTCGGGGTCGGTCTGGGCGAAGATCAGCGCCACCTCGGAGAAGTTGCCGAGCGAGATCCACATCTTCTGGCCGCTGATCGACCAGCCGGAGTCGGTCTTGGTCGCGCGCGTACGCAGGTTGGCGGCGTCGGAGCCGGTGTCGGGCTCGGTCAGGCCGAAGCAGCCGAGCGCCTCTCCGGAGCAGAGCCGCGGCAGCCACTTCTGCTTCTGCTCCTCGCTGCCCCACTTCTCGATCGAGCCGGCGACCAGCGAGGTCTGCACGGAGACGACGGTGCGAGCGGAGGAATCGGCGCGGCCGACCTGCTCGACGATCAGCCCGTAGCCGATGTAGTCGAGGCCGCGACCGCCGTACTGCTCGGCCACTGGGGCGCCGAGGTAGCCGACCTCGCCCAGCTTGCTCGCCAGCTCGCGGTCAAAGCGCGCGGCACGGTCGTTGTCGCGCACCCGCGGCTGGATCTCGCGGTCGGCGAATTCGCGTGCCGCCTCGGAGATCAGGCGCTGCTCGTCGCTCAGCTGGAAGTCCATCTCACCTTCGCTTTCTCGTGTCGTGGTTCAAAGCTCGCGTCCCAAGGTCGCCGCGAAGGCCGCCTGGGCCTCGCGGGTGCGGGGTCCCGGCGCCTCGGCCACGGCATTGCCGTCGATTGCGGAGACGGCTTGGATCTCACGCGTGGTCGAGGCGAGGAAGGCCTCCTCGGCGGCGCGCAGGTCGGCAACCGGCCAGGCTCCCTCCTCCACATCGAGCGCCTTGACGAGACGGTCGCGGGTGATCGACTCGAGCACGCCGACGTCGAGCGCCGGGGTGCGCAGGCCGCCCTGCGGCGAGACCCAGAAGATCGCCGAGGTTGGCGGCTCCAGCACGGTTCCGTCGGGCCGCACGAGGACCGCCTCGTCGGCGCCCTGCGATTTCGCCAGCCGCGTCGCCTGCATGTTGGCCGCGTAGGAGAGCGACTTGACTCCGTTGAGGATCACGCTCGGGCAGTAGGTGACGGTCGCCAGGCTCAGCGTTTCGGCGTGGGCGGGGATCGGCTCGACCGCCGCGAGGCGGTGGCCGCCACGGGTGACGATCAGCCGCAGCTGACCGTCGGGGCCTCCGGCCTCGGTCAGCAGGACATCGATCTCCCGCTCCAGCGCGGCGCGGTCGAACTCGAGCTCGATCGCTGCGGATGAGCGCTCGAGTCGGTCGAGGTGGTCGCTGAGCGCGAAGGGCCGGCCCTCGTAGAGCCGAATCACCTCGAAGGCGCCGTCGCCGCGGTAGAGGCCGTCGTCCTTCATCGGCACCATCGCCTCCGCCGTCGGCGTTACCACCCCGTCCACACTCGCCAGCTCTCTCAGCGCCTCGGTCATCGCCGCGCGAGGCTACTAGCCCATCCGTTCCGGTGCGCCTTTTCCTCCTATGAGGTGGGAAAGGGCGCACCGGAAGCTTCAGACGGCTTCGAAGACCGTCGCCAGGCCCTGGCCGACGCCTACGCACATGGTGGCAATGCCGTAGCGGGCTTTGCGGCGGCGCAGCTCGCGGATCAGCGTTGCGGACAGGCGGGCGCCGGAGCAGCCGAGCGGGTGGCCGAGGGCGATCGCGCCGCCGTTGACGTTGAGCCGCTCTTCGTCAATGCCGAGCTCGCGGGCGCAGGCCAGCACCTGTGAGGCGAAGGCCTCGTTGAGCTCGATCAGGTCGATCTGCTCGAGGCTGAGGCCGGCGGCGGCGAGGGCGCGGGGCACGGCTACGGCCGGGCCGATGCCCATGTACGCGGGGTCGACGCCGGCGACCCCCGAAGCGACCACCCGCGCCAGCGGTTCCGCGCCGAGTCGCTCGACTCCCGCCTCCGAGGCGACCAGCAGGCAGGCTGCGCCGTCGTTGAGGGTCGAGGCGTTGCCGGCGGTGACCGTTCCGTTCTCGCGGAACGCCGGGCGCAGGGCGGCCATCTTCTCCAGCGAAGCGTCGGGGCGCGGCCCCTCGTCCGCCTCGACGAGGGCCGTCTCACGCCGTCCCTTCGGCGCCTCGATCGGGACGATCTCCTCGGCAAAGATGCCGGCCTCGGTGGCGGCGACGGCGCGCTGGTGGCTGCGCAGGGCGAAGGCGTCCTGATCCTCGCGGTCGATCCCGTAGCGCTCGGCCACGTTCTCGCCGGTCTCGCCCATCGATTCGGTCGATACGCCCAGCTCGGCCATCTGCGGATTGACGAAGCGCCAGCCCAGGGTCGTGTCGTGCATCGTCTGCTCGCCGCGGGGGAGGCCGCGCTCGGGCTTGCCGACCACCCACGGCGCCCGGCTCATCGACTCGACCCCGCCGGCCAGGTAGAAGTCGCCCTCGTCGAGCTTGACCGCGCGGGCGGCGCAGTTGACCGCCTCCAGGCCAGAGGCGCAGAGGCGGTTGACGGTGGCTCCGGGAACGCTGTCGGGGAGGCCGGCGAGCAACGCCGCCATCCGCGCCACGTCGCGGTTGTCCTCGCCGGACTGGTTGGCCGCGCCGAAGTAGATGTCGGAGATCTCAGTCGGGTCGACGCCGCTGCGCTCGATCGTTGCGCGGACGACGTGGGCGGCGAGGTCGTCGGGGCGCACGCCGGAGAGCGCGCCCCGATAGGAGCCGATCGGCGTGCGGACCGCGTCGACTAGGTAGGCCTCGGCCACAACCGAGCATTAAAGGCGACCGCCGCTACGGGCGTATCCTGGCCGGCATGGGTTTCGTCCTGCTCACCTGCGCCATGCTGGCGCTGATCATCGGCGTGCTGCTGCTGATCGGCCACTTCTACCAGGGCAGCACCGCCGACCTGGTCGACTGGAAGCCGACCCGCAGCCCCGAAGTCGAGGCGCAGAACGAAATCGACGATGTGCGTCAGATGCTCGAGGCGCAGAACGAGATGCGCCGCCGCCGCGGCGCCGCCGAGGTCGACGAGAGAAAGCTCCGCATCGAGGTCGAAGAGGAGGAGCTGGAGCGCTTGCGGCGGGGCGACCCGTTCGCCGGCTGAGGCGACCGGGGTGGCAAGGGCGCTGATCGTCGGCTGTGGCTGCCGCGGCCGACTTCTCGGCAAGCGCTTGCTGGCCAGGGGCTGGCAGGTGCGCGGCACGAGCCGCCACGAGGAGGGTCTGGCGGCGATCGAGGCGGCCGGGATAGAGCCGGCCCTTGCCGACCCCGCGGATCCCGGTTCGGTCCTGGATCTGGTCGGCGATGTCACCGTGATCGACTGGCTGCTCGGCTCGGCGCAGGGGGAGCCGGAGGAGCTGTCCGCGATCCACGGGCCACGCCTGGATCGGTTGCTCGAGCGCCTGGTCGAAACCCCCGTGCGTGGGTTTGTCTACGAGATGAAGGGAAGCGTCGACCCGGTCCTGCTCGCCCGCGGCAGGGAGGCGATCGAGGCCGCTTCGGAGAGATGGGCGATCCCGGTCGGGTTTGTCTTCGTCGGCCCCGGCGATCTCAGCGGTTGGATCGAGGCTATGGAGGGGGCGACCATGGCCCGGACGACCTGAGCATGATCGCGTGTATCTCTAAACTCGGATAAGGATTCAGGTCAATTGCGAATCGGAGGTTGCGGATGAGCTATGCGAAGGCGCTAGAGGCAAGTATCCGAGAGGAGCTGGCCCGATGACGTTGCAGCTCGGGGACGTAGCCCCCGATTTCGAGGCCGACACGACCGAGGGCCGGATCAAGTTCCATGACTGGATCGGCGATTCGTGGGCGGTTCTGTTCTCGCACCCGAAAGACTTCACCCCGGTCTGCACTACGGAGCTCGGCTATATGGCCAGCATCGAGCCCGAGTTCGCGAAGCGAAACGTGAAGATCATCGGGCTCTCGGTCGACCCGCTCGACAAGCACGAGGAGTGGGCAAGCGACATCGCAGAGACGCAGGGGACCGCGCCGAACTACCCGATCGTCAGCGACGCCGACTTCAACGTCTCCAAGCTCTACGGCATGTTGCCGGCGGATGTGTCCGGCGACCCCGGAGACCGCACGCCCGCCGACAACCAGACCGTTCGCAACGTGTTCGTTATCGGACCCGACAAGAAAATCAAACTCATCCTCGTCTATCCGATGACGACCGGGCGCAACTTCGACGAGGTCCTGCGCGTGATCGACTCGCTCCAGCTCACCGCCCAGCACAAAGTCGCAACTCCGGCCCAGTGGAAGCAGGGAGACGACGTGATCATCGCCGGCTCGGTCTCCAACGATCAGGCGAAAGAGATCTACCCGGATGGTTGGGAGGAGCCTCGCCCATACATCCGCATTGTGCCCCAGCCCGAGAAGACCTCCTAGAGCCCATCCGGCAGGGGTTCCACTTAACTTTTTCGGTGGATCGCTTGATGGGCTGACGCCCGATGGCCACACCGAAGAAGTACAAGACGTTCCACCCCTGCCGGATGGGCTCTAAGCGAGGCGCTTTAGTAGATCGCCCACGATGCGAGCAGTTGCTCCCCAGATGAGATGGCCCTCCGCCTCGTAGGTCGGGGTGTGGATGGGGACGCCGCGGCGGATCAAACGACGCATCTCGTAGCCCCTGCGTAGAACCTCTAACGAGAAGGTGAGGACGGTCTCGACCTCGGCCGGGTTGGGCTCGAGGTCCAGCTCACCGGGGTGGGGGATCCTGCCGACAAAGGGGTGGATGCGGTAACCGGTGACGAAGGTGCCGGTGGTCGGCAGTTGCTCGCCGAGCTCGACCTGTGCGGGATCGAGGCCGATCTCCTCGTGGGCCTCGCGCAATGCGGTCGCGGCGAGGTCGGCATCGGTCTCGTCCCTGCGGCCGCCGGGAAATGAGATCTCGCCGGCATGGCGGCGCAGATCGGCGCGCCGCTCGGTGAAGACAAGGCCGGGCTCCTCGGGCCAGCCGTAGAGCGGCAGCAGGACCGCGGCATCAATCTGAGATCTCATCTCAGATGATGACTTGGACGGTGCCGCCGTCCACGGACCAGGCGGCGCCGCTCACATAGGAGGCGCGCTCGGAGCAGAGGAAGACGATCGCGGCGGCGATCTCGCCGACCTCGGCGAGGCGGCCGATCGGGCGCTTGGCGCCGGCCTCAGCCAGAGCCGCCTCGCGGCTCTCGGCGCCGGACATCTCATGCGACTGGTCGAGCAGCCCGCCCGCCTCCATCCATAGCTCTGCTTCGACCGGCCCGGGGCAGATCGCGTTGACGAGGACGCCCTGCTTGGCGTAGCGGTCGGCGAAAAGGCGCGAGAGCGAGAGCTCGGCCGCCTTCGCCACCGAGTACTCCGGCATCGCCGCCGAGGGCCGCTTGCCGGCGGTCGAGCAGACGTTGACGATTCGCCCCCAGCTGCGCTCGGCCATCGCGGGGACGGCGGCGCGCATCGCTCGCAGCGGTGCCATCACGTTGAGCTCGTACTGGGCGTACCAATCCTCGTCGGGGACGTCGTCGAGGTGGCGCCACCGGGCGGCGCCGGCGTTGTTGACGAGGACGTCGAGCGAGCCGAAGTAATCGCTCGCGGCGGCCAGCATGCGCTCGCCGGCGTCCGCGTCGGTCACGTCCAGGACCAGCCTCTGTGCGCCGCCGCCGGCAGCGCTGCCAGCGGCGACCGCCTCTCCCTGCGCTTTCACCAGGCGCTCCTCGTCGCGGCCGACGAGCAGCACCTTCGCACCCTCGGCACAGAGCAGCCGCGCCGTCTCCTGCCCAATCCCCCGACTGGCGCCGGTGACGACGCAGGATCGCCCTTTCAGTCCGAGGTCCACGCAATTACTCGCTTGACGAGGTGCCGGTGGTCGCGCCGTCACGAAGCAGTGGCCTGCCGGCGATGATGTCGGCCGCCCGCTCGGCGACCGCGATCGTCGGCGCGTTGGTGTTGCCGCTGGGGATGATCGGGAAGACCGAGGCGTCGACTACCCGCAGTCCCTCGATCCCCCTCACGCGCAACTGCGGATCGACCACCGCCTCGGCGTCGGATCCCATCCGGCAGGTGCCGACCGGGTGGTAGAGGAGCTCGACTCGGCGGCGCAGATCGTCGGCCAGTTCGTCGTCACTCTCGATGTCGGTGCCGGGAAACAGCTCCCGCCCTAGCTCTGCGGCAAAAGGTTCGGCGGCGGCGATTTCCCGCGCGATCCGGGTCCCGGCCAAGAGGGCGGCGACATCCTCCGGCTCGGCCAGCGAGTTGGTCTGGATGCGTGGCTTGTCAGCCGGGTCGGCCGATCGCAGGCGCACCCACCCGCGGCTGCGGGGGGCGACCAGCGCCGGGCCCATCGTGATCGCGTGGCCGTCGTATTCCTCGGCGCCGTTGTCGACGAAGTAGGCAGGCGCGAAGTGGAACTGGAGGTCCGGCTGGGCGAGCCCCGGTTTGCTGCGCACGAAGGCGAGCGCCTCGGCGACGGTCGAGCTGAGCGGGCCGCTGCGCCGCAGCAGGTACTCGAGCACCGCCATGGGCTTCTCCGCGTCGGCCAGCGAGCCGCCACCTGGGACGTCCCAGAGCGAGCTCAGGTAGGGGTGGTCCTGGAGGTTCTCGCCGACGCCGGGCAGGTCTGCGGCCACCGCGATGCCGAGCTGCCGCAGCTGCTCGGCGGGACCGAGGCCGGACAGCATCAGCAGTTGCGGCGAGCCGAGGGCGCCAGCGGAAAGGATCACGTCGCGCGTGGCGGTGGCGACCTGCTCGCGGCCTCGCCGGCGGTAGCGGATGCCGGTCGCCCGGTCGCCCTGCAGCTCGACGCCGAGTACGTGGGCGCCGGAGATCACGGTGAGGTTGTCGCGCTTCTGCGCCGGGCGCAGGTACGCATCCGCGGTGCTCCAACGGCGCCCGTTGCGCTGGGTCGCCTGGACCAGCGCGGCGCCGTCCTGCTCGGGGCCGTTGTAGTCCGTTACGCGCGGGATTCCGGCCGCGGCGCAGGACTCGAGGAACTGCCCGGTGAGCCCGCGCGGCGAGCGCTCGTCCTCGACTCGCAGCGGTCCACCGGTGGCGTGATGCTCCGACTCGCCCCTGGCGTTGTCCTCGGCACGGAGGAAATAGGGCCGCATCCCGTCCCAGTCCCAGCCGTCGGCCCCGCCGGCCGCCCACTTCTCGTAGTCGAGTGGATGCCCGCGGACGTAGAGCATCGCGTTCATCGAGCTGGAGCCGCCCAGGCCTTTGCCCCGCGGCATGTACAGCGAGCGACCGTCGCAGTGGGGCTCGGGCTCGGTGCCGAGGTCCCAGTCGCGCTTCGTGTGGAACTGTTTGGCGAACGCGGCCGGGATCTTCACGTTGGGGTGGCGGTCGCTGCCCCCGGCCTCGATCAGCAGCACCTCGACGTCGGGGTCTTCGCTGAGCCGGGCGGCCAGCACGCAGCCGGCCGAGCCGGCGCCGACGATCGCGTAGTCAGGCACCGGGCAGCTCCTCGACCCGGTCGGAGACGCTGACCGGCGTCTCGCCGACCAGCACTCTGTGAACAGGGCATTTGCGGGCGACCGCCGTCAGCCGCTGCGTCTGCTCCTCGCTCAGGCCGGACGGCAAGCGCAGCGTCACGTCGAAGGAGCGCGGCGCGAAATCCTCGTAGGCGACGTCGACCTCGACCTCGACCGCGCCGACATCCCAACCTTTGCGCGCCGCGTACATCTCCATCGTCACCGCGACGCAGCCCGCCAGGCCGGCTGCGACCAGCCGCGTGGGGGAGGGGCCGGCGTCGGTTCCACCCTCGACAAAGGCCGGCTCGTCGATGACGAGCGTGTGGCCACCCTCGATCTCGACGTCGTGGACGTAGCCATTGCGGCGACGGGCGACGACCTTCACCGTTATCCCTTGCGGCGGCCCTCGAACAGGGCCGGGTCGTCGATGTCGGCAAAGCGGGCCATCGCGTAGGCGAGGTCGGAGGCGCGGTTGACGAAGTGGATCACGGTCTCGCCGGCCAGCTCGCCGTCTGCGTTCAGTTCGCTGATCCGCCGCTCGGCCCGGCGGATCGTCGTGCGGGCGACGTCGAGCTGGGCGGAGAGCTGGTTGCCGCCGGGGATGACGAACTGGGGCGGCAGCTCGACCCGCTCCATATAACGGTCGATTGCCTGCTCGAGCTCGGCGACCATCTCTTCGGTGGTGCGGCTGACGCCGTCTTCCAGTCGCTCGGCCGCCTCGGGCGCGGTGGCCAGCTCGGCGCCGGCGACGAAGATGTCGTCTTGAAGGCGGAGCAGGTCAGCCGCGAGCTCGGCCCGGTCGGCGCCGCAGAGCGCTCGCGCCACGCCCAGCTGCGAGCAGGCTTCGTCAAGGGCGCCGTAGGCCTCGGTGCGCCCGTGATGCTTGGGCACGCGCCCGCCGTACCAGAGCGAGGTCGAGCCGTCATCTCCCTTGCGCGTGTAAATCTTAACCATGAGGCACCATCCTAAGCGCCTGTCCCGGCAGGGGTTCCACTTAACTTTTGGGTGGGGCCAGGGCGGTCCTCTGCGGATCGCGGTGGCCAAAAAGTACAAGACGTTCCACCCCTGCCGGGACAGGCGCTGACGATTCAGCCAACAGGGTTGAAAACGAGCCCGGTCAAGACCTTGGGGAAGAAGTACGTGGACTTGGGGGGCATGTTCTCGTCGCTCTCACAGATCGCCTTGACCTGGTCGACGGGGATCGGGCGGAGGATGAAGGCGACGTCGTAGGTGCCGTCCTCGAGTAACGCCAGCGAATCCTCGACGCTCTTCGAGTAGCCGAGCCCGCGCTTGGCGAGGATGTCGTCTTCGCTCAGCCCGGCGATCCCCTTCAGCACGAGGGTCTCGAGGATCGCCGCGTCGAGGCGGCGGTAGGCCTCGGGCTTGCCGGCGAGTTGCTCGTCCAGCGCCGCGACCGCGCTGTCCTTGAGCCGCAGGCGGAAGCCCCGCTTGTGGAAGGAGTCGTAGAGGCCGAAGACGCCGACGCCCTCCGCGCCGAGCGGGTCGAGCCGCTCGAGCGGCACCTCGGTCGCCTCGAACAGCTCGCGCAGGCCCTCGCCGAGGCGCCGCTGGCGCTCGCTGTCGTCGCGCAAGCCGGAAAGCAGCCGGTGGGTGGGGAAGACGGTGAGGCCCGGGTCGTCGAGCCCGGTCAGCGCCATCAGGGTGAAGTTGTGGTCGCCCTCGCCGCCGACCTCGTCGCGGTAGGCGATCGCGGTCTCATAGCGATGATGGCCGTCGGCGATCAGCAGCTGAGCGCCGCCGAGCAGCTCGGTGACCTGGGCTTGGACAGCCGGGTCGCCGACCCGCCAGACCTTGGTGACCGTGCCTCCTTCGTCGGTCGCCTCGCCCCAGGGCTCGGCCGACTCGATCGCGGGCGCCACTAGCGGCCAGGGATCCTTGGTGCTGAGCGAGAAGATCGGCGAGAGGTTGTGGCGGGTGGCACGGGTCAGGTCGAGCCGGTCCTTCTTCGGTCCCGGCAGGGTGCGCTCGTGGGGCAGGACCTGGCCGGCGGAGAAGTCCTCGACCCGCACCCGCGCGAGGATGCCGTGGCGAGTGCGGGCGCCGCCGTCGGGGCCGGTGTAGTCCTGGGTCATCGCCCAGATAGCCGGCTCGGAGTCGGCGACCAGAGCGCCTGCCTGCCGCCACTCGTCCATCGTCTGAGCCGCGCGCTCGTAGGGGTCGTCGTCGGTCTGCTGCGGCCCGGTCTCGCCGTAGGGTTTCGGCAGGTCGATGGCGACGGCGTTGTAGGGGGAGCGGTCGAGCAGCTCCGCCCGCATGGCCGCATCGATCACGTCATAGGGGGGCGCCGCCACGTCCTGCAACGACCCGACCACGTCGAGGTCGTAGTGGGTCGCATGGATCGGTCGCACGTCGGCCATCGGGCCGGGAAAGCTAGCGGTTTCTCGCCGTCCAGCCGATGAGACTGCATTTACCGTCGCATAGGGCGGGTAAGTGCAGTCTCGTCCAGATGGGCGGGCGCCGCTTACACTTAGCGCAGCGGGGCGTGGCGCAGCCTGGTAGCGCGCGGCCTTTGGGTGGCCGAGGTCCTCGGTTCGAATCCGGGCGCCCCGATGCGGAATTGCACTGAAGCGCCAAGTGGCGCCTGGACGCTTATCCATTCACGAAATACCTGGAAAAGTCGATAAGCGGGCACATGGAAGGGCAACCTGCCAGTCCGCGTCGCCGGGAGCGGGTCGTGTTCGAAACCGACCGGCACATGGTCGTCGGCGACGTGACCCTGCCGCCGGAGGGCTACCAGAGCCGTTTCTCCGATGCGGTGAACCGCGCCGACGTCGCCTTCATCCCGCTCGTCGACGCTGAGATCTCACCGCTTGGCGGCGGCGAGGGCGAACGGCGGCCATTCATCGTCCTCGCCAAGGAGCACATCCGGCTCGCCTATCCGCTGGACGAGGGTCCCTAGCGCCGCGGCTATGCGGTTTCGCGTCGCCGCCGGCCGCCGGCGAAGGCGCCGAGGTCGATCAGGAAGGCGAGCACGACGATGAACCACTCGAAGCCCTTGACGCCGTCCGAGGAGGACCACATCACGGCGTAGGCCAGCGTCGTCCAGGGCAGCAGGAAGAAGCCGATGAGGGGGACGATCCAGCTGTCGAAGGCCCGGCTGAGCAGGTCGCTGAAGAGGAACAGCACGAACAGCGCCAGCCGCGGCGAGATCAGAGCGAAGAGAAGGACGAAGCAGCCGATACGGGGACGCTACCGTGTATGGACGATGCTCTGGGATCGCCACAAGGATCGGATGCCCTCTCCCGAGGAGGCGCTGCCTGGACGCAGCGAGCCGGCCTTTGACGTGCCCGAGCGCCACGCCGTGCTCGATGCCCCGCTGAAGCCCCCCTTTCCCGATGGGATCGAGATCGCCTACTTCGCCCTCGGCTGCTTCTGGGGCGCGGAGCGCCTCTTCTGGGTCCTCGACGGCGTCTACACCACGGCCGTGGGCTACATGAACGGGACGACCCCGAACCCGACCTACGAGGAGGTCTGTTCGGGCAAGACCGGGCACGCCGAGGCGGTCCTCGTCGCCTTCGACCCGCAGACGGTCTCCTACGCCGATCTGCTCAAGGTCTTCTTCGAGGAGCATGACCCGACCCAGGGGATGCGCCAGGGCAACGACGTCGGCACCCAGTACCGCTCGGGCATCTACTTCACGAACGACGCGCAGAAGGCGACCGCGGAGATGATGCGCGAGGCCTACGACGAGGCGCTGCGGAGCGCCGGCCACGAGCCGATCACGACCGAGGTCGCGCCGGCGGGACCCTTCTACTACGCCGAGGACTACCACCAGCAGTACCTGCACAAGGTGCCGGACGGCTACTGCGGCCTCGCGGGCACCGGCGTCTCCTGCCGCATCCCGGCTGCCGCCTCCTAGCCTTCGCGCGCCCGGCGCGGCGAATAGCATCTCGCGCCGGTGACCCCCTCCTTCGGCTCCTACATCGGTGGCTGCCTGGCGACGATCGGCATCGTCTCCGCGCTCGGTCTGGGCGGTTACTGGCTGCGGCGTTGGATCGTGCCCGAATTCTCCGGCGCCCTCGCCCGGCTCGGCGACGCGACTCTCGCGGTCGCCCTGCTGGTGGTCGCGCTCGAGTTGCTCGGCACGCTCAGCATCCTCCACCTGGGCTGGATCGTCGTCGTCTGCATCGGTCTCGGCCTCGGCGCCGCCTGGCTCGGCCGGCGGATGGCGCCGCGTGAGAGTGGCGAAATCGCCGCGCCGCGGGTGCAGACGGTCGCCTTCCTGCTCGCCCTGGGCGTCGCCTCCTTCACCGTCGCCGAGTGGACCTTCCCCTCGCAGCTCAGCCTCGACGCCGGCATGTTCGGCGGCGACACGACTTGGTACCACATGCCCTTCGCGGCGCGGATCGCGCAGGAAGCGTCGACGGTCCACCTGCACTACACCGATCCGCTGCGGCTGGTGGCCTGGTTCTACCCGCAGAGCTCGGAACTGATCCACGCCGCCGGGATCGTCGTCTTCAAGACCGACTGGCTCTCGCCGCTGATCAACCTGGTCTGGCTGGCGATCGCGCTGCTCGCCGCCTGGTGCGTCGGCCGCCCCTACAAGGTCGGGCCGGCGACGCTGGTCGCGGGGGCGATCGTGCTCGATGCCGGCGTGATGATCGAGACGCAGCCTGGCGAGGGACGCAACGACATCATGGGCCTCGCTTTCCTGATTGCCTTCGCCGCCTTCCTGATCAACGGCCACCAGCGCCGCGCGCCCAAGGAGGGTGCGGTCCAGGACACGCCGGAGCGCGATGCGCCGCTGCTCGACAAGGGCCCGCTGGTCCTCGCCGGAATAGCCGGCGGCCTCGCCATCTCGGTCAAGTTCACCTTCCTCGTCCCGGTCGTGGCGATCGGCCTCGGAGTGATCGTCTTCAGCGGCAGGGGACGACGTCTGACCACGGCCTGGGTTCTCGGACTTTCGACCTTTGTCGTGGGTGGCTACTGGTATGTGCGGGCGATGATCAAGACCGGCGGCAACCCGATCCCGTCGACCGGTTTCGGCCCGCTCCATCTGCCACGGCCCGACCAGATGCCGCTCGATCCGCGGCCGCGCTTCGCCGTCTCCCACTACCTGACCGATCCGACGATCTACCGGCGCTGGTTCTTCCCCCGCCTCGACGACGCCTTCGGTCCCCTATGGCCGCTGATCCTGATCGTCGCCGTGGCCGCCGCCGTCTTCATCGCGGTGCGCTCGCGCAACCGGATCCTGCAGGTGATCGCCGCCGCGGCGTTGCTGACCGCGCTCGTCTACGTCTTCACGCCGCTCACCGCGGCAGGCCAGGAGGGGTCGCCGACGGGCTTCTTCACCAACACGCGCTATCTGGTTCCCGGGCTGGTGCTGGCGATGACGGTACTGCCGATCGCCCGGCCGCTGCGGGCGCCGGACTCGCGTGCGCGGCAGACGCTGATCTTCTTACTGGCGGTCTACGCGATCACGGTGTTGACCACGCCTCGCTGGTACCCCGGTTACATATTCGGCACCGTCTTCCTCACCCTGGCGCTGGTCTGGACCCCGGCGGCACTCAGCCTCTTGCGTGGGCGGCGGCTGATGAGCCGCACCTACGTCGGAATTGCCGCCGCCGCCGTGCTGGTCCTCGCGGTCGTGCTCGGCCGCGCCCAGGAGGTCCAGTACTACAACCAGCACTACGTTCGCACGACCCCCTTCCTGCAGGACGGCGGGCCGCGCGAGGCTTACACCTTCGCCCACAACCAGCACGGCAAACGGATCGGGATCGCCGGCTCGGGCGAGATCTTCTTCGGCCAGTACGGCTTCTATGGCGCCAACCTCGACAACTACGTCCAGTACATCGGCGTCAAGGGCCCGGACGGCGCCTACCGGTTGGCGACCAGCTGCCCGCAGTTCCGCCGCCTGATCAACGAAGGCAACTACGACTATCTGATCATCAGCAAGTACACGCAGGACTCGCGTGAGGCGGACTTCTGGTTCCCGATCTACGCCTGGCTGAAAAACGCCAAGGCGCTGAAGCTGGTGGTCGAAGAGCCCGAAATCACGCCCGAGCCCGACTACGTCTTCAAGGTCAACGGCAAGCTCGACACGAGCTGCGCCGACGTCGGGCCCGAAGACTGAGGCTCACACGGGCGCCAGGGCGTGCTCGCGGACGAGTGCGGCGGCGCGCTCGGGCTGCTCCCACCAGAACATGTGGCCGACACCCTCGAGCAGCTGTGGCTCGACCGAGAGCAGCGAGGCGATCTGGATCCCGTTGTTGACCCCCAGCAGCCTGTCGGCGGTGCCGTGGATGACCTGGGTCGGGACCGTGACCGCGCCGAGCCGGGTGCTGGTGTCGTGGGCGGCGCAGGCCTGCATCTGCTGGAAGACCACGTCTTTCGGCGCCTGCAGTGCGGTTGCCATCTCATGGAAGGCCACGTAACGGCTCTCATCCGCGCGGAAGTCCGGCGAGAGGTTGATCTCCCACATCGCGCGCAGCACCTGCTCGCGGTCGCCGGAGGCCATCGCCGCCGCCAGCATCTGCAGGTCCTCCTCCGCCATCAGCGTGCTCCCCGGGCCGCCGCAGTAGGTCGCGCCCAGGGTCAGGCTGCGGATCCGGGCGGGGTGGGCCAGCGCGAGCTCCTGGGCGATCATCCCGCCCATCGAGATGCCGACTACGTGAGCACGCTCGATGTCCAGCGCATCGAGCAGGCCGACGACGTCGCCGGCCAGATCGGCGGTGGTGAACGGCATCCGTGCCGGCCCCGACAATCCCATCCCGCGATTGTCGAAGACGACGCAGTCGAAGCGCTCCTCTAGCGGGGCGAGGAACGGCCGGCCCCAGGTCATGTGGGTGGCGCTCATCCCCTGGATCAGCAGCATCGGCTCGCCGGCTCCGGCGCGCACGAAGTGAAGCTCGCTGCCTCCCACGTCGATCCTTGGCATCGACGAGGATCCTAGGGGAGGTGCCAGGATGCGGGCGTGATCCGCGAGCTCCTACCCCCGGAGACCGGCCTGGCCTTTGCCGCCATGCAGGCGCTCCGCAGCGACCTCGGCGACGAGCCGTCCTTCGTCCGCCGGGTCGACGAGGTACAGCGGGCCGAGGGCTATCGCCTCGTTGCCGCCTTCGAGGAGGGAGAGCCGAGCGCCTGCGCGGTGGCGGGCTTCCGCACCGCCCACAGCCTCGCCTGGGGCCACTACCTCTACGTCGACGACCTCTCGACGCTGCCGGCGGCGCGGGGGCGCGGGAACGCGCGAAAGCTGCTCGAGTGGTTGCTCGAGGAGGCGGGGCGGCTGGGCTGCGGGCAGCTTCACCTCGACTCCGGCGTCGGCATCGATCGAGCCGACGCCCACCGCCTGTACCTGAGGTCGGGCATGGTCATCGCCGCACATCACTTCGCCCGCTACGTCAAGTAGGGCTTGGCCTGAGTAGTCGCCAATGCTGTTAAATGCGCCGCTGCCCATGAACTTACGTTTGCAATCCGGTACTGACACACTCACGGTCGGCCGCAGGGGTGCGCTGGCCGCGCTGCTCGCGGCGGCGCTCCTCGCCACGTTGCTGCTGTTTGCCTCGAACGCTTACGCCACCGGTGGTCTGTCCGTCAAGTTGGTATCGGTGTCGAAGGCCGTCCGCGGCGGCTCGCAGGCGAGCGCCTGGTTCAAGGTCACTCCCGGCTCCACCTGCCGGCTCGAGGCCCGGAAGCACCCCGGAGAGCCCTCGACTGGGCGCTCTGTGTACGTCACGCGTCCGCTGCTGCAATACGACTGGACGGTCTCGCCAGGATCGCACTCGGGGGTGTGGAGAGTAACCCTGGCCTGCGTTCGTTCCAAGCTGCGACGGACTGCCTCGGCGACCATCCGCGTCCGGCACGGGGGAGCAGCGGGTCACCCGACGGGGCTGTTCGCGAAGAGCCTGCAGCCGACTCAAGCCAATGTCACCACTTCGGGCGACGGTCGCGGCAGCGGCCGCTCGTGGAGCCCGTTCGGGACCGTCCTCGTCCGTGGACGCGACTGGCTTGGCGGTTTGGGGGTTGATGTGAAGAGCAACGGCCTGATCGGCTGCTATGCCGGATGCAACATCGCGACGGGTTACGGGATCGCCTACCAGTGCGTCGAGCTGGTCCAGCGGCTGATCGTGACCAGGCACTGGTCGCCGCGCATCTACGGCAACGCGAATATGCAGTACGCAAACGCGTCCACCCAGTACTTCGACAAGCACCCCAACGGCAGTGGATACACGCCTGTCCCCGGCGACATCATCGTCTATCGAGGCGGCTATCTCGGCTATGGCCACGTCGCGGTGGTCGAGTGGGTCGACAACGGGCGCCTCGGTTGGGTAGATCAGAACGACTCGCCAAGCGGGCGCGGCAGCGCTCCGCTCGGCGCGGGCGGGACGCTCGGAAACCTCGGGTCGCTGATCCCGATCGGCTTTCTGCACGCGAAGGCGAACAAGCCGGCTCCGGTCTCGGCCCCCGATCCGTCCTCGCCGGGCCCGAAATCGGAACCAAAGCCCGAACCGGCTCCAAGCTCCGGTGGATCCACGGCCGATAAATCCGCACCGACGACGCCGACTTCGCCGACGGCATCCGCACCGACGACCAGCACGATCACCCTCTCCTGGGGCAAGGCGACCGACAACGTCGGCGTCGCTGGATACTCGCTTTACCGGAACGGCACCCGCATAACGAATTCCGGCTCGACCAGCTACAAGTTCTCCGGCCTGTCGTGCGGTACCAGCTACAAGCTCGGCGTGGACGCGTACGACGCAGCCGGGAATCGCTCGGCGGCGGCTTCGGTGACGGCATCTACGGCGGCCTGCCCGAAGACGGTGAGCGTCTCGAAGGGAGCCCACGTGAATGTCTCGGGATGCAGCTCGTCGGCTTGTGCTTATTTGACCGTCAGCCTCGCCAATTTCGGCTCCGGGTCACATACGGTCACCTGTTATGCGGACTACCCTCCGCCGACCGGTGCCTTTTACCAGTACACGACGTCGTCTACGACCTCCAACGTGTGCGTCTACGGCTACGCCAATACCCACGCCTGGGTGAAGGTCGACGGAATCGAGTCGAATCACCTCACCTGGTGACCTCGCGTCGCGGTCATGCGGATGTATGGATGGGGGCTAGACCGGGCGGACGCCCCGGGCAGGATTCGAACCTGCGACATCTGACTTAGAAGGTCAGCGCTCTATCCAGCTGAGCTACCGGGGCCGGGTCGATCAAGATTATCCCCCAAGGCTCGGGTTGGGCTGTGAACCTCGGCTTGGAGACTGCAAACAACTAGTTTTTAATGATAGCGTCCGCTCAATCATTCGATTGACGACGGGGGGATGGTTTCGTGCGCGTTTTTCGCCTGGTTGGTTGTGTGTCGTTGTTGGTCCTACTGAGCGCGGTTGTGTTTGTGCCCGCCGCCAGTTCGGCCCAGAACCCCCATGGCGACGGTCCAACCGCCAGCAAGAAGAAGCACTCGCCGGGTGACTTCCGCGTCTCGGTCCTGCGGCTCGCCGGTACGAGCGACACTCGGCAGGTAAACCTCCGGCTGCGTGTGACGAATACCCGCCCCTGGACCGCCACGTCCGTCCACGTATGTGCCGCGGTCCCGCGTAAGCGCGCGCGTGTGGTCGGCGTTTCGCATCACGGCTCGATCCGCTACAAGGGGAAAAGCGCATGCTGGATCGTCAGGAAGCTCAAGCGAGGGCGAAGCCTGACCGTTCCGATCGAGGTGCGGCTTGCCCACCCACCTGGCAGGCACCGGAATCTGAAGCGGATCACCGTGACTGTCACTGGTGGCAACTCGAATCCCCTCTCTCATCGGTATGCGCTTGTGGCGGCGCCGCGCAAGAGGGCTCATCAAGCTCGGGCGTCGAGCATCCCGTGCGCGGCGCCACACACGTTGGGCATCACCTTCGTCACCGACGATTCCGAATCGATGGAAATCAGCGATCCCTCCCACCTTCGGGCCAAAGCCATTGCCGTGGGGCTCGATCAGATGCCGGACGGTTCGCTGGCCGCGGCGACGTCGTTCAACGAATTCTCGGGCGAGATGTTCGGGGTTACGACGGTCAGCGGAACCACGAGGCCCGGGCTCAAAACGGCGGCCCAGCAGCTCTTCGACTTCGGCGGCACCAACTATCAGGAAGCGTTCCTGGGAGCCCAGACTGAGCTTGCGGCGATGTCGGGTGCGGACAAGAAGGCGGTCGTCTTCCTCTCCGACGGGGCGCCGAACAGCCTCGAATTCAACGCCAACGAAGCGATAGCCGCGGCCGGCACGGCGATCTACACGATCGGGCTCGGCGTCTCGGGCTTTCCCGAAGCCGAAGGGATCCTCGCCGGCATCGCAGCCGGCTCCGGCGGGCAGTACTACAGCGCGACCTCGGCCGGGCAGATTCAATCGATCTTCGCCCGCATCATCGCCAGTCTCACCTGCGGCGCGCAGAACATCAGCGAAACGTTCCCCCTGGCCCCGGGCGAGTCGCGCAGCATCCCCTTCACGGTGGAACCGAGCGACAGCGATTTCCGTGCCCTGGCTGCGTGGTCCGAAGGGCACGTGACGGTCACCGCGCAGCGGCCGGACGGGTCGACGATGTCGGCGGCATCGCTGCGGTCGGGGGAGGGCTACGTCAACGAATCGACCTATGCCCTGCTCACCGGGGGCAATCCGCTGATCGGCCCGTGGCAGCTCATCGTCACGGCCGATACGGGCAACCTGAACAAAGTTGACGTCACGATCGACGTGTTCAGGCGAGGTCTGCCGGATCCGCCGCCGCTTGCGCCCGCGCCCGGGCGACACCCCGATCCCTGCACCACCGCTTACCCGAACTTCAGTCCGAAGACCTCGAAGGCCTTCGGCGGCAAGCAGACCCTCTATGACCGCAGCGAGAGCCTCTATTTCGTCTGTGCCGGGTTCGGGGCGCCAGAAGACCTGAAGCTGAGCCCGGAGATGCAGTGCGCGCTGATCGCAGCGGGGGCGACGTTCGGCGGCCCGGCGCTCGCCGTGCGGGCCGACGCAGCCTGCAACGTGGTCGCCTTTGCGGATGCCTATCGCAGCGGCGACTGGCTCGGATTGACCGCCGGGCAGGCCTGTGGCTACTTCAGCGACGTCTTTGCCGGGGCGGTCGGAGTCGTCGCTGCGGGGGCGGCGGCCGAGACGGGGCCGGGGGCGGTCTCGGTCGGCCTGTTCACTTACAGGGCCCTGGCAGCAGGCTTGAAGGTGGCGTGCGGCGGGCTGCTCGACGGCGGCGCCAGCGCCCTCGGGATCAAGCTCGAGGCCGACCATGAGACGCACATCGCCCTCGACGTTCTTCGCAAGGGCCGCTGCATCAAGCTCCGGGAATTCGCCGGCGCGCTGCAATGGAGTGCGATCGAGTGTAAGTAGGAGGGGCGCCGTCCGATGTCGGCGGCTGGCGGCTGGGTAGCCTTGGACGATCGCCGCCAGCGTGCTGATAGCCGGAGCGACGGGTTTCGTCGGCGCCCGGCTGGCCGGTGCGCTGCGCGATTCGGACGCCCGTGTGCGCTGTCTGCTGCGCGACCCGGCCAAGGCGGACCGGTTCGGGCGGGAAGGGTTCGAGTCGCAGCTCGGCGACGTCACCGATGCTGCCAGTCTCGAGGGGGCGGGGGACGGGATCGAGGTCGCCTACTACCTGGTCCACTCGATGGCGGCCGGCGGCGACTTCGCCGCCCGGGAGCGGCTGGGGGCGAGCAACTTTGCTCGGATGGCTGCACGCGAGGGCATCGAGCGGATCGTCTACCTGGGCGGGTTGGGGGACGACGGCGCTTCCAAGCACCTGCGCAGCCGCCATGAGACGGCCCGCGTGCTCGCCGCCGAAGGGCCGCCCCTGAGCTACTTCCGGGCAGCGATGGTGGTCGGGGCCGAGAGCGAGTCCTACCGGACGCTGCGCTACCTGGTCGGGCGCTTGCCGGTGATGATCGCGCCGTCCTGGCTGCAGACCGACACGCAGCCGATCGGCATCGATGCGGCGGTCGAGTACCTGCGGCGCGCTCCCGAGGTCCCCGAGTCCGCGGGCCGGGAAATCCAGATCGGCGGTCCAGACGTCCTCAGCTACGCGGCGATGCTGGACCGGATGGCAGTGGCGATGGGCAAGCGACGCCGGCCGAAGATCCCAGTCCCTTTCGTCACGCCCTGGCTCTCTGCGCTCTGGCTCGGCCTGGTCACGCCGGTCGATACCGGGGTGGCGCGTCCGCTGGTCGAGGGTCTGACCACGGCGACCGTGGTCACCGACCCTTCTGGCGCCGCGCCGTTCGGGATCTCACCGGAGCCGTTCGACGAGACCTTGCGGCGGGCGCTGGCGGAAGAGCGGTTGTCCGGTTCAGGCGTTTCTTGGAATCGGGGATCGGGTAGCCGGGCGCCATGACTCCAAGCTCAATAGTCGTAATCCTCGTTGGGATCGTGCTCGCGCTGCTCGTCAGCTACATCCTCGGGATCATCGTGATCCTGATCGGGTTGGCGATGCTGCTGATGCCGATGTTCGGTGGCACCAGGCGTCGCGTTTAGGGCCCCTTAGCCACAATCGGGGCCATGGCCCCCTGGAAGTTGCCCCTGATCGCGGCCGCGATCGCGGTGCCCATCGTCGCCGGGTTCGCGATCGCGGGCCCGGGTCTCGGTCTCGCGGTCGCGGCGCTGGTCGCGTTCGCGATCGTCTGGATCGCGGCGCGGCAGCGTCCTCTCGGGCCGATTGGCTCGACACCGGGCAGCGACGGCCGGCGCAGCATCCTGCTCGTCACCACCTGCGCCGTCGAGGAGCCGGCTGCCGTGCGGCGGATCGCCGCCGAGGCCGGGCTTGACCGAGAACGCAGCGATGCCTCGGTCCTCGTCCTCTCGCCTGCCCGTATCGGCTTCCTCGACCGTTGGGCCTCCGATGTCGAGTCGGCCCGACAAAGCGCCCAGGAGAACCTGGTTGCCACGGTCGCGGCGCTCGCCAAGGCCGGCATCGCGGCTGAGGCCCGGGTCGGCGACGAGGACGTGGTGCAGGCGGTCGAGGACCAGCTGCAGAGCTTTCCGGCAAGCGAGGTGGTGCTGATCGATCGGGGGGCGGAGGACGACGCCGGTCCTGCGGCGGCGGAACTGGAGTCGCGACTGCGGGCCGAATTTCGCCACGTCTCGCTTTGACCGCGGCCGGGGGGTCAGCAGCTATGCGCGTGGCGGCGCTGCGCACGACCTGGAAGGCGGAGCCGGGGATCTGCTTCAGCTGGTTCAGGTTCTCGTCGTCCCAGCGGCGGTCGCTGCTGCCGCTGAAGAACCAGTTGGAGCCGTTGTCGGCGACGATCATCCCGTAGTGCTGCAACGCCACGGCGATCGTCTTCGCGGCGCCGCTGAAGCGCGCCAGGCCGTAGTCCGGTCGTAGCCGCAGCCGCGTCCCCATCGCCGGCGCGCTCGGGTTGGCGGTGTCGCCGGCGCAGTGCGAGGCGGGGTGGACCCAGGCGTCGCGGGTGCTGTCGAAGGTGACGCGGATCGCGTGGTCGAGGTGGCCGGCCGCGACTTCGTCGTAGCGCACGAGGCCGGCGAAGATCGGCAGTCCGGCGGCGTCGGCCGAGGTCCACGAGTCGGGCCGCAGCGCGGTCGAACGCAGGTCCCATCTGACGCCCGAGTCGGCGTTCCAGTGCGGCCGGGCGCCCCGCTCGGCGAAGCCGCGGTAAAGCTCGTAGAGGATGCAGTTGGAGCGGTCGACGACCAGCACGTGGCGATCGCCGTCGCTGTGCCGGCCGCCCTCGACCGGGGCGTCGGCTGGGAGCGGGAACGGTCCCCGGTCGCTCTCGCTGCCGTAGGCGGTGTAGTGGATCGGCAGCGCGGGCTGAGCGGCGCCGACGACGGCGTAGGGAAACCCGTAAGCGCGGGGCGAGCCGAAGTCGGGATGGAGACGGTCGCCGCCGTGGGCGTCGATGTAGGCGATCGTCGCGGCGGAGCTCGGGGCGATCGGCGCCTGGGAGACGTCCTGATTCCAGGCGGCCTCGTTTGGCAAAGACGGCGCGCTGGGCGACAGCGAGGGCGGCGGGTCGGGGAAGACCTGGCACTGCCCGAGGCTCGGATAGGGGCCGAGCGCATCAGTGGCCGCCGGCCAGGCGGCGAGCGCCAGGAACGCGAGGACGGCGAGGCCCGTTCGCCTCATGCGGGAGGGGTGCGGTCGTGCACGCGCAGCTCCTCGACTTCGAGCTCGCCGATCTTCAGCTTGCCGATCGCCGCACGACCGATCGAGAGACGACCGACGCCGAGCCGGCCGATCGCAAAGCCACCGACCGCCGCCGCGCCGACAGCCAGCGCCCCGACCGCCATCGCGCCGGTAGCCGTAGCCGGTCGAGCCTCCGGCCGAAAGAACGCGATCCCGCGCCGCTGAGCCACGGGCCAACGGTAGCGCGCTAAGAACCTGCCTCAAAACCTCCGCGCACGCCTGGCGGCGCCGGACACACTTCGCGGGGCGGCGTCCTCGGTCGGCCAAATGGCGCTGCCATTCGGCCTCCCTGCGTCCTACCCCGCTCGGTCCGGCACTCGCCAGTCGCACACGCAGGTTTTAAGACAGGTCCTTAGCCTGCCTGGGATGAGCCCCGAGCCCGCGGTGTTGCTGGCGATCCAACATGTGTCCTGGGAGCCGCCGCACCGGATCCTCGACGCTTGCGACGGGCTGGAGGTGAGGACGGTCGAACCGCTGGCCGGCGATCCCCTGCCAAGTCACTCGGAGGTCAGCGGCGCCATCGTCATGGGCGGCCCGATGAACGTCGACGAAGTCGAGCGTTTGCCCGGGCTCGCTGCCGAGCGCGAGTGGTTGGCCGAGGCGACCCGGCTGGAGATGCCGGTCCTGGGGATCTGCCTCGGCGCCCAGCTTCTGGCAAGAGCGCTCGGCGCCGAGGTGAGGCCGGAACAGGGCCTCGAGCTCGGCTTCGCGCCCGTGGAGATTCACGACTCCAGCGATCCGATCATAGGAGCTCTGGCTCCGCGGACGACGGTCCTGCACTGGCACGGCGACGTGTTTGACCTGCCGGAGGGCGCGGTGCCCCTGGCCTCATCGCCGCGGACGACGCCGCAGGCGTTTCGCCACGGAAACGCATGGGGCGTGCTCTTCCATCCCGAGGCCGATGCGGCTCTGGTCGACGCCTGGCTGGCAACGCCGGCGATGGCCGCTGAAGCAACGGGTGCGCTTGGGCAACGCGCGGCAGCCGAGCTGCGACGCCAATCCACCGCAGCCGAGGCCGACCTGATCGCGCGCTCGACCCGAGGCTTCCAGGCCTTCGCCGACCTGGTCGCCGCCAATCACCCCACCTAAGCGCCCGCCGAACCCCCCAGCCGGCACGCTAGATTGGAGCCACGCGGTGGACGTAGCTCAGCTGGTAGAGCTCCTGGTTGTGGTCCAGGCGGTCGCCGGTTCGAATCCGGTCGTCCACCCCTCAGCGAAACGCCTGCAAACGCACAGGTTTGGATAGACGGAACAGGCCGAATTCCGTTCCAACCGGGCTAAGAATGCCGAGAAATTCCAGGCACTTCTGGCCCAGTAGTGCCTGGGATTGCGCCGATGCGCGGGGATTGGCGGCGATTTCGGTTATTCGACCTCAGTTTCCCGCGCTGACAAAAGCTTCCGACCGATGCCCATGATCGGATGCGGGAAATGACCAAAGAACGGAAGAGGTCGCGGCCCAAGGGTGGGCGGAAGATCATCGCTCGTGGAACCCCGGCACGTTGGGAAGTCGCTTGGCATCCGAAGGCGCTCGCCGAGAAGAACGCGATCGAAGATGTCGCCGAGCGCGTGGCGATAGCGCATGTGATCGAGAAGTTGGAAGTTGACGGTCCGGTCTTGCGGAGTCCGCACCAGAGCGCTGTCAGAGGCGAGGAAGGGTCGGGCTTGCGCGAGTTACGACCCCGGCGAGGAAGAAGTCGGTGGCGGCCGCTTTATTGCCGGGCCGACGAGATGTTGTTCCCGGTTCTCGCCATCGGCCCCGAGGCGGAAATCGACAAGGCGGGCTACGTCAAGGCCGTGCGTCTGGCGAAGCAGAGGCTCAAGCGACTGGAAAAAGCCAAGGAGAAGGAGTAGCCTGGATGGCTATTACAAGCTTGTTATCGACGATTTAGAGAGTCCACCATGGCTGATCAACTCATATCCAGCAACGACGTTCTTGCAGAGGAGCTGCGCGACCCCGAGTTCCGCGCGGAGTGGGAGCGGACCGCGTTGGCTCGGTGGCTTGCGGTCGAGGTTGCTCACTACCGCGCCGAGCACGACATCTCCCAGCGACAGCTAGCGGAGCGACTGGGAGTCCACCAGTCCGACGTCGCCCGCATGGAGACCGGCGAGCACACGCCCAGCCTGGAGCGCTTGGTCAGGGTC
>DASUZP010000161.1:0-11163 GCA_036376775.1 Solirubrobacterales bacterium | reverse complement strand
GCCTCGTGCACCCACTCGACCGTGCCCTCCTCGTCGACGAGCACCAGCGAGCGATTGGCGTGGCCGATCTTCTCGATGTAGGCGCCGTAGGCGCGCGCCACCTCGCCCTTCGGCTCGAAGTCGGCGAGCAGCGGCGTGTCTATGCCCAGCTTCTCCTGGAAGGCCTTGTGGGCGAAACCGTGGTCGACGCTGATTCCGACCAGCTCGACCCCCTTGGCGACGAGCTCTGGCTTCACCTCCTGGTAGATCGAGAGCTGATCCGAGCAGACCGGGCTGAAGTCCAGGGGGTAGAAGACGAGCAGTACCTTGCGACCGCGGTAGTCGGCGAGCGAGACCTCTTCGCCCTCCTGGTTGCGCAGCGTGAACTCGGGGGCGGTCTCCCCCGCCGCGATCATCGCCGCAGGCCGAGCTCTGCGACCAGGGCGCGATAGCGCTCCAGGTCGGTGCGCTCCAGGTAGCGGAGCATACGGCGGCGCTTGCCGACCAGCATCAGCAGGCCGCGGCGCGAGTGGTGGTCCTTGGCGTGCGAGCGCAGGTGCTCGGTCAGCTCGTTGATCCGCTCGGTGAGCAGCGCGACCTGGACCTCGGCGGAGCCGGTGTCGCCGGCGGCGCGCCCGTACTTGCCGATCAGCTCGGTCTTCTTCTCTTTGGCCAGGCTCATGCGCCGGTGAAGCTAGCACAGACACGCTTCGCGTCCTCGACGTCGATCCGCATCTGGGCGATCAGCTCCTCGACGCTGGAGAAGCGCTTCTCGCCGCGCAGCCTCTCGACGAAGGCCACGCGTAGCGTGCGCCCGTAGAGATCGTCGTCGCGGTCGATCAGATAAGTCTCGATCAGGACTCCCCGGCCGCTCTCGAAAGTCGGCCGCACACCGACGTTGACCGCAGCGGGGACCCCGTCGGCAAAGGCGGCGAAAACGCCGTGGCCGGGGATCGCAAGCCTGTCGTCGGGAACGATGTTGGCGGTGGGAAAACCGAGCTCGCGGCCGCGTTGATCGCCCTCGACCACGGTGCCCTCGACCATGAAGGGCGCGCCGAGGCAGTGGCGGGCGCCCTCCATGTCGCCGGCCGCGACCAGCGCCCTGATCCTGGTCGAGGAGACGGTCTCGCCGTCGACCTCGACCAGCGGCACAACCCGCGTCTCGAACTCCGAGCGGGCGGCGAGCATCGCCGGATCCCCCTTTGCTTTGGCGCCGAAGCGGAAATTCTCTCCCACGGAGACCTGCTCGGCACCGAGCTTCTCGACCAGAACGTGCTCGATGAACTCCTCGGCGGAAAGCTTGGCGAACTCCTCGTCGAAGGGGATGACGACGAGCTCTCGCACCCCGAGGCCCTCGATCACGTCACGCTTGACCCCGAAGGGCATGATCAGCTTCGGCAGGGCCGACGGGTGGATCACCTCGAGCGGGTGCGGGTCGAAGGTGAGCACGGTGTCGGCCCCCTCGATCACGGCCTGGTGGCCACGGTGGACGCCGTCGAAGGTGCCGATCGCGACGCGACGCGGTCGCGGTTCGGCGTCGGGCAGCCTGGTGACCTCGATATTGGCCATCAGCGCATCGCCTCGGCTGCGGCGGGAATCAGCTCGCCGACCCGCTTTGCGGAGATCTCCCCGCCCGCGTCCTCGACCCGGAAGGGACCGATCGCCGTGCGGCGCAGCTCGGCGCAGTAGGCGTCGCCGAGTGTCTCGATCAGGGTGCGCACGTAGGTGCCGCTGGAACACTCGATCTCGTAACGGACGCTCTCGCCCTCCCGGCCGAGCAACTCGGCGCGGTAGATCTCGACGTCGCGCGGCGGGGTCGCCACGGTCTCGCCGCGGCGCGCCTTGCGGTAGAGGCGCTCGCCGCCGACCCGCACCGCCGAGGTCATCGGCACGTGCTGGCGCACCGTGCCGGTGGGCAACTCGAGCGATTCCGGCACCCTGCCCGTCTCGCGCAGCTCGCCTTCGGGATCGCCGCTGTCGGAGCGCCAGCCGAGCCGCGCCGTAGCCAGGTAGGTCTTCGGCAGCGCGGTGAGAAAACGCTGCAGCCGGGTCGCCCCGTCCAGCAGGACCAGCAGCAACCCGGTGGCGAAGGGGTCGAGCGTGCCCGCGTGCCCGGCTTTGCATTCGCGCTCGCGCCGCACCCGCTGCACCAGATCGTGCGAGGTCATCCCCGCCGGCTTGTCGCAGAGCAGGACCGTCAAGAGAGCTGGGCGGAGACCTCGCGACACAGGAAAGAGACCAGATCCTCCAGTCCGAGATCGGTGGAGAAGCCGGCAGCACGTTTGTGGCCACCGCCGCCGTGCTCGCGGGCGATCGCCGAGACGTCGATCTCGCCGTCGCTGGAGCGCAGGCTGACCTTGCGTGCCGCCCGGCCGCGGTCGCCGAGGTCGCGGATCAAGGCCGCGACACGGGCGCCCTCGACCGAGCGCAGGTGGTCGATGATCCCCTCCGTCATCTCCTCTCCGGCGCCGCTCTCCCGGTAGTCGGCGGCGGCGATGTATGCGAGCACGAGCTTGCCGTCGCAGTGGTACTGGATCCCTTCCAAAGCGCGCGAGAGCAGCCGCAGCTTCTCGATCGGCACGTGCTCGTAGAGGCGGCGATAGGTCTCGTCGACCTCGACCCCGGCTTCGATCAGGTCGGCGGCGATCCGATGGGTGCGCGCGTTGGTGTTCTCGTACATGAACTTGCCGGTATCGGTGACGATGCCGACGTAGAGCGCCGCGGCCATCTCGGCGGTTATCTCAGCGCCCAGCAGCACCGCCAGCTCATAGACGATCTCGGCCGTGCAGGAGGCGTCGACCTCGACCAGATTGACGTCGCCGAAGAGGGTGTTGTCGTGGTGGTGGTCGATGTTGATCGTGAACAGGTCCTCCGCCGAGAGGAAGTCGACCGGCATGCGGTCGATGTTGCCGCAGTCGAGGAAGATCGCCGCCCGGTCGGCCATGTCCGCCGGCGGCTCGTGGAAGACCTCCTCCAGCGAGAGGAAGCGGTACTCGATCGGCAGCGGGAACTCCTTCGCCGCCAAGAACATCACCGAGTCCTTGCCGAGCTGGGTGAGCAGGTGGTGCATGCCGAGCAGCGAGCCCAATGCGTCGCCGTCGGGCCCCTCGTGGGCGGTCAGCAGGAAGCGCTCGCGGCTGCGAATCTCGCTGGCAACCCGCTCGATCGCGGTCGCGCCGATGTCGGTGGTCTCGCTCATTCCTCTTCTTCTTCTTCTTCTTCGAGCAACCGGGAGATCCTCATTCCCTGCTCGACCGTCGGGTCGTAGTGGAAGGAGAGGGTCGGGGTGCGCTTCATCCGGGTCTCAGCGGCGATCTTCGACTGCAGCACGCCGTGCGAGGAGCGCAAGCCGGCGAGAGCGTCCGCGCGCGCCGCCTCCTCGCCGAGCACGCTGACGTGCACTTTTGCGCTGCGGAGGTCTGGGCTGGTCTCGACCGAGGTCACGGTGACAAAGCCGATCCGGGGATCGCTCAGTTCGGTGGTAATGGCTGCGCCGATCACCTCGCGGAGCACCTCGTTGATACGGCGCATGCGAGGCGTGGCCATCCTAGTCCAGCGTCTGCTCGACCTGCTTGGTCTTGTAGAACTCGAGCACGTCGCCCTCCTTGACGTCGGCGTAGCCGTCGAGCACGATGCCGCACTCCTGGCCCTCCTCGACCTCCTGCACGTTGTCTTTGAAGCGGCGCAGGGAGCCGAGTTTGCCGTCCCAGATCACCGTACCCTCGCGGACCAGGCGGACGCTGGCGTCACGCACGGCCTTGCCCTCGTTGACGATGCAGCCGGCGATGCGGCCGACTTTGGAGGCCTTGAAGGTCTGTTTGACCTCGGCCTCGCCGAGCGTCTCCTCAACCTCGACCGCCTCCAGCATGCCCTCCATCGCGTTGCGCAGGTCTTCGGTGATTTTGTAGATGACCGAGTAGGTGCGGACGTCGACGCCCTCGCGCTCGGCGGCACGGCGGGCGTCGGCCAGCGGGCGCACGTTGAAGCCGATCACGATCGCTTCGGAGGCCGAGGCCAGCATCACGTCGGACTCGTTGATCCCTCCCGTCTGCGAGTGGATGACGTTGATTCCGACCTGCTCTTGGGGGACTTTGGCGATCTCGTCCTGGAGCGCCTCGAGCGAGCCGGCGACATCGGCCTTGAGCACGATGTTGAGCTCCTTGATGTCGCCTGCCTGGGCGCGGGAGAAGACCTCCTCGAGGCTGACCTTGCGCGCCTGGCGACGGGCCAGGGCCTCGGTCTTGAGCCGGTTGCCGCGCTCCTGGGCGAGCTGGCGGGCACGGCGGTCGTTCTCGACCACGTGCACGTGCTCGCCGGCCTCGCAGACGCCGTCGAAGCCCAGCACCTCGACCGGCATGCCGGGTCCCGCCTTCTGCACCCGCTCGCCGGTGAAGTCGTGCATCGCCCGCACCCTGCCCCACTGCGGACCCGCGACCAGAGCGTCGCCGACCGCGAGTGTGCCGCGCTGAACGAGGATCGTGACCACCGGACCGCGGCCGGGATCGAGCTGGGACTCGACCACGGTCCCGGACGCGGGAGCGTCGGGGTTCGCGCCCAGCTCCTCGAGCTCGGAGACGAGCAGGATCATGTCGAGCAGGTTGTCGAGACCTTCGTGGGTCTTGGCGGAGACGTCGCAGTAGACCGTCTCCCCGCCCCAGTCCTCGGGCGTGAGGCCGTCGGCGGCGAGCTCGTTGCGGACGCGATCGGGCTGCGCGCCCTCTTTGTCGATCTTGTTGACGGCGATCAGGATCGGCACGTCGGCGGCGCGAGCGTGGTCGATCGCCTCTTTGGTCTGCGGCATGACCCCGTCGTCGGCGGCGACGACGACCACGGCGATGTCGGTCACCTTGGCGCCGCGGGCGCGCATCGCGGTGAAGGCGGCGTGGCCGGGGGTGTCGAGGAAGGTGATCGTCTTGTCCTCGTGGTGGACCTGGTAGGCGCCGATGTGCTGCGTGATCCCACCCGCCTCGCCGGCCGCAACCTCGGTCTCGCGGATCGCGTCCAGCAGCGAGGTCTTGCCGTGGTCGACATGACCCATGATCGTGACCACGGGCGGACGGTCGACGAGGCTCTCCTCGGGATCTTCGAACTCGGGCGTCTCGGGCTCCTCCTCGGCCGCCGTGACGATTTCGATTTTGCGGTCGTACTCGTCGGCGATCGCCTTGATCGACTCGTCGGTGAGGGTCTGGGTGAGGGTCGCCATCTCCCCCATCATCATCAGCTTCTTGATCACCTCGGCGCTGCCCAGGCCGAGCAGCTCGGCCACCTCGCGCACGGTCGCGCCGGAGTTGACCTTGGTCGCCTCCGGCTCGGCCGGCTCCTCGGTCTTGACCGGCGGCTCCTCGAGCAGCGGCCGGCGTCGCCTACCGCCGCGACGACGGGGCGGCCGCTGCGGTGGCGGCCCGCCCATCTGGTCGCGGCGCGAGGCCTGCGAATCGATCACCACGCGCCGTTTTTTCGCCGACCCAGCGGATTTTTTCGCCGCGGCGGCGGGTTTGGCGGCCGCTTTGGGCTGTTCGGGCGGCGGGGCGGCGGGTTTGGCCTCGGCTTTCGGCGGTGCTTTGGCTGCCGTAGCCCCGTTGCCAGAGAGCGCTTTCAGCGCATCGGCCTCCTCGACGCTGGAGGCTGCGGCTTTGGCTTCGATCCCAGCTTTTTTGAGCGCGGCGAGCAGCTCTTTACTGCTCAGACCCTGAGCTTTCGCAATCTCGTGGACGCGCTTCTTAGCCACTAGGCCTGCTCAGCCTCCTCGGCAACTGGCTCCGCATCCCGAGCAATCTCCTCTTCGGGCGCCTGATCCTGCGGAGTCTCCGCCTCAGGCGCCTCGTCTTCCGGAGTCTCCGCTACAGGCACCTCTCCGGCGGGTGGCGTGGCGGTGGGCTCCTCGCCCGCAGCCTGCGAGGACGAGGAGTCCTCTGCCGCGACAGGACCCGCCGGCTGAGGGTCTTCGTCCTCCTCGGCGACAGGCCCCGCGGCCTGAGGCTCCTCGGTAACGGGCTCCTCATACACCGCCTCCGCCTTGGCGACGATCTCGGCCACCTGCCCTTCGTCGGCACCGGCATCGGCGAGGATCGCCACCTCCGCTTCCTCCAGTGGAGCAAGCACCGCGATCTGGTTGGTTTCGAAGCGACTCAGCGCCTGGTGGGTGGGCAGGCCGCAGTAGGAGGAGTCGCCGATCGCCGCGTTGGGGCAGCGACGGCCGTTGGAGAGAACCGCGAGGCAGTGCCCATCGGACTGCTCCTCGCCCTCGTACTCGACCTCCTCGTCGTCCTGGGCGAACTCGGTCTCGGACTTGATGTCCACCCTCCAGCCGGTCAGTCGGGCCGCCAGGCGGGCGTTCTGCCCGTCGCGGCCGATCGCCAGCGAAAGCTGGTCGTCGGGGACGATCACGGTCGCCTGGCGCTCCTCGTCGTCGACGATCACCTCGCGCACCCGCGCGGGGGAAAGCGCCTTGGCGACGAAGCGGGCGGGCTCGTCGTTGTGGGGAATGATGTCGATCTTCTCGCCGCGCAGCTCGGAGACGACCATCCGCACCCGCGAACCGCGCGGGCCGACGCAGGCGCCGACGGGGTCGACCCCGTCGGTGTGGGAGACGACCGCGATCTTCGATCGGTAGCCGGGCTCGCGGGCGACGCCGACGATCTCGACCAGCTTGTCGGCGATCTCCGGCACCTCCATCTCGAACAGGCTCTTGATCAGCTCGGGGCTGCGTCGCGAGACGACGATCGCCGGGCCCTTGGTCGAGTCGGAGACGTCGGTGATCACGGCCTTGACCCGCATCCCATGGTCGTAGCGCTCGTTGTAGACCTGCTCGGACTTGGGCAGCAGCGCCTCGACCCGCTCGCGCAGCTGGACCAGCGTGTAGCGCTTGTCGGACTGCTGGATGATCCCGGTGATCAGCTCGCCGACCCGGTCCTGGTACTCCTCGAACATCATCATCCGTTCCGCCTCGCGGATCCGCTGCAGGATCACCTGCTTGGCGGTCTGCGCAGCGATCCGGCCGAAGTCTTCCGGGGTGACGTCGCGGGTTTCGATCTGGTCCTCGTAGGGGGCGATCATCTCCGGGTCGAGCTCGGGGTCCTCCGGCTCTTTCAGCTCGCCCGTTTCGGGATCGATCTCGCGCTCTTCCTCTTCCTGGGCCTCGGCCGCCTCGGCCAGCAGCTTCTCCTCCAACTCGGCCGGCAGGATCAGTTCGAAGACGCGGAAGTCGCCGGTCTCGTGGTCGAGGTCGACGCGGGCGTATTTCGCCGCTCCCGGCGTCTTCTTGTAGGCCGATAGAAGAGCATCGGCGAGGGCGTCCATCAGCTTGTCGGCGGAGATGCCCTTCTCCTGCTCGAGCGCCTTGATTGCTTCGACGATCTCTTTGCTCACGGCTGCTCCTTACGGTATTTAGGCCCCGGCGAAGAGACCTCCAGTGCATACTCGGCACGCAGGCTGTTGAGGTGCTTGGTCACCCGTTCGCAGAGCGCCAGATCGACACCCTGCGGGTGGTCGATGAAAAGGCGCAGCGATTCGGTCCCCGGCTGCTCGAGGGCAACCAGGTCCAACTCGGAATCGAGCTCTGCGAGCTGCTGCTGAATGCTGTCTTTGAGGTCTGCCATACCTGGTTCGGGACGAAAAAAAAGTGGGCCAGGCCCACTTCTCGCTACTGCATAGGGACAAAAAGCTTGGGGTCAGTATAGCCCGGTGCCGCTGCGGGGGAGCAGGGGTGTCGCGCGCGGGAATTGATGTCGCACGCCCCTGCGGGGCTTAGCGACGATGTTGGTGCGCGGCTTCGCCGCGCGAATGACAGATTGCATTTCGCCGCTTCGCGACATTCCCGCGCGCGACACCCCTGCTCCCCCGGGCCAGCGCCCGGCTAACTTCGGGAGAGGTTGGAGTTGCTGCGGAGCTGGTCGACTTTTTGGAGGATCTGCTCGGCTATCTCGTCCTTGGGGGCCAGCGGGAGGCTGGTCTCGCCCTCGGAGCCGATCAGGGTTACGGCGTTGTCGCCGCTCTCGAAGCCGATGCTTGGGTCGGAGACGTCGTTTAGGACTATTAGGTCGGCTCCCTTGCGGAGCAGCTTCTCGCGAGCGCGGGCTATGTCGTTGCCGTGTTCGGCGGCGAAGCCGACGATCGTCTGGTCGGGGGTGCGCTGGGCGGCGAGGCCGGCGAGGATGTCCTCGGTCGGCTCCAGGTGGAGGTCGAGGTTGCCTTCGCGCTTCAGCTTGTCGCCGGCCGGTTCGCTTGCCCTGAAGTCGGCTGGGGCGGCTGCCATCAGCAGTAGGTGACTAGTCGCGAACTCCGAGCGTGCTGCGTCGGCCAGCTCGGCTGCGGTCTCGACATCGATGCGGCGAACTCCGGCGGGCTCGGGCAGGGTTACGTTGGCGGCGATCAGGGTGACGTCGGCGCCGCGGCGAGCCGCAGCTGCAGCCAGGGCGACGCCCATGCGACCGCTGGAGCGGTTGCCGAGGAAGCGCACCGGGTCGATCGGCTCGCGCGTGCCGCCCGCGGTGACCAGCACCCGCAGACCGTCCCAGGGCCGCTCGCCGGCCGGCAGCACGGCTTCCACCCGCGTCAGGAGCTCAGCCGGGTCGAGAAGCCGTCCCCTGCCGAACTCGCCGCGCGAGGCGAGCCGGCCCTCGCCGGGCTCGATCACCTCGACACCGCGCTCGCGCAGCGTCGCCAGGTTCGCCTCGGTCGCCGCGTCCGCATACATGCGGTCGTTCATCGCCGGCGCAACGAGGCGCGGCGCGGCGCAGGCGAGGAAGGACGTGGTCAGCATCGAGTCGGCCATACCGGCGGCGAGCTTGGCGAGCGTGTTGGCGGAGGCCGGTGCAACCAGATAGGCGTCACAGTTGGCGACGAGCGCGAGGTGGCCGATCGGGTCGTGCTCGGGCCGGGGATCGCCGGGGAAGGCGCCGCGCAGCGGATCGCGCTCGAACTCGGAGGTCAGGACCGGCGCGCCGACGATGCCCTCGAAGGAGGCGGCGCCGACGAAACGGCTGGCAGCCTCGGTCATCGCCACGCGCACGCCGTGCCCGGCGACGGTGGCGAGGCGAGCCAACTCCAGCGCCTTGTAAGCGGCGATCCCGCCGCTTACGCCAAGCAGGATTCTGGCCATGCTTCCTCCTGTCGGAAGGGTGCGCTAGGCGCGGTACTCGTATTTGAGCTTGCCCTCGGCAAGCTCCTCCAGCGCCATCGAGAGGTAGTTGCGGTCGCCGCGGGTCTCGACCATCGGCGGCGGATACTCGCCGAAACCGCCCTCGCCGAGGTTGTGGAAGTAGCTGTTTATCTGACGGGCTCGCTTCGCTGCGACGACAACTGCGGCGTAATGCGAGTCGGCGTGCACGAGAAGCTTGTCTACGCGTGGTTTGATCATTCGGCGGTGGAGTCTAGAGGTAAGCCGAGCTCGGCGCGCACGATCCCCTCCAGATCGGCCGTGGCAGGCTCCAGATCGGCGTTGACGACGCAGTGGGCGAACTCCCCCTGGGCTGCCAGCTCCTGCTCGGCGACTTCGAGTCGGGCGTCGATCGCGGCGGCCGTGTCGGCTCCCCGCGACTCGAGCCGCTGGCGCAGCACCGCCGGGTCGGGTGGGGAGATGAAAACCTGGACCGACTCGCGCATTGCCGCCCGCACCTGGCGCGCTCCCTGCACCTCGATCTCCAGCACGACAGAGTGCCCGGCGTCGAGCCGCTTGCGCACCTCGGAGCGCAGGGTGCCATAGCGGTTGCCGCTGTAGGTGGCGAACTCGAGAAAGTCTTCGCGCTCGATCCGCTGGTCAAACTCCTGCGGGGTGAGGAAGTGGTAGTCGCGCCCGTCGACCTCGCCCTCGCGCGGCTCGCGCGTCGTCGCCGAGACCGAGAGCTCGAGCCCCGGCACGCGCTCGAGCAGCTTGGAGATCAGCGTTCCCTTGCCGACCCCGCTGGGGCCGGTGATGACGAAGACTTTGGCCATCGCGGCCGGAGATACTGACCGACGAGGCGGTCGCTATCGGCGCAACTGGCTGACCAGCTCTGCCCGCTGGCGCTCAGATAGGCCGCCGATCGTCTTCGAGGGCGAGATGCGGCACTGGTTGAGAATCCGGTTGGTCTTGACCCGGCCGTACTTGGGGACGGCAAGCAGCATGTCGAAGACCTTGGCGGTCATCACATACTCCGGCGGGTCGAGCAGCAGCGCGTGGATGCTGGCCTTACCCGCCTTGAGGTCCTTCTTCAGCTTGGCGCGGGCGGTGCGGATGTCGTTTGCCCGCTTGAGTGCGTCCATTCGCTGGTCCAACGACCTCTCTGGGGCCGCTGCTGAGGTCTTGACTGGGGCGGACATGTGGGCGGCGAGTATAGCCGCGGCTCGCGGGCGTGCAAGGGCTTCCGGCCGGTTTTTTGCCAAATTCACCTAGACCTCGAGTCGAGGTTGAGACTAAGCGGGCGACACAGATCGCTCGGAGAGTTCTGCGGCAATGCGAGTTCCGGCCCGGGGGTCGCGGAAGTTCTCCGTGCCGACCGCCACCAGGGTCGCCCCCGCGGAGAGCATTTCGAGCGCGTCGGCGGCGCAGGAAATGCCGCCCATGCCAACGATCGGCAGATCGACGGCCGCCGCTACGGCGCGGACCTGCCCGATCGCAATCGGCCGGATCGCCGGCCCTGAGAGCCCCCCCTGCCCCACCCCGATCCCTGGTTTTCCGGTCGCGGGATCGACAGCACTCGCCTTGATCGTGTTGATCAACGAGACCGCATCGGCTCCCCCCTCCTCCGCCGCCACAGCCACCGCAGCGGGATCGGCGACGTTCGGGGTCAGCTTCACGATCAGCGGCTTATCGGTCAGCGGGCGCAGGGCCTCCAACAACGCCACGGTCTCATCCGGCTGCTCGCCGACGATCAGTCCGGAATGGACATTGGGGCATGACACGTTCAGCTCAATTGCCGCCACCTCCTCGCGCCCCTCAACACCTTCAACCAAGCGTGCGAACTGCTCGTGGCTGGTGCCCATCACCGAGACGATCAGAGGCACCGGTAGCACACCCAGTTGCGGCAGATCCTCGCCCAGAAATCCCTCCAGGCCCTTGTTGGGCAGCCCGATCGAGTTGATCATCCCCGCAGGCGTCTCCCAAATCCGCTGCGGCTCGTTGCCGGCTCTTGGCTCCAAGGTGATCGTCTTCGAGACGAAGGCCGAAAACGGGAACTGCTCCAGCAATGCGTCCCCGTACACGCG
>DASUZP010000160.1:0-16140 GCA_036376775.1 Solirubrobacterales bacterium | reverse complement strand
GACGGCGACCTCCTCGAAAGAGCCGATCGCGTGCACCGTCCCCGCCCGCCCCGACGCCGAGTCGGCCCAGGGCACGCCGCCCTCGACCGCGAGGTCGACCTTGAAGGCGCCCGGCCCGTGCCGATAGCGCCGGTAGGCGCGCGCCACCCTGCTTGGCAACCGCTTGCCGGCGATATCGACGACCGCGCTCGGAGCGAGGTCGAGGATCACCGCATCGGCGGCCGGCAGCTCGTCAAGCGAGCGCACCGGCCGGCCGGTCTCGATCCTGCCGCCGTGCTCGCGCACGACCGCGGCGAGCGCGTCGGCGATTGCCCGTGAGCCGCCGCGGGCGACCGGCCAGCCGTTGCGGTGGCAGGCGCAGGTGAGTGCCATGCCCACGGCCGAGCTGAGCGGGTGCGAGAAGGGGCTGAAGGAGTGGGCGGCGGTGCCGCCGAACAGCGCCCGTGCCTGCGGCGTCGGCAGACGGCGGACGAGGAGCGACACCGGCAGCACCGCCGGGGCGAAGCGGGCCATGGTCAGAGGGTGGCGAGGCAGGCGCAGCAGCGGCCGCATGGCGTCCTCGCTGAACGCCTCGAAATGCTCCGCCGGGTAGCCGAAGAGCCGCCTCCAGGCGGGTCCGGCGGGTCCAAGACCGGCAGCCGTGCTCTCGATCGAGCGTTGCATCACGGCGGCGCTGCCATCGTCGAGGGGATGCGCGAGGTCGATCTCCGCCCAGGCCCACTCCAACCCGTGCCGCTCGAGGCCAAGCGAGTTGAGCGCCTGCGATCCCGGCGAGAAGGGGTGTGCTGCCGAACAGTCGTCGTGCAGCAGTCCCGGCAGGGTCAGTTCGCTGCTGCGGGTACCGCCACCGATCGTCGGGGCGGCCTCGATCGCGGTTACGTCAACGCCCTGCGCGGCCAGCGTGGCCGCGGCAGAAAGGCCGTTGGGACCGGTCCCGACGACGATCGCGTCGCTCATGCCGGCGACGCGGTCCGCGAAGCCGGCGGAGCCGTGACCGGCTCGACAGGGAAGGGGCGCTGGTCGAGCCAGGGCTGGCGTTCGACCATATCCGCCACGTTGACCCAGCCCTCGTCGACCAGGCCTGTGGCGGCGTCGAAGATCCGGTAGCGCTGGCGCTGCACGTGTGCCGCCTGGGACTCGAGCACCACCACCCGCACCTCGCCCGGGGCGAACCGGCAGCGCTCCTGGATCGCAGCCAGCAGGCGCTGGTCGTGGAAGTGACCGTCGCCGAAGTTGTAGCCGAGCACGACGCCGGCGACGAGCTCCCCCTCGCGCACAGCGTAGTCCTCGACGTCGTCCACAGCCCGCTGGACGAGACCGTTGAGGGCGCGGCCGTGCGAGTGCATCGAGCGGAAGGCGAGGCCTTTGTGGATCAGCACGTCGATCAGCTCCGGGTCGTAGAACTTGGCGAGCTGCTCGGTGACGATCGGCGCCGGCTTGATCAGCTCGCTGTCGAGCTTCGCCTCGGCCCCGCTGTCCTTGCGGAACAGCCACTGGCTCGTCGCCCAGTTGCCGGCGTAGTAGCGCATCGAGGGCAGGAAGGAGACGAGGTCGGGGCGGAAGTTGCCGAGCACCGGCAGGCCGATGCAGGTGACCGCAAGGATCGCCAGCAGCAGCGGATCGTCAACGGTCGAGAACGGCGTCGCGCCGTAGTGGCCGAAGAGGAAGAGGAGGCCGAAGACCATGAAGATGTTCCACTCCAGCGGCACCGCCAGGGGGAAGGTGGAGAGGATGTGGAGATGGAAGATCACCATGCCGGCGACGGCGATCGTGCCGATCGTGCCGCCCTGGGAGACGAGCAGGATCAGTGGCAGGGTGAACTCCATCACGGTGCCCAGGTGGGCCGTGAGGGCGCCGAGCGAGGAGGGCCGCAGATCTTCGGGGTGGTCGCGGTAGAGGCGCCGCTTCGCCGCCCGCCAGCGGTTCCACGGCGTGTTGCTGATCATCACCGTCACCACGAAGGGGAAGTGACGGTTCAGCTTCGAGGACGCGGCACCCCACCAGATGCAGACGAAGACCAACTGCGCGGCGACGATCATGTTGGTCAGCGGGAAGAGGAAGATGATCGCGAGATTGCCGTAGATCTCGGCGCGGGCGGCGAGGAAGGGGACCTTGTCGCGCAGACCGAGCAGGACCAGCAGGGCGAGAAGCACGCCGACCGCGACCGGATCGAGGCGGCCGGCGGTCGCGGCGGTCGCATCGATGCCGTCGGAGAGCAGCAGGTTGAGCGCGGCGGCGATCAGCCCTGCGTAGAGGGCGACGTCGAAGAGCGTGCGCCGCGTGCCGCGGGTCAGCGGCACGCGCTCGGGCCAGGGTGGCAGCCGCGTCGTCCCGGGCCGCAGCCAGTAGAGGACGCCGCCGATCATCGGCGAGAAGCGCAGGGTCAGCGGCAGCGAGCCGGCGCCTAGTCCGAGCACCTCCCAGAGCATCGTCCAGATCACCGCCTTCTGGAAGACGATCGGTTCGGTCCACCACTCGCCAAGGTCACCGAGGCCGCCCAGGCCCGCGGTCGTCGCCGAGATCAGCAGCAGCCCCCCGCCGGCGTAGAGGACGAGCTTGAGGACGTAGAGCAGGTAGACGAAGCTGGGCGTGCCGAAGCCGTTCAGGGCCCAGTCCTGAGCCAGGACCTTGATCCGCTCCAGATGCGGGCGGCGTTTCCACTCCGCGTACTCGAACGGCGGTGGAGTGGGTTGCATGAAGCCCATGCGTAGGAGCCTATCCGGGAGGGCTTCCACTTAACTTTTTCTGAAGACACCATGCGGCCGTCCGAGGTCGGACACGCAGAAAAAGTACAAGACGTTCCAGCCCTCCCGGATAGGCTCTTTCGGTGAGCATCGGTGAACACCCGCTACTCGTTGTCGACACCCCCTCGATGCTGTTTCGCGCCTTCTACGCGCTGCCGGACTCGATTGTGGGGGCGGACGGGAAGCCGGTCAATGCGCTGCTGGGCACGGCCAACCTTGTGTTGCGGGAGATTGAAGTTCATCGGCCGCGGGCGGTTGTTCTCTGCTTCGGTCCTGACGCGGCTTCGTACCGGACCGAGCTCTATCCCGCCTATCACGCTGAGCGTGAGGCGGCTATGCCGGATGACCTCGCGCCGCAGTTCGCCGCCGCGCGTGGGTTCTTCGAGGCCTTCGGCTGGACGGTCGCGACCAGCGACTCGCTCGAGGCCGACGACCTGCTCGGCACCTACGCCAATCGCGAGGCCGAGGCGGGCGGACGTGCATTGCTGCTGACCGGCGACCGCGACATGTACCAGTGCGCCACGGAGCGGGTCACGGTCCTCTACGTCAAAACCGGCGGCGGCAAAGGCGCCGAAGAGGTCGGGCCGGTGGAGGTGCGCGAGCGCTACGGCATCGACCCGGAGCTGGTGCCCGACTTCATCGCCCTGCGCGGCGATCCCTCCGACGGCCTGCCGGGAGCCAAGGGCGTCGGCCCGAAGACAGCAGCCGAACTGCTGCGCCGCCATGGCTCGCTCGAGGCGATCCTCGACAACGCGATCCGCGAGCAGCGCCCCAAACTGCGCGCCGCCCTGCTCGACGCCCGCGACGAGCTGCTCGCCTTCAAGGACATCGCCACCCTGCGCGACGCCGCGGTCGACCCGCCCGCCGACCGCGGCACCGACTGGACGGGCGCCGCAAAGGCCGCCCGCGAGCGCGGCATGAATCGCCTCGCCGAGCGCCTCGAGGCGAACTCCCCCTAGCGGTAGTCGGGGTTGGGGAAGTCGAAGCGGCAGCCGGCGTCCCAGGCGGTGCGCTGGTTGCCGTGCGCGGGGATGCCGCCGGCGTCCTTGAGGATCCGCGCCAGGTGCAACATGTTCCAGGCGGCGAAGGTGGTGTTGCGGTTGGTGAAGTCGTTCTCCGGCCCGCCCGAGCCCTCGTCGAGGTAGGACGGCCCCGGCCCGGCCTCGCCGATCCAGCCGGAGTCCGCCTGGGGCGGGATCGTGTAGCCGAGGTGCTGCAGCGAGTAGAGGACGTTCATCGCGCAGTGCTTCACCCCGTCCTCATTGCCGGTGACGAGGCAGCCGCCGACCCTGCCGTAGTAGGCGTACTGGCCGGCGTCGTTGAGCAGATGCGAGTTGCCGTAGAGGCGCTCGACGATCTGGGTCGCGACCGATGACTTCTCACCCAGCCAGATCGACATGCCGAGGACGAGGATGTCGGCCGCCATCACCTTCTCGAAGATCGCCGGCCACTCGTCCACGTCCCAGCCGTGCTCGGTCATGTCGGGCCAGACCCCGGTGGCGATCTCGTGGTCGACCGCCCGTATCCCCTCGACCGCGACGCCGTTGCGCCGCATGATCTCCATCGAGATGTCCATCAGGCCCTGCGTGTTGGACACCTCGGGGCTGCGCTTCAGCGTGCAGTTGACGAAGAGGGCCTTGAGGTCCGAGTAATCGGTCTCACTGCTCTCGCACAACTCGGCCTGCTTGTCGGTCAGTTCCGTCATGCCTCCCCTTGGCGCGATTCTATGCGCCCAGGGAGGAACGCCCGGGGGAGAAACCGCTAGCCGGCTTCGACCACTTCGATCGTGCCGTGCATCGTCGGGTGGATCGAGCAGATGTAGTCGTAGGTGCCCGCTTCCTTGAAGGTCTCCGACTTGAGCTTGCCTTCCTCGATCGTGCCGGTGTCGAAGCTGCCGTCTTCGGCGGTCGCCGTATGGGCCACCGAATCCCGGTTCTTCCAGATCACCTTGCCGCCTTCCTCGATCGTCACCGGGTCGGGACGGTAGGCAAAGTCCTCGATCTCGACCTCGGCCGAACGCACCGGGTCGCCGCTCGGCGCGGCAGCGTTGCCGCTTGCGGTGGAGTCCTCGCCGGCCTCGGTGGTGGGGGCCGTCGAGGCGGTCGCCGCGGTCGAATCGGAGCTGTCGCCATCGCCGCCGCCACAGCCGGCAAGGCCGGCGACCGTCAGGCCGACGACGACACAGAAGAGGACAGGGGCTGAGAGCGGAGTCTTGGCTTGCATCTGCCCCCGCTACCCACTCGGGGGAGATCGAAATCTCGCTTTGAAAGGGGTTCTTAGGCGGCGAGCTTCTCGGCCGGCCGCGCTTCGGTGGCGCCGCCGGAGAACCGCATGGCGCCGTCGTCGATCCGCCCGCGGCGGATGGTGCGGATATCAAGCGGGTAGTTCTGGCGCAGCTTCCAGGGCTCCTTCGAGCCCTGTTTGGGGAAGCGGTCGAGCGAGCGCAGCACGTAGCCCGAGGTGAAATCGAGCAACGGCTGCTCGCTGACCGACGGGTCGACCTCGGGCACGGCGCGCTTGTGGCCATGCGCGTCCATATGGTTGAGCAGGCGACAGACGTACTCGGAGGTGAGGTCCGCCTTCAGCGTCCAAGAGGCGTTGGTGTAACCGACGGTGAAGGCCATGTTCGGCACACCGCTCAGCATCATGCCCTTGTAGGCCATCGTGGTGGGCACGTCGACCTCCTGACCGTCGACCTCCAGCGTCATCCCGCCGAGGAAGAGCAGGTTGAGGCCGGTCGCGGTGACGATCGCGTCGGCCTCCAGCTCCTCGCCGGACTCGAGCTCGATCCCGCGCTCGGTGAAGGTCGCGATCCTGTCGGTTACGACCGAGGCGTCGCCGGCGGAGATCGCCGCGAAGAGGTCGCCGTCGGGGACCAGGCACATGCGCTGGTCCCAAGGGTTGTAGCGGGGCTTGAAATGCCTGTCGACGTCGTAGCCCGGCGGCAGCGAACGCTGGACGCCTTTGCGAATCCAGCGCTTGATCAGCTCCGGCCGGCGGCGGCTGAGCTGGAAGAAGATGGTCTGGATCAAGACGTTCTTCCAGCGCACCGCCGCGTACGCGGCACGCTCTGGGAGACGGCGACGCAGCGCTGTGGCGATCCTGTCCTCGGCCGGCAACGAGGCGATGTAGGTGGGCGAGCGCTGCAGCATCGTCACGTGCGCTGCCTTCTCCGCCATCGCCGGCACCAGCGTCACCGCGGTGGCGCCGCTGCCGACCACAACCACCCGCTTGCCGCTGTAGTCGAAGTCCTCGGGCCAGTGCTGGGGGTGGACGACGGGCCCGGCGAAGCGGTCAACGCCCTCGAACTCCGGCGTATAACCCTCGTCGTAGCGGTAGTAGCCGCTGCAGGTCCAGAGGAAGTCGCAGGTCAGCTGCAGCGTCTCGCCGGTCTCGGTGCGTTCCACCTCGACCGTCCAGCGCGCCTCGGCACTCGACCAGGCGGCGCCGAGGACCCGATGGTGGAAGCGGATCTTCGCCTCGATCCCGTCGTCGCGGGCGGTCTGCCGCACGTAGTCGAGGATCGAGGGACCGTCGGTGATCGACTTGGCCTCGGTCCAGGGCTTGAAGCGGTAGCCGAGCGTGTGCATATCGGAGTCCGAGCGGATGCCCGGATAGCGGAAGAGGTCCCAGGTGCCGCCGAGGTCGCCGCGCGCCTCGAGGATCGCGTAGCGCTTGCCGCGGCAGCGGTCCTGCAGGTGCCAGGCGGCGCCGATCCCAGACAGGCCGGCGCCGACGATCAGCACGTCGAGATGTTCGGGCAACCCTTCGCTCACAGGCGGCGATTCTCGCAGACTGGCTGGTCAGCCAGTGTGACGACGCGCATAGCGCCGCACAGGCAGCGGGACTAGATGGTCTAGCCGACCCGGTAGCGGAGGTGGGTCACGTCCGGGGTGTCGAGGACGAGGATCGGCTCCAGGTCGAGGCCCGCGCCGGCGCCGTCCTCGAAGAGGCGGGCGCCGTCCCCGAGCACGAGCGGGACGACATTGAGTTGCATCTGATCGACCAGGCCCGCAGTGAGGTACTGGCGGGCGACATCGGCGCCGCCGCCGATGGTGACGTCCAGGTCGCCCGCGGCCTGCCGCGCCTGCGCCAGCGCCGACTCGATCCCGTCGGTGACAAAGGTGAAGGTGGTGCCGCCCAGGGTCAACGGTTCGCGCTCGTGGTGGGTGAGGACGAAGACCGGCATGTCAAACGGCGGCTCGTCGCCCCACCAGCCCTGCCAGGGGTCGTCCCCCCACGGTCCGGGGCCACCGCCGAACATGTTGCGGCCCATCACCCCGGCGCCGACCCCCTGCCACGATTCTTCGACCAACGGCGTGCTGGCGTTCACCTCTCCCCCCTCGTAACCGTGCGGTTCGCGCCAGGCGGCGAGCTTGAGGATCCACTCGTGCAGCTGGGTGCCGCCTTTGCCCAGCGGGTGCTCCTCGCTCTGGTCGGGTCCGGCGACATAGCCGTCGAGCGAGATCGAGATCTCAAACCTCAGCTTCGGCATCTGCCGCTCACTCATAAGGCGCGTAGCGGTGATGCAGCATCAAGTCGTTGCCGTCCGGGTCGGTAAAGAAGGCCATGTGACACACGCCCGTGTCCATGATCTCGCCGGCGAACTCGACGCCCCTCGCCTCCAGCTCCGCTCGCGCCGCGGCGACATCGTCCACATGGAGCGCCGGATGGGCGTTTTTCTGCGGGGCGAACTCGATGCCGAATTTCCCCGGCTCCCAGATGCCGAAGCAGGTGTCGCCGGCCCAGAATTCGAACCGCCCGCGGTCGTCGGGACGCAGGCCCAGCGTCTCGACGTAGAAGCTGCGCGAACGCTCGCTGTCCTGAGAAGGAATCCCGATGAAGTCGGTCTTGCTGATCATGAGGCCTCCGATACCGAGCGGATTTAAGGGGCTGCGCTCAGAGTACCCGCCGGCCAGAGGCCTACGCCGGTCTGTCTGCAAAAACGCCTATTTGACGATCGTGAAACCCAGAGACTGCGGCGCCGTGCGCTTGCCCTCAGCGTCCGTAGCGGTTATCTGCAGCGTGTAATGCCCGGGCGGCAGCTTCGAGCCGGCGGTGATGCGGCCCGCAAAGCGGACCTGGTTGACGCCCTCGTGACCGTCGAAGGTGAGCGAGCCGGCGGGGCGCGGACAGTGGGGCTTGCCTTTGGCTTTAGGACTCGGCGGTTGACATTTGCCTTTGACCTTGCGCCCGGCGGATTTGCCGGTAAAGGCAAGCTCGACATTTGCCTTCTTGTTCAGCGTGAAGGAGAAGATCGTGCCCACCGGCAGCCCTTTCGCTTTTTTGCTGATCTGCGGGAGCGCGTTGCCCTCGCGCCACGTTTTCGCCGTCTGACCCACGGCGGTCAAGGCAAGCGGCGGGGACGGGGGCGCAGCCACAGGCGAGGGCGGAGGTGGGGGCACAACCGTGTAGCTGACGCTCTTGGTTGCCGCGCCACCATCGGTGTCTTTGGCGTCGACGGTGAAGGTGTGGTGTCCGAGCGTTGCCGTGTCGAGGCCGGCGCCGTTCGCCACCGGACCCGCGCAGGTTGTAATGCTCACCCCTGCGGATGCGGTGCATGAGTAGATCGCGGTGACCGACTGGCCCTGGGTAAAGGTCGCGTCATCCGCTGGAGACGCAATCGAGATCGCCGGGGGCAGGACGCTGTACGTGACCTGAACCTGCGGTGCAGTCGCCAACGACGCCAACAGATGGCTTCCTCCGGCCGGCACCAGCGAAGATCCTCCTCCGCCGCCACCGCCGGCAGTCGATACGCAACCGGGGCCACCGCCTCCGCCGCCGTAGAAACCACCGCCACCACCGCCACCGCCGCCACCTTCCCCACAGCTGGAGCCTCCGCCGCCGCCCGATCCCAGCTGACCTTCGCCGCCGTTTTCCGAAACGCCGGCACCGCCCAGACCGCCGGCGATCGCCGTACCCGCACCTCCTCCGCCGTTACCGCCCAGGCTTGTACCTCCTACGCTTCCCGCCGCGCCACCGGCGCCGGCGCCCGTTTCGGGGCCGGTGCCGCCGCCCCCGCCGCCACCCCCGGCGACGACCAACCGGGTGTCTGGCGAAAGGCCTCCGGATCGGGGTGCGGTGCGGATGTCCGACGCGCCGCCGCCACCGGCTGCGACGGGGCCGCCCCCGGCACCACCGTTGCCGCCTCCGTTGAAGCCGCCGGCGCCGCCGCCGGCGCCGTTCTCACCGCGGCCGCCCACCTCGACGTAGAGCGTCTGCCCCGGGGTCACGTCGAGGGTGGCGCTCACCTGGTCCGCGGCCCCGGCGGAGCCTTCGCTGGCCCCGCCGCTGCCGCCGATTACGACGACCTGCAATTTGGAGACACCCACTGGCACAACAAAGGTCTGCTCGGCGCCGGTGTAGGTGAAGGTCTGAGTGACCGCCTGGGCAGGCGCCGCGGCCCAGGCAAGCGCCAGAATCGCTGCGCAGACCGCAGATACGGCTGCCATGCACCCTGCCCGGCTGCGACCTGAGAGTCGATCAGATTTAAGAACCGACATGTTTCTTCCGGCGCAAGATCGCACAGGCATCGGATCAAGTCAATGGTCCGGTCGAGCAGCGCGACCGGAAAATGGCAGCTAAGCGAGCGAGAGCACGTGGGCGTGCTTCGGATCGACGCGGCCCTCGAGCACGTCGAGGTAGGCGTCTCGAACTGCGTCGAACCCCGTGCCCCGGATCGTCTCCAGCCAGCCACCGGTCCACTCGCAGAACGGGTGCCAGGCGTCGGCGACACGGGTCTCGAGCCCGGCGCGACCCCAGTCCTCGGAGCGCTTTACGACGCGGTCCGGAGCGAAGAAGAATGCCGGCGTCGGCCCGGGGAGGTCGCCTGCCCCGGCCCCGAGCTCCTCCCAGTGGGTGGCGCCGACGGCCACGCTGTGGACGAGATCGTCGCCGTAGTGCGAGTGGACCGCGAGGCGCACGTCGCCGTCGCCGGCAACGTCGACGAAGGTGGCGGATCCGCGCTCGAGCGAGTCGATCGCGTCGTAGGTGACGGTGCGGCCGTAGATCCCCAGCCCCTCGACGAACTCGGCGCTGCGCGGCGAGGTCAGGCCGACGAGCTCGACGCCGTCGCGCTGGGCCAGCATGAAAGCGGCGGCGATCGCCGTCTTGCTCGAGGCGCTGGAGATCAACACCGGCCCGCGGGTCGCCAGGCTCTCGTCGGCGAGCTGATCGTCGATCAGGAAGGAGGTGAAGAAAAGCGGCCGCAGCAGCATCTGGATCGCCTCGGTGTCGGGCCGGTAGAAGGCGTCGGCCCCGGTCGCGAGGTAGCGGTGGTAGGCCGAGGGCAGCGCGGCCCGGTGCGGCGAGCCGTCGACGAAGCCGGCCTCGCCGGCGTCGGCCGGGGTGGCGACCAGGTGCGAGGACGGCGGCAGGTACCCGTACAGCCGCGTGCCGGGCTCGACACCGGCCGCTTCGCTGCGCTCGACCTCCGCGAACCCCCACATCGGAACCCGACCCCAGCCCTCCTCGGCGGGAAAGAAGTCCCAGTAGGACATCGCCTCGCCGAAGACCGCGTAGGTGACGTTGTTGGCGGTTAGGCCGAAGCTCTCGACCCGGAGCAGCGCCTGGCCCGGCTCGAGCGCGGGCGGCGCTCCCTCGACCACACGGCACTCGCGGAAATCGTCGCGCTTGACTAGGAAGTCGGTCATCGGCATCTAGATCCTCTCACGTCATACTGCGCAGTTCACGTGGAGAGCTCGCCGGGGAACATTAAGACGGTCTTGGTCACTGGGGGTTCCGGCTTCCTCGGCGGCTGGTGTGTGGTCGAACTGCTGAAGCGCGGCTACCGGGTGCGCACCACCGTGCGCGACCTCGGGCGCGAGGCAGAGGTCCGGGCCGCAGTGGCATCGCAGGTCGACCCCGGCGATCGCCTGGCGGTGCTGGCCGCCGACCTGCTCGACGACACTGGCTGGGAGCAGGCCGTGGAGGGATGCGACTACGTCCTTCACGTCGCCTCGCCCTTCCCGCCGGTGCAACCGAAAGATCCCGACGAGCTGATCGTGCCGGCGCGGGACGGAACCCTGCGCGTCCTGCGGGCGAGCCTCGACGCCGGCGTCGAGCGCATCGTCGTCACCTCCTCGGTGGCCGCGATCACCGGCGGCGACAAACCGGCCTCGGGGCCACTGACCGAGCAGAACTGGAGCGACCCGGACAACCCGCGCCTCTCCCACTACGCCCGCTCGAAGACGATCGCCGAGCGGGCAGCCTGGGACTTCATGCGCGAGCGGGGCGCGACGGAGAAGCTGGCCACGGTCAATCCGGGCGCGATCGTCGGCCCTGTGCTGAGCGACGATCGCTCCTTCTCGCTGCAGGCGATCGAACGGCTGTTGGGCGGCATTCCGGGCATACCGCAGATCGGCTTCAGCTTCGTCGACGTGCGCGACGTCGCCGACCTGGAGATCAAGGCGATGACCGAGCCCGAGGCCGGCGGCGAGCGCTTCATCGCGTCCGAGCGCTTCATGTGGATGGCCGAAGTCGCCGCTGTCCTGCGCGATCGCCTCGGCGACGACGCAGCCAAGGTCCCGACCCGATCCGTGCCGAAGCTGCTCGTCCGCGCGATGGCGATCTTCGATCCCGGCATCCGTTCGATCGTCGGCCAGCTGGGCAAGAAAAACGAGCTCTCGAGCGAGAAGGCGAGGACCCGCCTCGGCTGGTCCCCCCGTCCGCTCGACGACACGATCGCCGAGTGCGCTCGCAGCCTGCTCGATAACCCGGCGTAAAAAGAGCCAGGGCCACCCGAAGGCGGCCCTGGCCTGGTGCTTGGAGACGAACGCGGGAACCGCGAACGGGTGGGACAAGACCCGCCTCCCGAAGCTCGCCGGTGCCCGGGGTGGATTCCACCGGGCGCCCGAACCAGTGCGGCGCCTAGCGGCCCAGCACCTCCAGAGTCCCCTCAAGCATGTGAATCAAGTCAGGACCACCTCCTTTCTCTGGTCGTCCGATTGAAGCAAACGGCGTGGTCGACCGTCGGCACGGCTCGGGGAAGACCGAGGATCATGCGGTCAGCGGACCGGGGCGCAGGACGTCGGGGTCGTGGCCCGGCATGACCGTGAGGCCGGCGTCGCGCAAGCCGCACAAACGGTCGGCCGAACGACCCTGCTCCTCGTGGTCGTCGGCGAACAGGGGGAAGCGGCGGTCGTCCAGCCCGGCGGCAAAGTGCGCGACGTCGGCGCCGAGCACGAGATCGCCGATGCGCACCGATTGGTGGCCGGGCGTGTGCCCGGGCGTGAGCAGGAGCTCGATCGAACCGTCGCCGAGGAGATCGCGATCGCCGTCGACGAGGACGAGGCGACGCTCCTCGCCGACATAGTCGCGGGGGGCGTAGAAGTTGCGCTTCACCGCGTCGCGGTCGTGCCCGGCCTCCCACTCGCGGCGCTGGATCGCCAGCGGAATCGACGCCGGCACGAGGGGCAGGCCACCGACGTGGTCCCAATGCAGGTGGGTGAGAACGACCATCGTCAGCGTGTCGAGGTCGACCTGCTCGGCGATGCTCAGCTCCTGCTCGAAGGCGAACAGACCCATCGCATCCGATCCGTAGAAGGCGGCGGGGTCGGCGACCGCGGCCGGATTCAGCCCGGTGTCGATCAGGATCCGCTGCTGCTCGGTCTCGACGAGGTAGGCGGGAACCGGGAACCGGAACGGTTGGCCCTCCGGCTCGCCCCGGCGCATGAGCGAGGCGGGCGCGGTGAACCAACCGACATTGAGGAGCTCGACGCGCACCATCTGAGCCTTTCGGGGATCGGTACGGGATTCGATCCTATGGCTGATCCGGCCACGACGAGGAGGTGGTGCGGCCGATGTGGGTCTGGCAAAGCATCTCGGAGCAGGCGAGGCAAGCGGGACGGGAGCGGCTCGCCGCGGACCTCGAGAGCGGCGCCTGGGACGAGCGCTACGAGCACCTGTGCGAGCTGCCGGAGCTCGACGTCGGCCTGCGCCTGATCGTCGCGGAGCTTGGTTGACCGGCCCCCGGCCCACCCTCCTCGCAAACGAATCAGCGGCGGAAGCCGCCCTCCGCGTCGATCGTCTGGCCAGTCATCCAGGCGCTGTCTTCCGAGACGAGCCAGGCGACGATCGGCGCGATGTCCTCGGGGCATCCCCAACGGCCAGCCGGGAAGGCGGAACGCAGGCGCTCGCGCAGCTCGGCTGAGGGCCAACCGGTGTCGACCGGCCCCGGGTTGATCGCGTTGACCGTGATCCCGCGATCGGCGAGTTCGTCGGCGAGCGTGCGGGTGACCTGCTGCACGGCGCCCTTGCCGATCACGTAGGGCAGCTCATCGGACATCGGGCCGAGGTGCTGACCGGAGACGAACAGCACGATCCGGCCATCCGCCCGGTCATCGTCATGGCTCGCGGCAAACGCCTGGGCGAGAAGGACCGCGGCGCGGGCGTTCACGCTCCAGGCTCGGTCGAGATCCTCGACGGTCACGGCCTCGAGCGACTGTTTGGAACCGTGAGCGTGATTCACCACGAGGGCGTCGACTGCGCCGAAAGCGTCGACCGCCGCCTCGATCACCTGCCGCGCGGCGTCGGGGTCGCCGAGGTCGGCCTCGATGTGGCGAAGGCGATCCGAAGGGCCCCCGAGCTCGCCGAGGAGCGCACCCATCCCGCCAGGATCCGCCCCCCAAGGCTGCCCGGCGTCGTGTGCAGAAAACGAGTGGAGCAGAACCTTCGCCCCGTCCCGAAGCAGACGCCGCGCGATCGCGAAGCCGATCCCCGCCCGACGACTGACGCCGGTCACCACCACGATCCGCGCGTCGGATGCCCGATCGACCATGCCCCAACTTCTACTCGATCGGCTGGCGGGCGCCCGCTATCTTGTGCCGGGATCGGTCGGTCGATGACGGAGAAGCTCCCCCCTGGCCTGCGCTGGATCGGCTTCGATCTAGACGACACGCTGCATTACTTCAAGCGGGCCTCAAGTCGGGCGTCGGAGATCGTCTTCGACGAAATCGAGCGGCAGCTCGGGATCGGAGTGGACGACCTCCGCGAGGTCTACGGCGAGATCCTGCGGGCTACGCGGAGCGGGCACTTCGCGCAGCCGAAGACGTCGCGCGAATACCGTGCCGAGCGCTTCGGGGCACTGCTCGCCGCCTTCTCCCTCGATCCCGACCCGCACCTCGACCGGTTGCTGGACGTCTACAACGCGGCTCTCGGTGGGGCGCTCGAACTGAAGCCCGGCGCCCGCGAAGCGCTGACAGCGGCAAAGCGGGCAGGACTCTCGGCGATGGTGATCAGCGAGGGGCCGCACGACGCGCAGTTGACGACGATCGAACGCCTGGGCATCGCGCCAAGCATCGACCTTCTTGTGACCTCGGCCGGCGAGCAGGCATCGAAGAGCGACGGGCTCTTCGAGAAGGCACTCGAGCGCGCGGGCTGCAAGCGCCACGAGATTCTCTACGTCGGCGACTCGGTCGAGCGCGACATCGCCCCCACGTCCGCGCTCGGGATTGCAAACGTCTACGTGGGCGACGACAAGCTGCCCGACGGCTCGACCGCGATGAGGCTGGACCTCGTGGCGCTGGCCCGACTCCTCGACCAGCTCGCCCGGGACGGCTCAGACCTCGAAGGACTCGAACTTCGCCCACTCGTCGAGACCGATGCAGAGGAGCTTCATTCCCTGATCGAGATGGATCGGGACCGGCTTGCGCAATGGCTGTGGTGGGCCGCAAACCAGACCTTCGACGACACGGTCAGGTTCATCCGTGAGAGCGAGGCTCAGGCCGCCGAGAACAATGGCTTTCAGGCCGCTGTCGTTATCGATGGGAGGATCGCGGGGGTAATCGGCTTTACCGGGGTCGACTGGAAGAATCGGGCTACCCGCCTCGGCTACTGGCTCGGCGCCAAAAGCGAGGGCAGGGGAGCGATGACCGCTGCCGTCCGGGCGCTGGTCGACCACGCGCTGGGCGTTTGGGAACTGGACCGGGTTGAGATTCGCGCCGCTGTCGAGAATCGGCGTAGCCGCGCGATACCGGAGCGCTTGGGGTTTCGGCAGGAGGGGACGTTGCGAAAAGCGAAACAGGTCAACGGCCGGTACTTCGACAGCGTGGTGTATTCGATGCGGGCGGCAGACTGGCGCTCACAGGAGGGCTGAATTCGACGGCTTCTTTTGGTGCTCGGGAACGCCCGCCGCTTGTGCGAAGTCATCCCGGGGTATCGACCCAGCGGGCGATCAGGCCGTTGCGCACCTCGTGATACGGCGGCGGGTCGGCGGACAGGCAGGCGATCATCGACATCGACAAGGCATGGCGCCAGGCGCTCAACGGTCGGGGCCGTAGGCTGATAAATGCATGCTGTGCAGCCTTCTTCAGAGGTCGGCGATCTCGGTGGACCGTACGGCGACCGCGGACTTGACGTGACCGTAGACAGGGCCTGAGCGGTGGCGGTCGTGCTGGCGAAGCTGCTGCTGGCTCCCCTCTGCGTGGTCGCCGTGTCGCTTGCCGGCCGCAGGTGGGGAGTCGCCGTCGCCGGCGTCCTCGGGGGGCTCCCCGTCGTCGCGGGCCCGATTCTCGTCGTACTCACGCTTGTCCACGGCCGCCATTTCGGGGCAGAGGCGGCTGCCGGCACGCTGCTCGGCCTGGCAGCACTGACGCTGTTCGTCGTCGTCTACGGAAGGGCATCGGAGCGAATCGGGCCCATGCCGAGCCTGCTCGCCGGCTGGGCTGCGTTCCTTCTGGGCGTCGCGTTCCTGCAGCTGCTCGACCTGCCACCCGGGGTCTCATTGGTCTTCGTCGCGGCTTGCTTCGCCGTGGGCCTGGCCTTGCTCCCGGCACGCACGGCAACGCCGGCCGTCGTCGCAGCGCCGCCCTGGTGGGACCTGCCGGCGCGGGCGCTTGCGGCTCTGGCATTGGTAGTCGCACTCACCGCCGCCTCGGGCGCCCTCGGCCCGAGCCTCAGCGGACTTCTGGCCCCGTTCCCGGTCATCGCCAGTGTGTTGGCGGTGTTCACCTACGCCCACGGTGGCTTCGGTCAGGTCAGGCTGCTGCTGCGGAACTTCCTCGTCGGCTTCTATGGCTTCGCCACCTTTTGCTTCGTGCTCGCCTCCAGCCTGGACTCGCTCGGCGGCCCCGCGGCGTTTGCGACTGCGCTGGTAGCAGCGCTCGCGGTGCAGGCGACGATCTTCGCGCTTCGCCGCTCTGAGCGGACCCTGCGAGTTCGGCGTGTTGTGTAGACCGATTCAAAGCGGCAACTAGCCCTTCGGAGTGCAAGGCAAAACGTGGACCCCCTTCAGCATGGAATCGTCGCTGAAGAGAATTTCCCCTTCGGTGAAGTAGTGGGCAGTCGGACAGCTGGCGGTCAGGTAACTCTCCCTCTTGCCCTTATAGGTGAATTTGCGGCCGATGGTGAGCTTGAACTTGATCACCGACCCGGCCCCGCCTGCGATCGCCGGAATCTG
>DASUZP010000159.1:0-4662 GCA_036376775.1 Solirubrobacterales bacterium | reverse complement strand
GCAAACCGCTGTCGAAGCGGATCGACGCGCTGGAGGACGGCGGGGTCGAATTCGGCCACGCCGAGGCGCTCGCCTTCGCCTCGCTGCTGAGCGAAGGAGTGCACATTCGGCTCACCGGGCAGGACACCGAGCGCGGCACCTTCTCCCATCGCCACCTCGTCCTCCACGACGAGAAGACCGGCCTTCCCTACTGTCCGATGCAGAACCTGGCCGACTCGACGGCGCCCTTCGAGCTCTACAACAGCCCGCTCTCGGAGATCGCCTGCCTGGGCTTCGAGTACGGCTACTCGGCAGCGACCCCGAACGCCCTCGTCCTCTGGGAGGCGCAGTTCGGAGACTTCGCAAACGCCGGCCAGGTGATCATCGACAGCTTCATCGTCTCGGGCGAGGCGAAGTGGGGACAGACCAGCCGACTCACCCTGCTGCTGCCACACGGCTATGAGGGCTCCGGCCCGGAGCACTCCAGCGCCCGCATCGAGCGCTTCATGGCGCTGGCGGCCGAGGGCAACATCCGCATCGCCAATCCGAGCAGCGCCGCCCAGTACTTCCACCTGCTGCGACGCCAGGCGCTGATCCGCAAGCCGCGACCGATGATCGTCTTCACCCCCAAGGGTCTGCTGCGACTCGACCGCGCGGCCGCCACCGTCGATCAGCTGACCGGCGGCCAGTTCCACTTCATCCTCGACGACCCGGCCGCCGCGGAGCGACGCGAGAAGGTCGAGCGCCTGGTGCTCTGCACCGGCAAGATCTACTGGGACATCGACGCCAGCGAGCGGCGCGAGGCAGCCGAGAACGTGGCGATCGCCCGGGTCGAGCTCCTCTACCCCTTCGCCAAGGAACAGTTGAGCGAGCTGATCTCCTCCTACCCCAACCTGAAGGAGATCGTCTGGGCGCAGGAGGAGCCGCGCAACATGGGCTGCTGGAAGGTGATGTCGCGCCGCCTCCCCGACCTGATGCCGGAGGGCGTCGAACTCGGCTACGTCGGTCGCCCCACCCGGGCCAGCCCGGGCGAGGGGTACTCGGTCGCGCATGCTCGGGAGCAGGAGCGGATCGTGCTCACGGCCTTGACCCCCGGTGCCTAAGCGCGCGGGTCCCGGCGGGGGGAGGGTGGTGTTAGCGGCCTCACCCGGCCGAACACCCCCCCTCCCCCCGCCACCCACGCGAGATGCGCAGGATTCAAGGACGGCGAACCCTCAAGCGCGAGCTGTGGGGCGAAAAAGAGGACGCCGCTGCCGACCGGACACCCCCTGCCCTCCCTTCACGGGGCGTCAGCGTCGCTCGCGGAGTAGCTTGAGTTGGTGATGAGGAAGCCTGTTCCGGGGAAGCTGTTTGCGCATGTGAAGCTGATCTCCTATGTGGAGCTGGCTATCTTTGCTGGGTTGATCGTCTTCTGGCTGGTGCCTGGCTTCGACACGGAGACGATGGTGTTCGGGTGGGCGCATGGGTTGGGCTTCGTCGCCCTCTGCATCGTCATCTGGATCGCCTGCGTGAGGCGCGAGGCGCCCTACACCCTGCTCGCCGCCACCCTCACTCCGGTCGGCCCGGTCGGCAGCGTGATCGGGATCGAGTTAATTGAGAGGCGTGGCTGGGGCATCGGGGATTCTCCGCAAAAAGTGGTGGAAAACCCCGTAGATCCGCTCAAGATGCCTTGACCCCAGCGCTCGCAGGCGCTATAGGTAGACAGTGACTGTTCGTCTCGAGCAGTCCCGTTCGAGTGAACAGGCGCGTCGGCATCCCTCCCTGGCTACCGACGCATAGGTGCAGTGAGGGTCGCGCGGACCCCCTGCCTCCCGCGGCCCCGCTGCGCCGTGGTCGTTCTGGCGGCGGCGGACCGGCGCGATGCGGCGTCCTCAGTCGCCGAAGTAGTGAACTACTCCGGCTCTTTGCGTCCTTGCCTCGCTTGGTCCGGCGCACGCCAGAACGACCACGGTCGCTACTACTTCAGGTTCCGTAAAACGGTCTGCAGGATGCCGCCGTTTTGGAAGTACGTGACCTCGTTGGGAGTGTCCAGGCGAACGGTTGCCTCGAACTCGACCTCTCCGGCGCTCACCGTCACCGTCTTCGCCTCGCCGTTCTGCAAGTCGCCGACGTCGAAGACCTCTTCACCGCTCAACCCAAGCGTTTCGACCGACTCGCCCGCGGGGAACTGGAGTGGCAGGACGCCCATGCCGATCAGGTTGGAGCGGTGGATCCGCTCGAAGGACTCGGCGATCACCGCGCGGACGCCGAGCAACTTCGTCCCCTTCGCGGCCCAATCGCGCGAGGAGCCCGATCCGTACTCCTTGCCGGCGAGGACGACGAGCGATACGCCTTCCGCCGCGTAGGCCGTCGCCGCCTCGAAGATCGTCGTCTCCCCGCCGCCGGGGAAGCGGCGGGTGAACCCGCCGGCGCGCTCGACCAGGAGGTTGCGCAGGCGGATGTTGGCGAAGGTGCCGCGGATCATCACCTCGTGGTTGCCGCGCCGCGAGCCATATGAGTTGAAGTCGCGCGGCTCGACCCCCTGCTCGATCAGCCACTGTCCCGCCGGGCTCGCTTTCTTGATCGCGCCCGCCGGTGAGATGTGATCGGTCGTGATCGAGTCGCCGAGCAGGGCCAGCACCCGGGCGCCTGTGATCGGCTCGACCGCCGGCGGCTGCGGCGGCATCCCGTCGAAGAAGGAGGGCTTGCGCACGTAGGTGGAGTCGGGCCAGGTATAGCGGTCGCCCTCGGGCACCGCGACCGCCTTCCAGGTCTCGTCCCCCTCGAGCACGCCGCCGTAGTTGCGGGTGAACATCTCAGAGGCGATCGAGCGACCGACCAGCTCCTTCACCTCGACCGGGTCGGGCCAGATATCGCTCAGGTAGACCGGCTCGCCGTCGCTGCCCTCGCCCAGCGGCTCGCAGGTCAGGTCGAGGTCCATGCGGCCGGCGAGCGCGTAGGCGACGACGAGCGGTGGACTGGCCAGGTAGTTGGCCTTGACGTCCTGGTTGATGCGGCCCTCGAAGTTACGGTTCCCAGAGAGCACCGCGCAGACAGCCAAGTCCTTCTTCTCCACGGCTGCCGATATCTCCGCCGGCAGCGGCCCCGAGTTGCCGATGCAGGTGGTGCAGCCGTAGCCGACGAGGTTGAACTGGAGCCGGTCCAGGTACTCGGTCAGCCCGGCTTTCTCGAGGTAGTCGGTGACCACGGTCGAGCCCGGTGCAAGCGACGTCTTCACCCAGGGCTTGCGCTCGAGCCCGCGCTGGACGGCGTTGCGGGCGAGCAGGCCGGCGCCGATCATCACCGAAGGGTTGGAGGTGTTGGTGCAGCTCGTGATCGCCGCGATCACGACCCGACCGTGGTCGAGCTCGACCATCGTCCCGTCCTCCAGGGTCACCTCGATCTGGTCGCCGCTGCCGCCGGCGAGCGTCGCCGCCGGGGCGCCGCTGAGCGCCGGTCGCGGTCTGCCGCGCTCGTCGTCATGGTCCTCGGCGGGCGGATCGGAGGCGGGGAAGGACTCGTCGTTCGCCTCGTCGACGCCGTTGCCCATCCGCTCCGCCGCCTCGGGGTCGAACTCGTTCATCGCCTCCAGGAATGCCTCCTTCGCCTCCACCAGCGGCACTCGGTCCTGCGGCCGCTTCGGCCCGGCGATGCTCGGCTCGACCTCGCGCAGATCCAGCTCCAGCGTCGCCGAGAAGACCGGGTCCGGGCTGGAAGCGTCGTGGAACATGCCCTGCTCGCGCGCGTAGGCGTCGACCAGCTCGAGCGTCTCGGTCGGCCGCCCGGTCAGCTCGAGGTAGCGCAGCGTCTCGGCATCGATCGGGAAGATCGCGCAGGTCGAGCCGAACTCCGGCGACATGTTGCCGATCGTCGCCCGATCGGCCAGGCCCAGCGTGGACAGGCCCGGCCCGAAGAACTCGACGAACTTGGAGACGACGCCGTGCTCGCGCAGCATCTCGGTAACGGTCAGGACCAGGTCGGTCGCGGTCGCCCCCTGCGGCAGCTCGCCGTCGAGCTTGAAGCCGACCACCTGTGGCAGCAGCATCGAGACCGGTTGGCCCAGCATCGCCGCCTCGGCCTCGATCCCGCCGACCCCCCAGCCGAGCACGCCGAGCCCGTTGACCATCGTCGTGTGGGAATCGGTGCCGACCAGCGTGTCGGGGTAGGCCTGCAGCGTGCCGGCGCGCTCGGAGCTGTAGACGACCTGGGAGATGTGCTCGAGGTTGACCTGGTGGCAGATCCCGGTCGCCGGCGGCACGACGCTGAAGTTGTCGAAAGCCTCGCGGCCCCACTTGAGGAAGGAGTAGCGCTCGCGGTTACGTTCGAACTCGCGCTCGGCGTTGACCGCGAAGGCGCGCTCGTTGCCGAAGGCGTCGACCTGGACCGAGTGGTCGATCACCAGGTCGACGTCGACCAGCGGGTTGATCTTCTCGGGATCGCCGCCGATCTCGGCCATCGCGTCGCGCATCGCCGCCAGGTCGACCACGGCCGGCACGCCGGTGAAGTCCTGCATCAGCACCCGCGCCGGCTGGTAGGGAATCTCGGCACTGGGCTCGGCTGACGCGTCCCAGCTCGCGATCGCATCGACATCGGCGGCGCTCGCCGACACGCCGTCCTCCAACCGCAACACGTTCTCCAGCAGCACCTTCAGCGAGTAGGGCAGCCGCGCCACGTCGAAGCGGCTCTGCAGGGCGTCGAGACGGA
>DASUZP010000158.1:0-20073 GCA_036376775.1 Solirubrobacterales bacterium | reverse complement strand
GCGGGGCCGCGGACCGCGGCCTGCGCATCGTCGCGAGCGGTGAGCTGGAAGGCCTACCGCCGGATTTAGGCGATCGGATCGCGCCGTCGCCCCCCGCGGAGAGCCGTGCCGCTGCCCTTTGTCGGGCGAAGGTGGTTATCGGCGCCGACGCCGAGATCGGCTCGGCCACGTTCGCGGCGCCGGTCGTCTTCGATGCCGCGGCCGCCGGCGCCGCGGTGATCACGCCCCATGAGTTCGCGACGATCCACGACTTCGGCGTCGGCGGGATGGGGCCGCGCACCCAGAACCTCATCCCGATCGTCAAGGACGGCGACGGCGTCCGAGCGGAGATCGACCGGCTGCTGGCCGACGATCTGCGCCACGGTGAGATCGTCAGCCATCTCCAGCGCATCGTCGCCCACAATCACACCTATCGACACAGGCTCGCAACCCTGGCGTCTGCCGTCGGCTACCGCCTGACTCCCGATGCTCTCGATCCAGCACCTGCTTGAAACGCAATTCTCGGTGCGGATGGGCAGGGACCTCACCTCAGCCTGGCTCGAGGAGCGCGTCGACCTCCTGCGGCGATTCACCCTCCCGGCGGTGGCCGCGCAAACCACTGACGCCTTCACCTGGCTGCTCCTCTGCGACGAGACCACCGATCCAGAGGCACTGGAGCAGCTGCGCGCGGAGGAACGCCGCATGCCTTCGATGAGGATCGTCATGACGAGCGAGGATCGCCGGCCGCTCGCCGCCGTCAGGGCGGCGGTGCGCTCCGATGCCGACGTGCTCATCACCACTCGACTCGACAGCGATGACGCCATCGCAGACGGCTACGTCGAGGCCATCCAGGACTACGCGGACTCGTTTCACCGGTCGCGCCAGGAGCACCTGCTGGTCAACTTTCCGCGCGGCTACCGGCTGGACGTGCCGCAGCGCAGGCTCTACGCGGACTGGATGCAGAACAGCTCGTTCCACTCGTTCTTCGAGCGGCCCGGACGCGATCTGCCGAGGACCGTGAGAGGCAGCGGCCACTCGAGCCTGCAGCGGCTATACGCACCATATGAGCGCCTCTCGATACTCGGGAAGAAAGACCAAGGTGCGGCCCACGTGCGCCTCCACCAGCACTACCCGACCGTCCAGGACGAATCGATGCGGGCATGGCTGATCGCAGTGCACGGGGGAAACGTGCTCAACTGCATCGGGCCGAAGGACCGCGAGCTGCCCGAGGGCGCTCAACCGGACGGCTTCACGCTCGCGCCCGCACCGGCATCATGAGCGGCGCCAGAAAACACCGGTCCAGTCGATCCGCACCAGCTCGTCGTCGATGCCGTGTCTGGCGCGATAGTCGTTTACGGCTTCTGCAGTCGCCTCCGCCGCGCCATAGTCGTCGACTATCGCAAAGCCGCCCGGAGACAGCTTGGGGTAGAGCGAATCGAGGGCTTGAATGGTCGACTCGTAGAGGTCGCCATCCAGCCTCAGCAGCGCCAGGCGCTCGACCGGGGCGTCGGGGAGCGTGTCCCTGAACCAGCCCGGCAAGAACCGGACATTGTCATCGAGCAAACCGTACTTGGCGAAGTTGGCTTTCACCTCTTGCAATGAGACGCGCAGCGCAGGTACCTTCCAAAGTCGCGAGTCTCGATCGCTGGGGTACTTCTCCGGATCCGGCTTCGGTAGTCCTTCGAACGAGTCGGCAACCCAGACCGTGCGGTCGCCGACCCCATACGCCGCCAGCACCGCCCGCATGAATATCGCTGCACCCCCGCGCCACACACCGGTTTCGATCAGGTCCCCGGGGATCTCGTCCTGGATGACGTCCTTCAGGCATTGCTCGATGTTCTCGAGGCGATGGAGCCCGATCATCGTCTCGGCGGCGGGGGACACATCGCGTCCTTCGCGTCGTTTATCGAGGTCAGCCCCCGCCTCCAGGTCGTATCGCGTCAGGCACTTCTTCAGCAGGTCGAGATAGAGCTGCCGGCCGGTCGGAGCAACGGTCATGTCAAACGCGCCTCAGGGCTGGATGGGACGCACGAAGCGACCAGCTGCTGCAAGTCCGCGTCGGTCAGCTCTGCCGGGACAAGCGAGACGGACGCAGGCCCGAAGATCTTTTCATTGCCGAAGAATTCCGCATAGAGATCGAAGCCCTGTCTTTGCGCCGCCGCCAGCGCCCGGTCGTGAAGTGCCCGTCTCGAGTCGGCTGCGAGCAGAGCGCAGCGCCGATCCTGCTCGAAATCGAGGTCGCCGCGTCGCCACGCGGCTCGCACCGCGGATCCGTCGAACTCGACGCCGGATCTGGCCGACAGCGCCTCTGGGTTGAGCAGTGCAACGGCCTGCTTCTGGGTCACGCCTACGTTCAGCCGGGGGCTGCGTTCCAGCGTCTGACAAATCTCATCGATCAGCTCATCCGGCATCTCGAAGCAACGCAAGAGCGAGATGTTGTGCCCTCCGGTGGAACCGTACTTTACGTAGGTGACTTCGTTGCCGACCGCTTCCTCGACCCTGCACATCCCCGCGAACTGCATGTCTGGATCTGGGATGTCGCCGACCCGCTCGGTCAACGGACGGATCCTGAGACCGAACGCCAGCTGTGCCAGGTACTCTGAGATGAGCGCTTCGTCGTATCTGCGCAGAGTCCAGATGCACCTCGTGGCCGTCACCCCCCGGACCGCGGCGAAGAAGCTCAACAGGGTCTCCAGTTTCTCGTTCGACTGCAGCCAGTTGGTGAGGCCCTCGGCGGAGAGCAGCACGCTCCGCTCGGTGTTGGCATCCAGAAAGCGCTCGAGCTCGTCGAACGCACTCTCGGACTCGAGCGAACCCAGTAACAGATCGGAGAGCCCGTGATGGGCATGACCCATCGTCGAACCCCTCCAGCGGTCTGGATACACAATGCCGGCGGCGGCCAACAGATCCCTGCGCTCGAACAGTGCTGCTTGGAGGCTGGAGGTACCCGTCCTCGGCCAACCGCAATGGACGTACAGCATGGCGGATGACTATAGCCCAGGCCCAGAGTACGAATCGGAGAATCAGGCTACCGGATACAATCGCCTCAATGACGCACTCCCGCGTCCCGCTTCGGATCAAGGACTTCGGCGAGGACGGGCTGCGGATCGCCTATCGCGAGGGTACCGTCGACGAGCAGGCCATTCAGCCTTGGATGGAGTGGTTGCACCAGCCGCGTCCCCGTCCCCACGAACCGCCCCGGGACGGCGTGATACTCGACATCGGCGCGCACATCGGGGGCTTCACCCTGCTGGCAGCCGGCATCGCCCCCAGCGGCCGCGTGCTTGCGGTTGAGGCCTGCCGAGAGAGCTATGAGCTGCTTGTCCACAACGTCGGACTGAACGGGCTGACGAACGTAGAGGCAGCCCACATGGCGCTCAGCGACCGCCCCGGCGAGGTCCGCCTGCACCACAACCCGGCCGGCAATTGGGGTCATACGATCACGAAACCATTACAGGCGGGCGGCGAGCCTGTGCGTGCGGAGACGCTGGCAGGCTACCTGCGCGGCCATGCGGTCGATCGCTGCACCCTGGCAAAGCTCAACTGCGAGGGAGCGGAGTTCCCGATCTTGATGGGAGCCTCAATCGAGACGCTCCGCATAATCGAGCAGATGCTCATTCTTTACCACAGCGACCTGGTTGACGAGCGCTACAGCCTGGCCATGCTGGAAAGCCATCTCGAAGCGGCGGGGTTCGAATTGCAGCGAGCGGCGAGCACGCCGGACCGCGGTCGTATCTTTGCGCATCGGCGATCCAGTTGAACCCGGCATACGAGCGCGTCTATCACCACCACGTCCGCAAAACCGCGGGGACGAGCTTGAACGCCGCGTTCTGGGGGCTTGCGGGCCTGAACCTCCCGGCGATGTTCAATTCTTCGGCGACCACGAGGAACGGTCTGAAATTTGTGCGATCGGATTCCAAGCTGATCTCAGAAGGGGATTACTTTTTCGCCAACTCCCACACGCCGGCCTACCGCCTTCAACTCCCTCCGCATACTTTCACCGTGACGATTCTTCGCGACCCGGCGGCGCGGGTGATCTCCTACTACCGACAGTTTCTCTGGGCCCGTGCCAACCCCACGGCCCGCGATGTCGAGCCGGCCGTGGACAAACTCCAGCTGCTCGCGAAACACATGGGGAACGGCTTCCAAGATTTCCTGAGACAACTCCCCCCTCAACTCCTGCTGACGCAGGTCTTCATGTTCTCGGAACGCATGGACCCGGTCGAGGCGGCGGAGAATGCGCTGGCCTGCTCGGCGGTCTGCTTCACGGAAACTTTCTCGGAGGATCTGAAAATGCTTGCCACGACACTCGAACTGGAGCTGGAAGAGAAGCACGAGCGAAGACACGATGAGAAAGTGGTGCTCGATGAGGAGGAACTCGACCATCTGCGAGAGGTGCTGAAGCCGGAGTACGCGATGTTCGAGCGTGTCCGGGAAGCGATGAAGTAACGGTCCTTGCCGTGCGAGGCCCAGATCGCCGCTATGGGGGCTTCGAAAGGCCAAGGTGGGCCACCAAGCGCTTGAGCTCTTCGTTGTCGATTATGGCCGCATCCAATCCATATGACTCAGACGCGATTATCGAGGCGCCCTCAAAGAACTCGCAGTATGACTCGATCCCATACCGGCGGGCCGCCGCGAGCGCCCGTTTGTGCACATTTCTCTTCGCGGCCTCTGAGACTAGCTCACAGCGCCGGTCACGATCAAACCGGAAGCTTTTGTTTTTGAACGCCGCCCGCAGCCTGTCTACATCCAATGTTACCCGGGCTCTTTCCGAGAGCTCCTCGGCACTCGCAAGCGCAACGGCCTCCTTGTGGCTGGGACTGATATTTAGGCGAGGCCCGCGCTCGAGTTCCTCTCGGATGATTGCTCCAATCGAGTCGGAAATACCAAAGGTATGGAGAAGCTCTCCATTGTGTGCGCCATCGGGGCAGTACTTGACATAGGCGACTTGGATGCCAGCGAGATCCTCCACTCGCCGCATGCCTTCGAATACGGGTCCCTCCATCCGCCTGCGAAGGTATGCAGCCGGCGGGGGAAGGTCGTTGCCGTGCCAGAGCATGAGCAGGTAGAGCGACTCAAGAAGTTGATCGAAGCGACGCAGGGTCCAAATGCACCTCGTCGGCGTCACGCCCTGTGCAGCAACAAGAAGTCTCAGAAAGGCCTCCTGCCTCTCACTCGACAACAGCCATCCGGTGATCCTCTCGGCCGAAAACAACACGTTTCGATCAGCGTTGCTGACTAAGAAGCGTCGGAAATCGTCGAGCGCACTCACAGACCCGGGCGAATCATTCACAAGGTCATTAAGCCGATGATGGGCCGGAACAGTGGCCGCCCTCCACTTGTCCGGGTACACGACCCCGGCAGCCGCCAGGCGATCCCGATTGGCGTAGAGAGCAGCCTGAAGGCTGGACGTGCTGGTTCTACCCCACCCACAATGCAGGTACAACATCGGGGCGACTATAGCTCGGCAGGCACAACGCGATGGTGGCCCTCGGGGTCCAACCGTGCCCAGATCTCCGAGGTCCTCTCGGCAATCGATTTTGCTTGCTCTTCGCTCAGCACCCGGCGCCAGCGGCCGACGCCATCGCCGTGGATCTCCGAGGTTGTCGCTGCTTTGGGATCCTCCAGGCCGGGGCGATGAGGCGTGGCGTTGATCGCCAGCTGCTCTGACTGGAAGTACTCACCCAGGTTCGTCATCAGCCCGCGGACAGCCGCGTCAGGGTCGCCCACCAGATCCTCGTAGAGCAGCCGCAGGTAGCGGTCCGGGTTCTCTTCGGCAAAGCGGAGTCCGGCCTCGGCGTACCTGACGTAGAGGGCAACTCGAGCGTCGAGACCGGTCGGGATCGACTTCGGAAAGCCGGCCTCCTCGATCGAGGCAAGAGTGTCCAAAGGATTGCGGACCACGTGTAGGAAGATCCACTCGTTGCCCAGAATACGCTGCCACTGGTCGAGGAAGACGACATTCTCGGGGACCTTGTCGGCCCAGCGTGGCTTGCCTGCATCGCGTGCCGCGCGCTCGTGCATCGTCGCCAGCGCACCGCCAAGGATCTCGAGCAGCTCGTCCTCCGACAGCAGCGAACGGGCCGTGTTCATGAAACGCAGGTGAGCGATCGGGTCCTCGGCATCGAGATAATCGGCGTAGAAGTCACGAAAGAACTTGACCTCTGGGCCGCAATGGATGCGGGGGTGGGAATCGAGCAGGCGTCTGACCAGCGAGGTTCCGGAGCGATAGCAGCCGCCGACGATTATCGGCCGATTGTCATCCATCTGCATTCATCCCCCGCTCCAGATGGGCAACCAACTGCGTCAGATCGGTCTCGTCTATGACGCCTGGATCCAATCCCGGCGACATCGACTCCTCGATCTCCGCGTGCTCGAAGAACTCGACGTACGGGCCGATGTCGTGGCGACGGGCGGCCGAGAGCGCCTCCACATTCGCAAACGCAACGGCCTCCTTGTGACTCAGGCTTGATCTCGGATCCGGCCCGCGCTGCAATTCCTCTCGAATCGCAACGCCGACCGCGTCGGGAACTTCAAAGGCATCGAGGAGCCGGCGATTGTGGCCCCCGAGCGGGTCGTACTTCACATAGACGACATTGCCGTCGGTGGCCTCCTCGACCTGACGCATGCCCTCGAAGAGCGGATCTTGAAACCGGATCTCGGCGAGGTACTCGTCCGGCGGAGGGCAGTCGCGACCCAGCGCCAGCAGCAGCAAATACATCGAGGCGTACGTATCGTCAAATCTGCGCAAAGTCCAAACGCACCTCGTCGGGGCCACCTCGCGGGCGGCGGCGATCAGCTCCAGAAACCCCTCGCGCTTCTCACTCGAGCGAGCCCAGCCAGTCATCCCCTCGGCGGAGAGCAACACGTCTCGATCGCCCTGTGAAACCAGAAAGCGCTTGAAATCCTCAAAGGCATCGCCCGATTGGCGCGACACGGCCAGGAGATCGTTGAGGCCGTGATGAGATTCCAGTCGCTCCACCTTCCATCGCTCCGGATAAACGACACCGGCGGCCGCCAAGGGACTGCTGTGCCGGGCAAGGGCCGCCTGAAGCGTTGAGGTTCCCGTCCTCGGCCAGCCGGCGTGCAGGCAGAGCATGGTGAGCAATATAAACCCGGTACTCCGCTCGGTCCTCACCGGGGTAGGGATCCCGCCAATGGACGAGGACGGACGAGGTACCAGCAGGTTAAGGGGCCTGTGAGGATGCCCGCCGTTCGGCAACCCTGTGTGCAAACCTGGAATCCGGAATGCACGCTTCTACCGCTGTGGCCAGGTGGGCGACAAAGCGGTCGGGACTTTCGTTTCCGGAGAGAACGAGGTCGTAGCTGGTACGTTCGATCGCCTGGAGCCCGGTGAGTGTGGTTACGCTCCAAAGCACGTTCAGCTGCCCGGGCTTCAGCGCATAGCGGATCCCTTGCTCGACGTGGAGCGCAACATCGTAGTTGAGGCCGGCCGAGTCTTCGGCATGCTTGCCCGTCAGCAGCAGGCAGCGGTGGCCGGCTTGTCGCAACTCGCCGGCGATCGCGTCGAGATCCGCCATCGCATCGGGGTCGGCGACCTTGATGCAGAAGCTGAGTGCCTCCACTTCCTCTCTGGTGGGTAACGCAGCGGCGGCCCCGCCGGCCTCCCCGGCATCGACCGGATCTGTCGCCCAGATGCCGCCTCCGTCGAGCCGGTCGAGCTCGTACTCGCGGCGCAGCCGCGGGCCCCAGTGTTCCCAGAGGACCCGGCGATTGGCCAGCTTGCGCGCTCGCTCTTCCTCGAAGGGCGCGGTGCGACGGGTGGAAACCGGATGATGGATCGCGACCGAGCGACCGCTGCAGAGGACGCCGAGCCCGGCCGTGCGCAGCTTGAGGCAGAGGTCGATGTCCTCAGCCCCGTAGACATAGCCGTGGGTGAAGCCGCCGACCCGCTTGAAGGCGCCACGGTCGACCAGAACGCAGGCAGCGGCGACCGCGCCCCGCTCGATGTCCTCGCCGAGTCGATCGTCGAGCGGATCCTCTTCCCAGCCGTAGAGGACCGGATGGATCATCCCCTCCTCTTCGCGGAATGCCAGGCCGCGGTGCTGGACGCCGTAACCGTGGCGGAAACTCGCCTCGTGCTCCTCATCCAGGCAGACCAGAGTCGCACCGACGGCGCCGGCTTCCGACTGCCGCAGGCAGGCGACGAGCTCGCGCAGCCAGCCCGGCTCGAAAGGCTCGACGTCATTGTTGAGGAAGAGGAGCAGATCGCCGCTCGCCAGCTCGGCGCCCTGATTGCAGCCGTCGGAGAAGCTCTCGTTGTACCGGTTGGCGACGACCGAAATCGGGAAGGGCGTTTCCACCTGCCGGATGAAGTCGAGCGAGTCGTCGCTGGAGCCGTTGTCGACCAGGATCAGCTCGAGGCTCGGGTAGTCGGTGTACTCGACGAGCCCAGCCAGCAGCCGTCGCAGCAACGGGGCACCATCGCGATTGAGCACGACGATCGAGACCAGCGGCCAGGCGGATAGCTGCGGCACAGGACCCAGGCGGCGGCGAATCTCTTTTGCCAGCGAGGCGGCGTCAGCGGGCATTGGCTGCCTCGGCGGCGGCTAGTCTCTGGGTGAGGCGGTGAACCGCGGCGACCTCACTGGAGACGCGACTGTCGACGGCGAGATCGCTCACCGACGTGCGGTTCCGCCAGAGACGCTCGTCGACGACGCCGGCAAGGCGACGCCGGCCCTCCTCATCCTCGAATGCCCCCTCGCGACCGACGAAGCGGGCGAGTCGCGCGGGCGTACCAGCGCACTTGGTGAAGAAATCCTCGTACGCAACAAACAGCCGTGGATGGCCGTCGGTGCCGGCCAGGGCGGCGAGAACGTAGGTCCGCCAGAGCTCGAGTCCCTGCTCGATCGGCATCCCGTCGCGCCGCTCCAGCGACGCGGCGACGTCGATCGGGTTGCGAAGGCAGACCACGTAGCGCATCTGCGGAAGCAGTCGTTGCCAGAAGGGAAGAGTGAGCGAGTTGCGGGGGTCCTTCCAGCCCCAGAGCTCGTGGCCGTCAAACGACTCGGCGAGCAGCACCTCAGCCTGTTCGCGCTCGGCGACCAGCTGCTGAGAGGACTCCCACCCGGGCGACATCTGCGGCGGTTCGCGCCAGTTGCCGCCGAGCGACTTGAGAATCCGCTCGTTGAGGCGCATCAGACGGTAATGCTCCCAGTGCCCCTCCGGGTTGGAGTACCTGGCCTTGGCGAGGACCCGCTCTCCCTCATCGGCCAGCTGGCGCAGATCGGCGTCGAGCAACTCCTCCTCGGGTCCGAGGTAGACGCCGGCGAGGTTAAGCACCCTCGTAGCCAGCGAGGTGCCGCTGCGAGACATGCCGAGCACGCAGACGATGGTTTGCTCTTCTGTGGCGAAGCTCATGGACGAGTCTGGATCTGCGATAGCAATCCGAGGTAGCTCTCCACCACCCTGTCAAGCCCAAATGCCTCGATCGTCGCCCGGCGCAGCCGTGCACGATCCCAGCTGACACTCATCACCTTCTCCAGAGCCTGCGCGATCTCGTCCGGGTCGCCGGAGTCGAGCGGCTCGCCAACCTCGATCCCCAACACGTCGCGGATCTCCCGGACGGCAGGGCCGAAGCCGACGATCGGCGTGCCACAGGCGAGGGCCTCGACGAAAGCGAGCGGCAGGCCCTCGCTGCGACTTGGCAGGCACATGACTTTGGAACGCAACAGCATCTTCTGGATCCAGCCTAAATGGCCGTCTCCCGAAGGTGGCTCCGCCAGCCGCACGCGATCCTCGAGACCAAGCACGGCGATGCGAGCGCGCAACGCCCCCTCCAGCTCCCCTTGTCCGACCAGCAAGACGGCGAGACCGGGCAGCTGAGAGGCGGCTTCCACCAGCGCGCCCGGTTCCTTACGTCGAATCAGACTGCCGATATACAGCACCCCGTCGCGTTCGCCACCCGACACGTCGACGTCAGCCATGTAGAGGGGCGGTACGGGATTGTGGATCGTCTCTGACCTCACCGGATACTTGAAGCCGAGTCGCCGACCCTCGTCCATGCAGTGGCGTGACACGCCCACCATGGCGCTGAGCCCACTCAGCGCCTCTGCCGTCACCTCCCTCGCCTGCCGCCGCTCCTCGCCCGTGCTGAAGGTGATGCTGTGCCACGAATGGACAACCCCGAGCGCAGGCACGGGTGAGCCCAGCCGGGCGTGGGTGACGCCGACCGTGTGTGCGATGTGGTTCATCAGCACCACGTCGGGGCGCAACCGGTCGAGCAGGCCCTCATAGAAGCTCGCGCGGGTGACATTCTCGGGCCGGACCCAGGCCGGAATCGGGATCTCACGATCGAGCGGCGTGGGCGGAAAAACTCCGAGCACGTCGATATCGCCCCCGTGCTCGATGAGCGCGGTAAGCAACGCGGCATGAAAGGTGGCAGCACCGCCACGCACCGGCCCCCCCCACTCCGGTGGAAGCGACCCGACGGTGAGCAGCTTCATCTTCTGTCTCGTGCCTCGCACCGCTTCGGGTACCCGAGCATGGAATCACGGTACCGGAGAGAGGTAGGCCAGGATCTCAGGCTGCAAAGGAGAGACTCGATTCCGTTATCGTTTTCGCGATGAAAATCCCAGTGAAATGCTGATTCACGACCGCTTTGTCTTCCTGCACGTACCCAAGACCGGCGGTAGATTCGTCCGTCAGGCACTTGCCCAGGAGTTGCCGGACTGTCGAGAAGTAGATGAGCACAAATTTCGGCACAAAGGCTGGAGCAAGATTCCCTCCGAGGCCACGGGAAAGCCGGTTCTGACGTTCATTCGCAATCCGTGGGACTGGTATGTGTCGTGGTACACCTATATAGACGAACTCCTCTCAGACAGCAAACAGCGAGATGCGCTTGAGCAAATACGGTCAAGGAACATATTGTTTCGCCGCCTCTTTCCTGCCGGATCGGATAGCGACGACAAAGCAGCAGGCAATGGGTTCGCGGCGACGATTCGGCGCGCATGCTCGGGGGTCCTCAAACCCGAGGATCGGGCAAAACTGGCGCCATCGATGTGGGGATTTGACTCGGTCGAGATGCTACTTGCAGGGTATGACTTCTATAGCGCTGCCGTTATGTCCACCTTTGGCGCGGGGCTTAACTCGGACCTCCTCACCGTTGGTCGCTACGAGTCGCTTGTCGAAGATCTCGAGCTATTCATTGAACGGGAGGCCGGGGTGAAATTAACGATCGCGGCCAAATCGAGAATTCGCGCGATGGCGCCGGTCGGCGCAAGTCGACGCGGGCCATACCGCGATTACTACGACAATGAGCTGAGAGAAACCGTGAGCTCGTCCTGTAGAGAGCTGATCGAGCGATTCGACTACAGCTCCCAGGTGCTCGAGGCCGACGCTCAGAAGTCGTAGTCGAATCGCTCGATCAGCATCCGGCACGACGCCCCGACCAGATCGCGCAGCTCGTCGTCGTAACACTCCCGGTAAGGAGGGTGCTCGGTGACCTTGAGTGGCTTGCCCACTTTGATCCTGGCGATGGCGTCGGCGTTCAGCGGAGCTCCCACGTTCTCCAGAAACCGTGCAAGGTCGTCGACAAGGGACTCGTAGCGGCCGATCGTCAACAGCTCCGAATCGATGCCGGCCCCGTAGAACTCGCGAACACGCGTCGTGTAGTAGTCGTCGCCTCGACCGATGAAATTAAGCGTTTCCGGTCTGCCGGCTTCAACCAGGCCCGCGCAGGCGTTCCGAATCGACGTCGCGAAGTCGTTGTGGCCGTTCCCGAGCAGAACGCGATACACGATGCTGCCGGATGCCTGACTCATGATGAAGTGGTACCAGGACACGTACCAGTCCCACGGATTTCGCACGTATGCCAGAACCGGTCGGTCGCGGGCCTCTTCGGGAATATCGTCCCAACCCGGATGCAGCAGCCCCGGAGCTCCGCGGACCAGCGACCCCGGGGGCATCTCGCGCCTGAGGGCATCGGCGAGGAAGGTGCCGGCGGTCTTCTGCAGGTGGATGAAGACGAAGCGGTCGTGGATCAGCATCGCGAAGACGTCTACCGTACCGGCCCGAGTATCGCCAGAACTCTTGGAGAAATCGCAGGCGTCCCGGATAAGATCGCACGGTGCGCGCTCCGCCCGGATTCCACGTGGTAAGGCCGGAGCCACGGGAGAAAGCGCTGCCAGGGAATCCCGACGGGCCGAGGATCGTGCACCGGGGCGAAGGCGAGCGGGTCGAGATCGCGCTGACCTTCGACGACGGGCCCTCGCGCTGGACGGCGGATGTCGCCGCTGCCTTCGAGGGGTTCGACTGCCAGGCGACCTTCTTCCTGCGCGGCGCGGCGGTCGAGGAGCGGCCCGGTACGGTGGCTGCTCTTGCCGCAGCCGGCCACGAGCTCGGCAACCATCTGTGGAGTCACACGAACGCATCCACCCAGAGCCGCGCCGAGCTGCGCGACGAGATTGCGCGCACCGCGGACGCGATCCAGGCGGCAGGGGCTCCCAGTCCCGACCTCGTCCGCCCTCCCTACTTCAGCGCCCCGGAGGCGGTTTCGGAAGCGGCGGCGGGGATGGGCGTGTCGGCGGTCGTCCTGCGGTCGATCGGCTCTTCTGATTGGGCCGCCGAGTCGGCCGACGAAATCTTCGAGCCGGTGCTGGCCAATGCGCAGCCCGGCGACATCGTCTGCCTGCACGACGGCATCTCCTCCGACAAGCGCGACAGCGACAGCCGTCAACCGACCGTCGAAGCGGTCAGGCGCCTGGTTCCCGCGCTGCTGGAGCGCGGCCTACGACCCGTGACGGTGTCGGAGCTACTGCGATGAACAGCTCCGTTTCAGCCTCGATGAGCGCGTTGATGCCCCGAGGCGACGAGGTCGCCCTCGGCACGGTGCTGATGTCCCGGGACGAGTTCGTAGAGTGGTTGCGATACAGGGTGAACAAGCGCATTCCCGCGGCCATCGTACGATTCGGCGACTCGGAGGCACAGCTGCTGGCGGCCGACGCCACCCAGACGCAGTCGATGACGGTGGCGATCGATGCGCTTGAGCGAGAAACCGGCCTTTCGTTCTCGCCCGAGGATGCGCTCGAGATCGGAGCGCTCGTGGCACTCGCCTACGACAATGCTGACGTGCTCGGGATCCGCTTCCGCGATGGAGCCCACGCCGGGCACAAGATGCGGATGAGGAAGTTGATCGCCCACTATGCCGCGAGGGTGGCGGCGGGCAGGCCGCCGGTCCCACTGGCTCACAACCTGCTCGGCCACCAAATCGTGGACGCGCTGCCCGCGCTGCTGGCGGGACGCCGCGTCAGCGCGATCTCCTGTCGCGATCTCAAACCCGTGCTCGAGGGCGAGTGGGGTCTAGACGATGTCGCCGTCTACCAGGTGCCATCGCAACACCTGGTGCGAGACGTCGACGGCGCCTATGAGGCCGTCATGCACGATGTGCCGATCTGGCCCGACGCCCACGCGCGCATTCGACGGGAGCTCACCGTCCGCGAACGTGGCGAAGTCTTCCTCGTCGGCGCAGGAGTGTTCGGCAAGGATCTCTGCATAAGCATCCGGGACAAGGGAGGCATCGCGCTCGACATGGGGTCGGCTCTCGACCGCATCGTCGGCAAGATCACTCGTGGGCTGAAGCGGCGGCTGCTGGACCTATACGCACTCGGTATGTCGATGGACGAGATCGCCTCCCATGGGCAGCGACTGTACGGCACGCGAGTCGACGCGGAGAGAATCTCGCAGGTGGTCGACGCGACCCTCTCCGAAGCCGGCCGACCACGCCGATCTACCTAAGATCGTTCAGGTGCTCGAGCGGCAATCGCCATGCGAGTCATAGCGCTGATCGCCGCTTATAACGAGCGGCGGTTCATCGATCCCTGCCTGCGGCAGCTTGCCGAGCACGGGATCGAGGCCTACCTGATCGACAACTGCTCGACCGACAACACGGTCGAGCTGGCCGAAGCTTGGCTGGGCCGGGGGCTGATCGATATCGAGTCATTCCCCCGTGGCGACGGCGACCGCTACGTCTGGCGCTCCCTGCTTGAGCGCAAGGAGGAGCTATCGCGAGAGCTGGACGCCGACTGGTTCATCCATCTCGACCCGGACGAGATCCGGCTGCCGCCGTCGAGGGGGCAGACGCTCGAACGGGCTCTCGCCACGGTCGACGGCGCGGGATTCAACGCCGTGAACTTCAACGAGTTCACCTTTCTGCCCACGCGGGAGGCCCCCGACCATGACCACGGAGATTTCCAGCGGACGCTTCGCACCTATTACCCCTTTGCTCCTAGGTCCAACCACCAACTGAAGGCTTGGAAGGCAAACCCATCGGCAGAGATCGCCTGGTCGGGCGGCCACGAGGTGCGCTTCGAGAGGCTGAGGATGTACCCGGAATCCTTCCCGATGAAGCACTACCTCTTCCTCAGCGTCCCCCACGCAATCGAGAAGTACGTTCAGAAGAGGTATGACCCCGAGGAGGTCGAGTCGGGCTGGCACGGATGGCGCTCCGAGATTTCAGCTTCAGACATCCGCCTACCCAGGCGAGCGGAGCTTCGCATCGAGCAGCCCGGCGAGGAGCTGGATTCGACCGAGCCGCACACCAAGCACTACATCGCCGAACCACAATGGCGATAGAGCTTGCCTCCCATCTCAAGCGACTCCTCGAGCCAGGCTGCGAGGGACTCGCCGAGCTCTGCCTGGCGGGCATTCTTGGCGTCGGTGGCGCTGAGGCGGGCGAGCGCCGCGACGATCTGCGACTCCGGTAGACAGAGCTCGGCGCCGGACGCCGAGGCGGCGCGCAGGCCCAGCAGGGTCTGCACCGCCCCCGGCCGCAAGTACTCGATCTGCCAGCGGGGATAATCGAGGAGCTCGGAGGCGAAGGCCGAGCTCAGCCAGCCCGGCTGAGGCAGCGGTTCGTCGCAGATCAGCGAGACGGCGCCCCAAAGCCGCAGCGCCGCCGTGCGCGGCCCGCCATCGAGCTCGGTCACGAGCCGGTGCTTGAACCCGTCGGGCGTCACGAATCGCATCAGCTCAGGCCCGTAGCACCAAAGGGAGTAGAGCGCCTGGGCGGTCTCGTTCACGCTGAGCATCGACGGCATCGAGCTCAACCAATCCCCCTCCGAGAGCCGCGAAGCGAGCTCCTCTCGCAGCCTGTTCTCAGTGGACGGCAGGAGCCGGAACAGATGGCTTGCGTGCGTCAGTCGCAACCTCCTTAAGGGCACCTCCTTCCGGACGATGGCCCCTGCCAGCTGGAGGGCCGGCGGCCGGGCCAGCTCTTCGCGTCCGAAGCGCGCAAGGCCCGCTGCGACGGCCGGGAAATGCGAGTAGCTCTTGCCCGCCTCGAGAACTGGCCGGCCGAGTTCCCACGTGGCCGGGACGACCTCGGCTATCACCGCGTGCGCGAGGGGATGGTCGACCAGCATCAGGCGCAGCTCCGAGAGCGGGGCGCTGGACAGCTCGAGCGCTAGGGCCGCTGTGACCTCCCGGTCGCAAGCGAACTCGACCAGACGCGCGTCGAAGCGCGGCCATCTCCGAGGCGCCTCGCGAACCGCCTGGCCCAGGCTTTCCGCGGTCTGCGTCTTCATCGCCGCTCGCAACGCCGGGCGCCGCTCCGCCGACCCGAGCGCGCAGTCCGCACGCTCGACGAAGGGCAGGGCGTCCTCGGGGCAGACCAGCGAGAGCGCCACCGCGCGACCGATCCCCCCGCGGCGACCGACCGCTTTGCCCCCGGGCGCTATCCGGGGCCGCAGGGTCCGGTCGGCCCAGACCTCGGCATCTCCGGCACGACCGAGCTCCTCGCTCACCGCGCGGTGCAGGTCCGGCAAGGCCTCGTAGGCCTGGGTCATTCGCAGCGTCAGCGTCGCCGGGCCGCCCTCGGAGGCGCTCCGCACCCACTCTTCCGCGAGGCGCCTGTCCGAGAGGATCCCGCCGACGCGGGCCTCGACCTGGGGCAGGCCCAGGTTGATCAGGCGGCGGACACGCCGAGCAGACCCGAGCGAGATGACCTTGATCCAGGTCTCGTCGTCCAACGCCGCCAGGCGGCTGTCCAACGCCGCCGCGGACCCGGGGCCCTCGCCTATGCACGCCAGGAGGTCCCGCCAGGCACGCCTTTTCAGCCCGCGCCGGGCGATGCCGGTCGCGACCGAGTCGACCCAGCGCTCACGATCCTCGGCGCTCGGGTCGTCCCATCCGACGCTCTCGAAGAACTTGCCGACCACCCCTCTGAACTGGGAATTGAGCGCCGGGCCCGCCTCTTTCAGCCGCTCGACGAGCCATTGGCTCGGCCGGTCTTCGGGAAACAGCACCGCCTGCAGCTCCGCCGAGCAGAGCGGCATCCGCGCCGCGCAGATCCTCAGAACCGGAATCAGGTGCCGGACGCTCGTGCGCCGGATCGCCTCGGCCCAGTCCAATGTCCGCGCGGCGGTCCGGTCCAGCTCCTCCCATGAAACCTCTGCCGTCCGCCTGATCCCGTCGATGATCCCGACGAAGTCCTCGAGCGAGTCGTGCAGCAGAACCGCCCAGTCTCCCTGCGCCACCAACGAGCGACAGATGGCGAGGCTGGCGCTCCACTCCCTTCGTTCGAAGAGCCGCCCGATGATGAGCCTGGCCAGATCGCCATCCCGTTCGGCGCACTGCGTGAGTGTCTCGACGTCGATCTCGGTGCGGCCGGCGCCAGCGAGCAACAGGCGCGCGAGCCCGGGGTGCGCGGCGCTGAGCGTGTGCCGATCGTGCGAGCGAAGCACCGCCCCCGACCCCAGCGACGGCTTCAGCCGCGCCGGCGAGACCAGCGAGACCGGCGCCGGTATCTCGAGCACGCTCAGGGCCGAGATCGTGACCAGATCCCGACGCGCCTGCGGATCGCCGGCGTAGGGGTCGAGGTACGCCTCGCTGACGTAGTCGACCGCGTCCTCCGCGGAGAGCTCTCCGAACGGTCGCCCGACCCGGTGCTCGCGCACCAAGGCGGCGCCAAAAGCCACCAGATCGCCCCGGAATAGCTTCGTCCAGCGGTGGATGAGAAACCGCGACGGCTCGACGTCTTCGCGGCCGATCCGGCCGACGAGGCGCCGGTAGGTCCCGAGGATGTCCTCCGGCCCGGCGCGCACCGGAACAGCCTTCTTGCGGACATCGTGCAGGCAGTCGCCGGTTCCGCTCCACGGATCCACCGAGGTGTTCCTGCCGGAGAGAAGGAGCCTGCTTCCATCCTGGCGCGAGCGCCAGTTGTCGAAGAGCTCGCCCACCACCAGTTCGGCGATGTGGACGTTGTCGACGATGAAGAGCACGTCCTCGCCGCCATAGTGGGTCATCGTCTCGACGATGCGCGGCAGCTCACCGTCCCCGGTGGTCATGTCCAGGTAGTAAGCGGGCTTCAGGTCGCCGATCCACTCGAGTCCGAGCTGGGTGCAGAGGACCGTCTTGCCGCTGGCGCCGTGGCCCTCGACATAGGCCCAGCCCCGCCGCTCCAGATGCAGGCGCGCCCGCGGCAGCACCTCGTTCTGCCAGACCCCGCCGGGAATCGAGTACTCCTCCTTGGTCGGCGCAAACGCCGCCGGGGAGCCATCGCCGAAGAGGCCGCGAGCCTTGTCGACGTCGACGAAGGGGGTCGGCGAAGCGGGCAGCTTGAGCAGGGTCGCCCTGACGCGGGCAAACCTGCTGTGGGCGAGCTCCCGGCAGAGTCGCTGGCGGAAGATCAGATCGACGTCACCGGCAGCGATGCCCGCGCGGGACAACGCCGCAAGGCGCGGCTCGAGGCTCTTCTCCTCGGGTTGCCGCGCCGCCGAGACGAAGACGAAGCTCTCGACGGCCCCCTGGCGCAGGTGCACGTCGTCTATGTCCCGATCCAGGTGCCGGCCCCAGTTCGCGTCGAGGCTCGCCTCGACGGCGTGGATGTCCCCGGTCGGGCTGGGCGCCCATGCATCGGGCCATCCGGCCGTGGTCGCGTTGAAGGCGTTGCGTCCCTGTGGGACCAGATGGGCGTACCGCTGCGCCCAGCGGATCTCCGCATAGGCCTCGGCAAGCCGCTGGAAGTCGGCCGGAGAAAGGTCGCTCAGCGCTCTATCGATCGCCGCTTCCAAAGCGTCGGCCACGTTACCGCCGCCAGCGCCTCGACCCTGCCGCCCCCACCGCCCGCACGATCAGGTCGGTGTCGATCGGGTCGGCGCCTTCGTGGACGGCCATGTGAATGCCGACATCGCGTTCGGCGCGGGGGCGGCGGACGAGGATCAGGTGGCCGAGCTTGGCGTCGGCCTCGGTGGGCTCGCCGCCACCGGCGGCGCAGCGCAGGGCGTGGACGACGTGGGCCATCACTTCGTCCGGCGACATTCCCGCCTGCTCGGCGACCTGCTCGGGGGATTGGCGGCGACGGATCACCCGGTCGACGAGCTCGGCGTCGAGGCCGTCGAGCTTCTCGATCCTGGCGCGCAGGTGGCGCTTGGAGCCGGTCTGGAAGGTGTCTTGGCCATAGCGGACGAGCGAGCGCAGCTCGGCGAAGGGAACGACGTCGGCGAAGAAGAGCGAAGCAGCCCAGGCCAACAGGATCGCCAGCTCCCCGACCACACCGAGCGGCGTGTCGGGCAGCGCCTGGGAGATCCCCCAGGCGACCAGCATGAGGGCCAGGAGCTTGCCGAGCTTGGCGTACTCGAGCGGGATCCTCTGCACATGCTGACTGACCGCCATCATCGTCAAGGTCGCCGTGCCCCAGGCGATGATCGCCGCCAGCGGCGCGCCCGCCGCGCCCAGCCCCGGGATCAGCGTCACCGCGGCGGCGGCGAAAAGCGTGCCGGCGAGCATCGAGAGCCCCACCAGCCAGTGCATTTTCCTTTTCATCCGCGAATTGCGGTAGACGAAGATGAACCAGCCGTGCCCGGCGACGCTGACCGTGGTCAGCGGGACCAGCGAGGCGGCATCGCCGAAGTTGCCCGCGGCGAGCAGCACCAGCTGGTCGGCGAGCACGGCGACGGTCAGGATCAGCCCGCTGACGAAGACCGCGTAGTAGGTCAGCAGCCGCGCCGTGTACTCGCCGGACTCGTCGAGCTTGTCGACCGCCGCCTGGGTCAGGTCGTGGCGCATCGGTCCCCAGCTCTGCTGGAACACGCTGGTGCCGAAGGAGACCGGCATCGCGATTTTCTGGGCCACCCTGTAGAGGCCGGTCTGGCTGAAGCTGGCGAAGGCGGCGACGAACAGGGTGTCGGCGAGCATCACCGTCTGGAAGGAGAGGATGATCGGCAGGTAGGCGATGCCGCCGAGCATGATCTCCTTCGCCTCGCGCAGCGAGACGGCGAGCCGCAGGTCGGGGGCGAGGAGCACGAAGCCGATCGCCGCGGCGATCGCGTTGCCGACGATCAGGCCGATCACCACCGCTTCGATGCCGAGCCCGTCCTCGAGCAGCGGGATCGCGATCGCGATCGAGGCGAAGGCGTTGACCACGCTGACCGCCAGGTAGGCGACCGAGCGCAGCTGCATGCGGAGGAAGTACTGGCAGAAGCGCATCACCGCGGCTGCCACGCCAGCGCCGATCGAGAGGAAGATCAGCGTCCCGTCGCGCGAGCTGCCGAAGGCGCCGGCCAGGTCTTCGCGCAGGAACCAGCCGGCCAGCAGCAGCACGGTGCCGGTGAACACGATCAGCGCCAGGCCGGTGCTCGACGCCAGCCGCGGATCGCGGCTCACCGCTTTCGCCATGTCCTCGACGTCGACGTCGCCGACGTCTTCGCCGCCGGTCCCGTAGACGCGCCGCATCGTCCCCGGCAGGATCGTCAGGCTGGCGACCAGGGTGACGAGCATCGACACCGTCGTCAGCACCGCCATCTTGCCGAATTCGGACGGGTCGAGGTAGCGGGTGAAGATCGCGACGCTCGCCAGGCCCGCCAGCGCCATCGAGAAGGAGCCGGCGCCGTAGGCGGCGGCGTGGCGGCTGATCCTGCCCGCGTAGCGGGTGCCGGCGCCGTGCTCGCCGCCGAGTATCGGCGGCGGCTCGGCGGGCCCCGCCCCGTCCGCCGCTGCCTCGTCCGCCCCCACGCCTACTCCTCCCGCCGCGCGACCGCCGCGTAGAAGCGGCCCAGGTAGGCGCGCGGCGGCCGGGCTACGCGGCCGCCGCGCACGGCGCCGATCTCGACCCGGTCGAAACCGCCCTGGCGCAACATG
>DASUZP010000157.1:0-10454 GCA_036376775.1 Solirubrobacterales bacterium | reverse complement strand
AACGGCCTCATGGGGAGGGGCATTCGGCCCTCTCACATCGGCGGCTGCCGGCGCGTTTAATCCCATAGGTGACCGCCTTGCCGCCGTTCCAAACTCTCCTCGACGAGCACGCCGCCGACGTGATGGCGGTGCTGCGCGGGGCGGTCGGGCGCACCGACGCCGAGGACTGCTTTCAGGAGACCTTCCTGGCGGCGCTGCGCGCCTACCCACAGCTGGGCGACGACAGCAATCTGCGCGGCTGGCTGCTGACCATCGCCCACCGCAAGGCGATCGACCACCACCGCGCCAACGGACGGCGGCCGATTCCGGTCGCCGAGCCCGACGAGCTGGTCGGGACGACCGCCGAGCCCGAGCCCGACGACGGGATCTGGGCGCTTGTCGGGGCGCTGCCGCCGAAGCAGCGGGCTGCAGTGGCGCTGCGTTACGCCTGCGACCTCCCTCACGCCGAGATCGCCGCCGCTCTCGGCTGCTCGCCCGACGCCGCGCGGCGCAGCCTGCACGAGGGAATGAAGCGATTGAGAAAGGAGCTGGCATGAAGGCAGAGCTGCAACGTCTCGCCGATCGCGCCGCCGACCAGGGTCTGCTCGACGTCGCCTACGCAAGCATCGACTCGCCCTTCGGACCTCTTCTGCTCGCAACCACCCCCCGTGGTCTGGTCAAGGTCAGCTTCCCGATCTTCGACAACGACGAGACGCTGCAGGATCTGGCGACGCGGATCTCGCCGCGGGTGCTTGAGGCTCCCGCCCGTCTGGACGAGGTCCGCCGTCAGCTCGACCTCTACTTCGAGGGACACCTGCACGAGTTCGACCTGCCGCTCGACTGGCAGCTGAGCAGGGGCTTTCGTCGGCGGGCGCTGCGGGCGATCGATCGCATCCCCTACGGCAAGACCCGTAGCTACACCGAGATCGCCCGCAGCGCCGGCAACGAGCGCGCCGTGCGCGCTGCCGGAACCGCCTGCGGCGCCAACCCGATCCCGATCGTCGTCCCCTGCCACCGCGTCCTGCGCAGCGGCGGCGCCCTCGGCGGCTACGGCGGCGGACTGCCGATGAAGGAAGCCCTGCTCGAGCTGGAGGGAGTGCTGGAAGGCGGGGAGTAGAATCCGGCCCTAAAGCGGATCGGCTGCGGGACCGATGTAGGAGGCGTGGATGGGAATACCGACACGACCGCGCCCGACCAAACCGCCCGAATCGCTCGCGCCGCCTGGTTCGCCACCTTCGTCGTTCCGTTGATCCTGGCCGCGCTGCTGTTCGGGGTGAAATCGGCGCAGGCCGCCCCCTCCCTCCCCGCCGTCGTCCCGCTCGCCTTCGAAGAAGAACTCGAATTCGAATTAGAAGAAGAAGACGAAGCCGAATTCGCCGAAGAGGAATGCGCAATCGCCAAGGAAGAAGCCGAAGAAGGCGAACTGACGACAGCCGAAGCGGACGCGATCTGCAGGGAAGCCAAAGCCGAAGCCGGCGGCAAAAACGCCGGCCAGAGCTCGACCGCCTCCGACCAGTGCCCCCTGCGCAGCGCCCATGCCCATGCCGTCGAGAGCCACGACAACCTCAAGGTGACCGTCGGCTACACGACGTCCAGCTCGACTGCCGCGACCGTCGAGGTCAGCTCCGGCTCGAAACACATCGCCACCGTCCACCGTCAACTCAGCAAAAGCGGCGTGCTCCGCATCACCAAGAAGCTGGGCAAACAGACGATCGGCCAGATCCAGGTTCGATTCAGGACTTCGTCCTGCACCACGTTTGAGACCAAGCCGACCAAGGTCCGCTAGCTCGCGAAGTAGAGGGCTCGGGAGGGGGTGTCCGGGCGGCAGCGGCGTCCTCTTTTTCGCCCCGCCGACCTCAGCGAGAGCAGCAAGCGCCCCTGGCGAAAAACCCAGCAACGCCCGGACACCCCCTTCCGGGCCCTCCCACCCGCCTACTTGGCTGACGACGCCGCGGTCTTGTTCAGGTAGTCGCGGATGAAGTCGTCGAGGTCGCCGTCCAGGACCCGCTGGGCATCGCCGACCTCGTGCCCCGTGCGGTGGTCCTTGACCCGCTGGTCGGGGTGGAGGAAGTAGCTGCGGATCTGCGAGCCCCAGGCGACTTCCTTGACTTCGCCGCGCTCCTTCGCCAGCGCTTCGGCCCGTTTGCGCTCCTCCAGCTCGATCAGCTTCGAGCGCAGAAGCTGCATCGCCACCGCCTTGTTCTGGGTCTGCGAGCGCTCGTTCTGGCACTGCACGACGACGCCGGTCGGCAGGTGGGTGATCCGCACCGCCGAGTCGGTCTTGTTGACGTGCTGGCCCCCGGCGCCGGAGGCGCGGTAGGTGTCGACGCGCAGGTCGGTGTCGTCGATCTCGACCTCGACGCCCGCGTCGACCAGCGGCCCGACATCGACCTGGGCGAAGCTGGTGTGCCGACGGGCAGAGGAGTCGAAGGGCGAGATCCGCACCAGGCGGTGGACGCCACGCTCCGCGGCAAAGAGCCCGTACGCGTTCTCGCCATGGGCGAGGAAGGTGGCCGACTTCAGCCCGGCCTCCTCCCCTGGCGAGGCCTCCTTCATCTCGACCTCGAAGCCCCGGCCCTCGGCCCAGCGCAGATACATCCGCAGCAGGATCTCGGCCCAGTCCTGAGAGTCGGTGCCGCCGGCACCGGCATGGACGGTGACCACGGCGTCGCCCGCGTCGTATTGACCGCTGAACAGGCGCGCCTCTTCCAGCTCGGCGAGCCGCGCTTCGACCGCGGCCATCTGCGTCGCCAGCTCGGCCGCCATCTCCTCGTCTTCGGCGGCCATCTCGGCCAGCTCGCCGAGATCGCCGGCCTCCGCTTCGAGCTCGGCAAAGGTCTTCAGCTTGCGCTGGGCGCGGGCATGGGCGGCCGAGGTACGCGCCGCGGACTCCTGGTCGTCCCAGAAGCCGGGACGGCCCATCTCCTCTTCCAGACGCTCTGCTTCGTCCCGCAGCGAAGCCGGGTCAAAGGTAGTCCGCGAGCAGCTTCAACTGCTCGCGGATCTCGGCGAGCCGCGCCGGTACCGATTCGGTCGAGGCGACATCGGCCATACGAACAGATTAGTGGGCGGCCGCGGACGGGCTCGCTGCCCCTGGGGCCGTGGCGCTGACGATCCAGGTCGAGGCCGGCGCGACCACGCCGCCCGGACCGTCGAACTCGGCGAGCGCCTGGCGGAGTTCGCTCGAGATCGTGGGCCGGATCTCATCGACCCTGTCCCCCCAGAGTCGCAGCACCTCGCCGGCCGGTCCCAAGGACATGTTGAACTCGACCGCGTGGTCGAGGTCGTCGCCGATCTTGATCGGCAGGTCGCAACGCTGCAGGCCGATCCCCTCGAAGCCCGCGATCTTCAACTGCTCGCTCACCGTGTCGGCGTTCGCCATCGAGAACGGGCCGGGACCGCAGGTCGGCTCGTCGCTCTCCTCGGGGCGCTCCAGGTACTTCTCGACGACCCGCTCGGCGCAGTGCAGCCACTCGTTGTCCTCCTTGCGGCGCCAGACGACGGCGCAAAACCGTCCCCCGGGGGCAAGCGCCATGCGGACGTTGCGAAGGGCCTGCACCGGATTGGCGAAGAACATGATCCCCATCCGCGAGAAGGCGTAGTCGAAGCCGCTTTCCAGCTCGGCCACCTGCAGGTCGACGCAGGAGAAGCGCACGTTCTCGACGTTCTCGGCCTCGCGCCGGGCCTGCTCGACGAAGGGCTCCGAGACGTCGAGCCCGAGTGCCTCGCCGTCCGCGCCGACCAGCTCGGCGAGCCGCTGCGTCGTGTCGCCGAACCCGCAGCCCAGATCCAGGACACGGTCGCCACGAGCCGGCGGATACGCCGCCATCGCCTTCTCGCCATGGGCGCCGAGGCCGTCGGCGACAAGATCGCGGTAGCGCACGAAGCGGTCGAACAGCGGCCCACTCCAGGCTTCGGCGGCCTCCCTGTTGGTCGCGGCAACCGTCTCCACGCGTCGGATGGTACGCCTATCCGGTGCCGTGTTCGAAGCCGCCCGCGCGCAGCGCCTCGGCGCGGTCGTCGTAGGGGCGCCAGCTGCACACCCTGTGGTCGTGCAGCTCGAACAGCCACGCCATCTCGTCGGAAGAGGCATGCGACCCGTCCTCGTCCCAGTGCCAGCGGCGCGTGATCAAGGCGACGGCCGACCCACCGCCGGCCTCCGTCCCATCCTCATAGAGTTCCTCCAGCTCGATCGTCTGCTGCACCCCCCCGGGCGCGCGGGTAGCCCAAAGCCGCGCCGCCTCCCTGCCCTTGCGCAGACCCTTCATCGAGTGCAGCTCGACCTCCGGATCTAGCAGCTCGACAAAAGCATCGAGGTCGCGCTCGTTGAACGCACGGATGAACTCTCGAACGGGGTCGTGGCTCATGGGCCGATCACGGTAGGGATGGAACGTCTTGTACTTTTTCGTCGACGCCTCCGGGCGTCAGCTTGACCGCGATCCACCGAAAAAGTTAAGTGGAATCCCTACCGGGATCGGCCTATGCCCCATGGCACTTCTTGTACTTTTTGCCGCTCCCACACCAGCAGGGGTCGTTGCGGCCGATGTTCTCGCGCTCGTCTTTGACCACGGTCTCGATCGCCTCGACCGGCGGGGCGCCGTTGCCGCCGCCGTTCGGCGAGGCAGTCCCTTCGGTCACGCTCACCGCGCCCGAGGCGACTTCCTGCAGCGCCGAGGGCTGGGCTTCGGGCGTACCGCCGGAGTAGTCGAGCGCGGTCGGCGCGGAGCCGCGATTGCCGGTGAAGGTCCCTTCCATCTGCGACGGGTCGATTTCGATTTCGGCGTTGAAGACGAGCTTGCTGAATTCCTCCCAGATCGAGTGCATCAGCTCCTCGAACATCGTGAAGCCTTCGTTTTTGTAGGCGACCAGCGGATCGATCTGGGCGAAGCCGCGCAGGTGGATCCCCTCGCGCAGGTAGTCCATGTCATAGAGGTGCTCGCGCCAGCGGCTGTCGATCACCTGCAGCAGGATCGAGCGCTCCAGGTAGCGCATCAGCTCGTCGCCGAGTTTCGTCTCGCGCTCGTCGTAAGCGCTCATCGCGTCTTCGTCGAGAGCGTCCTTGAGCCTTTCCCGCTCGACCGTCTCCGGCGACATCGAGCCGACCTCGACTCCGATCGGCCAGATCTGGCGCAGCTGCGCCTCCAGGCCGGACATGTCCCAGTCTTCGAGGTCGTCGCCCGGGGTGTACTCGTCGACCAGACGCTCGATCACACCCTCGAGCTCGTCGCGGGCGATGTCGGACATATCGCGCCCTTCGAGGATCTCGCGCCGGTATTTGTAGACGACGCGGCGCTGCTCGTTCATCACGTCGTCGTACTCGAGCACCCGTTTGCGGATCAGGAAGTTCTGCTCCTCGACCTTCTTCTGCGCGCCCTCGACCGTTTTGCTCAGCATTTTCGCCTCAAGCGGCATCTCCTCGCCCTCCTCGTCGACGGGGCCCAGGCGGTCGAGGATTTTGTAGATGCGGTCGCCGGCGAAGAGGCGGATCACGTCGTCTTCGGCGGAGAGGAAGAAGCGCGTCTCGCCGGGGTCGCCCTGACGCCCGGAACGACCGCGCAGCTGGTTGTCGATGCGCCGCGATTCGTGCCGCTCGGTTCCGCAGATGTAGAGGCCGCCGAGCTCCCGCACCTCTTCGGCCTCGGCCTTGCACTGCGGCTCGAGCTCGACGATCTTTGCCTCCATCGCCTCCTCGTAGCCGTCGTCGCCGACGCTCAGGCCCTGCTGCTTCAACTCTTTGTGGGCCATGTGCTCGGGGTCGCCGCCGAGCTTGATGTCGACACCGCGACCGGCCATGTTGGTGGCGATCATCACCGCGCCCTTGCGCCCGGCTTCGGCGATCCGCTCGCCCTCTTTCTCCGCGTGCTCGGGCTTGGCGTTGAGCACCGCGTGCTCGACCCCGTGCCGCTTCAGCTCACCGGAGATCATCTCCGAGACCTCGACCGAGACGGTGCCGACGAGGATCGGCTGGCCCTTCTCGTGGCGGGCGAAGATCTCCTCCAGGACGGCCTTCCACTTGCCGTCCTTCGTTTTGAAGATCTGATCGTTGTGGTCGGCGCGGACCATCGGCCGGTTGGTCGGGATCTCGACGACCGGGACTTTGTAGATCTTCATGAACTCGGTGGCCTCGGTCAGGGCCGTCCCGGTCATTCCGGCAAGCTTGTCGTAGAGGCGGAAGTAGTTCTGCAGGGTGATCGTCGCCAGCGTCTGGTTCTCCTCGCCGATCGTCACCCCCTCCTTCGCCTCGACCGCCTGGTGCAGCCCCTCCGACCAGCGCCGTCCCTCGAGGATGCGGCCGGTGAACTCGTCGATGATCATCACCTGACCGTCGACCACCGCGTAGTCCTTGTCCTTCCCGTAGAGAGCCTCCGCCTTGAGCGCCTGACCGAGGTGGTTGACCAGGGTGCCGTGCTCGCTCAGGTAGAGGTTGTCGACGCCGAGGAACTCCTCCGCCCGCTTGACCCCGCGCTCGGTCGGCGAGACGGTCTTGTGCTTCTCGTCGTACTCGTAGTCGTAGTCGGCTTCGGACGTGTCTTTCGATTCGCCGAGCGATTTCAGCCGGTCTTTGGCCGGGACGCCTTTCATCTGCCGCGCCAGGCGGGCGAACTGGTAGTAGATCTGGGCCGCCTGTTCGGGCGCACCCGAGATGATCAGCGGCGTGCGCGCCTCGTCGATCAGGATGTTGTCGACCTCGTCGACGATCGCGAACTGGTGGTCGCGCTGCACGCAGTGCTCGAGCGCATCGGCCATGTTGTCGCGCAGGTAGTCGAAGCCGAACTCCGAGTTGGTGCCGTAGACGACGTCGCAGGCATATTTGATCTGCCGCGCCTCGTGATCGTCGGAGTCCTGGATCGCGGCAACCTTGACTCCCAGCGCGTCGTAGACCGGTTTCATCCATTCGGCATCGCGGTGCGCCAGGTAGTCGTTGACGGTGACGACGTGGACGCTTTCGCCCCCGAGCGTGTTGAGGAATACCGCCAGGGTCGCGGTCAGGGTCTTGCCCTCGCCCGTCTTCATCTCGGAGATCGCCCCCTCGTGCAGGGCCATGCCGCCGATCAGCTGGACGTCGAAGTGCCGCTGGCCGATGCTGCGCCGCGCCGCCTCGCGGGTCAGCGCAAAGGCCTCCGGCAGCAGATCGTCGAGCGCCTCACCCCCGCGTGCACGCTCACGCAGCGAATCGGCCTCGGCCCGCAGCTCCTCGTCGCCGAGCAGCTCCATCTCCGGCTCGATCGCGTTGATCTTCTGCGCACGCTTCTCGTACGCCTTGAATTTGCGTCCCTCTCCCACGCGGAGCGCCCGCGTGACCATGTCCCGTGCATTGGCCATTCGCTCAAGGGTAGCTGTCTCGCGCTCAGAGGCCTGGCCCGAGGAGGGACCGGGTGTCCCCTCGGCGGAACCCGCGTCGGATTCCGGGCGGGGGCGCTATTCCCAGCGGCTCACAAGTTCCTCTGAGGGGACACCCGGTCCCCTTCGTCTAGCCGACGTCCAGCTCAAGCCTCTGCGGTGCGCCCCCGCATACGGTTGACCAGCTTCCGCGTGCGCTGGCGCTTACGCCGCTTCTCCCGATGCTTCTTGACTTGACGCCTGATGTCCTCGGCCAGTTCGTGGACCGTATGCGCCATCTCCGGGGATGCCTCCTTGGCGTGCAGCGTGACTCCCTTGAGCCGCAGCGTCGCCTCCGCCACCTGTCTGTCAGCAATCGCGGGATTCTTCTCTTCCCAGACGATCACGTCGAGCGTTGCCAGCTCTGAGACCTGCCTGCCGACCCTGCGGAATCTCTTCAGGACGTGCTCCCGAAGCTCGTCGTCAATCTCGACGTTTCGCCCGCGCACCTCGATCCGCATATTGGCCTCCTCGTTGGGTCTGCCTCGATGCTACGCCTGTACCCGGCGTGGGACAAGGGGAACTTCGATGCTTTTGGGCGAGGAGGGTCAGGTATCCCCCCGGCGGAACCCGCGTCGTGTCCCGCGCGAGGGTCCAATTCCCGGCGGCTCACAAGTTCCGGCGGGCTACAAGCGCCTTGTGAAGGTGATTGCTGTGATTCGAATGGCTCCAGATGAACGCAGGGCCCTGGCGCAGGAAGAGAGGGTTGCGCCGGTGGTGAGGACGTCGTCGATCAATAGGACGCTGCGGGGAATTTCGCCGCGAGCGTAGATCAAAGGCGGATGGCCGATGCGCTCAGCCCGTCGCTTGCCTACCTGGCGGCCTCCCCCGCGACGAGCCAGACAGGTTCCCAGCGGTAGCTCGGTTCGCCGCGCGAGAACTGCTGCTATCTCGGCGGCTGGATCGAAACCGCGGAGAGCCGAGCGGAGCGGTGCCGTGGGCACGGGGACGATCGTGCCGCTCAGGATCGTGCTGGGCGCCAGCCACTGGATGCGGTCCGCCATCAACTCGGCGACCGGCAGGAGGCGGCGGAACTTGAGGGCTGTGACCAGGTCGCGGGCTGCGCCCTCGTGGGGAGCGGAGGACCAGGCTCGATCCAGGCCAGGGGCACCGGAGCCTTCGAGCGGATCGGCTTCGGCGAGTCTTCGCGAGCAGCGCGTGCAAAGAGACGCCTCGGGGCGGGCTGTGCGCCCACAGGCGGCGCATAGAGGTGGGACCAGGCCGGCGGCTACCGCGTGGAGGAGCTTCATGGCCCGATCGTGCGGGCCCCTGGCGCGCGTGTGGCGCGCCGACTGTCAATTCTTTGTCAAGCCTCTTGCGCGTGAGCTGCGATGCCGCCGATCAGGATCGATTTCGGCGGGAGCTCGGCAGCTTCGAGCAGGATCGCGTCGCGGACGATCGCGCCGTCGCCGATGCGGCAACCGTCGCCGACGATTGCCGGGCCCTCGATCCTCACCTCGGTGCCGATCTCGACATCCGCGCCGACCAGAACCGGCCCGGTCACCTCGGCTCCATTCAGGGAGCTCGCCGCGCGCACGCCCGCGGACACCTCGGGCGCCCCGGGCTCGACCTCGACCGCGCCGTGCAGGGCGTCGAGGTTGCCCTGCCGCAGCTCGTCGAGGTTGCCGATGTCGTTCCAGTAGGCGTCGATCTCGTGCGAGTAGAAGGGCACATCGGCCTCCAGTAAAGCCGGGAAGACGTCCTTCGCCCAGTCGGCGAACTCGGGGGGGTCGTCGGGGCCAGCGTCGTTGCTCGTCCCCGGCGCCGGGAAGTAGTCGAAGATCTCGGCACGGAACATGTAGATGCAGGTGTTGGCCAGGTCGGAGAGCGCCTCGGCCGGGTCGGGCTTCTCCTGGAAGCCCTGGATCCGCCCGTCGCCGGCGGCGATGACGACGCCGAACTGGTCGGTGTCCGGGACCCGCTTGGTGGCCAACGTCGCCAGGCCATCGTGGGAGGCGTGGAAGTCCCGCATCGCGCGGAAGTCGATGTCGGTCAGCGCGTCGCCGGCTACGACGAGGAACGAGTCGCCGAGAAAATCGGCGGCGTTGCGCACCCCGCCGGCGGTGCCGAGCAGCTTTTCCTCCTGGCTGTAGGAAAGCTCGAGGCCCAGGTCCGAGCCGTCGCCGAAGTGCCCTTCGATCACGTCTGGGAACCAGTGCAGATTGGCGATCGCCTCGCTGAAACCGTGCCGGGCCAGCAACCGCGCGGTGTGCTCCATCACGGGCCGATTGAGCACCGGCACCATCGGCTTCGGCATGCCATAGGTGATCGGTCGCAGCCGGGTGCCCAGCCCCGCCGCCAAGATCATCGCCCTCATCACAAGGTTATTCCCGCCGCCCCCGGACGCGGGAGCGAATCCCTGTCCATATCTGACTCTTCAGGCATTCGCGGGAGCAGAGGAGGCGGCGGCGTATGTCTAGTAGCGGTAGTGATCGGGCTTGTAGGGACCCTCGACCGGGATGCCGAGGTAGGCGGCCTGCTCCTCCGACAGCTCGGTGAGATTGACGCCGAGCGCCGCGAGGTGCAGCCGCGCGACCTTCTCGTCGAGGTGCTTGGGCAGCACGGTGACGTCCTTGGCCGTGAACCCGTCGGGCTGACCGTAGAGCTCGATTTGCGCGATCACCTGGTTGGTGAACGAGTTCGACATGACGAAGCTCGGGTGCCCGGTCGCGTTGCCGAGGTTGAGCAGGCGGCCCTCGGAGAGGAGGATGATCGAGTGGCCGTCGGGGAAGCGCCACTCGTCGACCTGCGGCTTGATGTTGACCCTCTCGGCGGGAGACGCTTCGAGCCCGGCTACGTCGATCTCGTTGTCGAAGTGGCCGATGTTGCCGACGATCGCGTTGTGCTTCATCCGTGCCATGTGGTCGACGGTGATGATGTCCTTGTTGCCGGTGGCGGTGACGAAGATGTCGGCGGTTTCGACCACCTGCTCGAGCGTCCGCACCTCGTAGCCCTCCATCGCCGCCTGCAGGGCGCAGATCGGGTCGATCTCGGTGACGACGACGCGGGCGCCCTGGCCCTTCACTGCCTCCGCGCAGCCCTTGCCGACGTCACCGTAGCCGCAGATCAGGACCTTCTTGCCACCGATCAGGGCG
>DASUZP010000156.1:0-8901 GCA_036376775.1 Solirubrobacterales bacterium | reverse complement strand
AAAGTGCGGGCGCGGGTTCCGCCGGATGGGTACCCCGTGCCTCGCTGGGCGGGCTCACTCAGTAGAGATGCTCGGGTCCGCCTGCACCTTGTGCGGAACGATCATGAGGAAGTTCTCGACTGCCCCGGCGGCCAGCGCGCCCATCCGCGCAGCCTCGTCGTCCTGACCGGTAGCCCGCAGCTCGTCGGCGTAGTGAGAGAGCAGGTCTTCGATATCGAGCTGGCCCTCGGAATCGAGCTCCTTGAGCTCGACTTTGGCGCCCTCGCCCAATCGGGCTTCGATCGCCTCGCGGTCGATGCCGAAGGCGTTCTGGCGGACGTAGACGCGGCCGCCGGTCATTCCGGCGCAGGCCCAGGGGCCGAGGTCGCCGAGCACGATCGCGCGGCCCGAGGTCATGTACTCGAAGGCGAAGCCCTTGGCGTTGGCGCGGTCGACAACGCAGCCGCGAGCGTCGTCAATCGCCTCCGCCGGCTCGCCGCCCAACACGACGTCGGCACCGGAGAGGCGGATGCAGAAGCGCGAGTCGGCCGAGCCCTGGACGAAGAGGCGGCCGCGCTGGGCGCCGTAGGCGAAGGACTTGCCGACCGAGCCGTTGAGCCGCTTGCCCTTCGCCCCCTTGCCCTTGAGCACGGCGAGAGTACCGCCCAGCATCGTCTTGCCGACGCCGTCCTGGGCGCCGCCCTCGACCCGGATCGAGACGCCGTAGGCGTTGAAGGCGCCGAGGCCCTGACCGGCGACCGAGCCGCCGTTGAACTCGAGGTCGGCGAGCACGTCGTCGCCCGACTCCGGCCCGCCGTCGAAAATGCGCGAGCGGGCGATCGCGCCGGCGAGCTCGGTGCCGAGCACGCGGTCGTTGGCGTCGGTGGCGCGCGGAAAGCGGTTGCTGACCGTGCTGCCCGAGCAGACTTCGCCGGCGAGAGCGCCGATCTGCGCCGAGGCCTGCTTGGCCTCCATGCGGATCGGCCGGGCGACGACCAGGCCCGCCTCGGCCCGCTCCTCGGCGATCTCCTCCGCCACCGGCAGGTCGAGCGGCTCGAGGTCGAGGAACTCCTCCAGCGGCGTGATCAGCGGGGCCAGGTCGATCTGGTCGTGGTGGGAGATCTGCTCGAGCAGGTCGTAGCGACCGACAAGGTCCTGGGCGCGGTCGTAGCCGAGCGAGGCGACGACCTCTTTGACCTCCTCGCCCATCGCCTGGAAGAAGCGGGCGCAGCTCTCGGCAGCCAGGTCGACCTCCTGCGGGGTGAACTTCTTCAGGCCGTGGTCCTGGGCCTGCTCGACCGTCTCGATCTGGGTGGCGATGCCGACGTGACAGGTGTCGAGCTGGCAGCCACGGCAGATCGTGCAGCCGAGGCTGACCATCGCCAGGGTGCCGAAGCCGACCCGGTTGGCGCCGAGGCAGTGCAGCTTGACGACGTCGTGGCCGGTGCGGTAGCCGCCGTCGGCCCAGATCTCGACCCGGTTGCGCAGGCCGGCCTCCATCAGCGCCCTGTGCACGGCGCGGGTGCCGATGTCCGAGGGCAGGCCGACGTGGCGCAGCGCGTGCTGGCGCGCCGCGCCGGTGCCGCCCTCGAAGCCCGAGAGGGTGATGATGTCGGCGCCGGCCTTGGCGATGCCGAGCCCGATCGTGCCGATGTTCGGCACCACCGGCACCTTGACCGAGACGCGCACGTCGGGGTTGACCGTCTTCAGCTCGTCGATCAGCTCGGCCAGGTCCTCGATCGAGTAGAGGTCGTGGTTGTTGGAGGGTGAGATCAGGTCGGTGCCCGGCGCCGCGTTACGGGCTGCAGCGACCTTCTCGGAGACCTTCTTGCCGGGCAGGTGGCCGCCCTCGCCGGGCTTGGCGCCCTGGCCGATCTTGATCTCGGCGAGGTAGGAGGAGTTGATCATCTCCGCCGAGACGCCGAAGCGGCCCGAGGCGACCTGCTGGCCGCGCCACTTGCGGTAGTGGCCGTACATGTCGCGGATCTCGCCACCCTCGCCGTTGACGCAGAGGACGTTGATCGATTTAGCCGCCTCGGCGTAGGCGCGGAAGGCGGGCTCGGACTGCGAGCCGAAGCTCATCGATGAGATCACCACCGGGTAGTCGTGGTGGCCGACCCCGGCGTCGACGACCGACGCGTCGGCGAGCGGCTCCCGGTCGCCCTTGAGGCCCATGATGTGGCGCATCGAGATCGGGCTCTGCGCCTCCAGATCCCGCACTTTTTCGCTGTATTCGGCGTAGGAGCCGGAGCCGTTGGCGGTGGCGATCGCCGCCTTGTAGACCTTGGGGTAGAAGCGGAAGGTCTTGGCCGGTTTGGCGCTCTCGTCGCTGCAGAGAATGCGCGCCCGCTCGTTGCTGCTCTCGTCGAGCGCGGCGAAGCCGACGCCGGCCTTCTCGGAGGCGGCGAAGGCCTCGGTCTGGAAGATCTCGGCCAACTCGGGCCGGATGCCGATCGAGGAGAACTGGCGCGCGTAGCCGCGCACCTCGTGGATCCCGATCGTCGAGATCACTTTCTCGATCCCCTTCGCCAGTGCCGCGCAGAGGTTGCCGATGTCCTTGCGGTAGTCCTCGACGCAGATGACCTCGACCATCGTGTAGGGGCAGACGCCGTTGGCGCCGAGCCCGAGGGCGAGCATCGTGTCGTGGACGTTGCGCACGGCGGCGGAGCGCAGGACGATGCCGCAGCGCCGCCGCAGGTTCTCCTCGCCGGGCTCGACCCGGAACTGCTTCAGCGCCTGGTCGACCGCCGAGGTGGCGAGGTGGGGATCGAGGTAGCGTCGCTCGGCGTCGTAGACCGTGCGGTCGGTCAGCACCAGCAGCTCGGCGCCGTCGCGGACCTTCTTCACCCCCTCCTGCTTGATCCGCTCGATCGCCCCGCGGGTCGTCTCCGACTCCAGCAGCGAGATGTCGACCGCGGCGGCACGACCGCGGAACTCCTCCCAGAGATCCTCTAGCAGGTAGGTGTGGTTCTCGCGGGCGATCTGGCGGTAGGTCTTGTCGGAGAGCGGCGCCATGCCGTGATGACCGCCGAGGATCACCGGGAAAGAGGTCTCGACGGTGCCGGAGTCCTCGCCGGCGGCGTCGATCGAGGGGCGGCGGCCGAAGACCGTCCGGGTCGAGAAGTGCTCGACCTCGCGCTCGCGGTCGATCGCCGGGTTGGTGACCACGGCGACCGTCTCCTTGAAGTAGTCGGCCAGGTTCTGACGCTCCGGCGAGAGCGCGGCCAGCGGCCCGTCGTAGCCGAGCGAGCCGATCGGCTCGGCCCCGTTGGAGGCCATCTGCTGGACCAGTTTGACGTCGTCGCGCTGCCAGCCGAAACCGGCGAGGACGCGATCGGCGACCTTGACCGGCTCTTCGGGACCGGCGTCGGAGTAGCCGGGCACCTCGCCGCCCTCGAGCGGTCCGCCGGTCTCCAGGGCGCGGTCGTAGGCGGCCGGCTGCTCGGCGCCGTTGCGGGTAAGCCAGCGGTCGCGGACCAGGCGCAGCATCTCGTCGTGCGAGCGCAGGGTCGAGCGCCTCGCCTCGCGGTCGATCGAGACCATCGCCTTCTCGCCCGGGGCGAGCGGCTTCGGCTCGGAGACCATCTCGTTGACCGCGACCACGCCGGGCTCGGAGCTGAAGACGAAGTCCTCGCCGGTCTCGACCTGCCAGAGCGGGCGCAGGCCGAGCGCATCGGCGGAGAAGACGCACTCGTCGCTGTGGCGCGCGATCAGCGCCACCGGGCCCTGCGCGAACGGCCCCATCGCCTGGCGCAGGTACATGTAGAAGCGGTGCAGATCCTCTGGCAGGGCGCGGATCTCGTTGACGATCGGCGGCACCACCATCTCCATCGCCTCGGCGAGGCTGAGGCCGTCGCGGTTGACCAGGGTGGCGATCGTCTGGTTGAGGTCCTGCGAGTCCGAGGAGCCGGGTTGGATCGGGACGCCGAGCATGCGCGCCTCCTGGCGCAGCTGTTCGACCGTGTTGATCTCGCCGTTGTGGCCGAGCACCGAGAAGGGTTGGACGCGCTTGAACGATGGCCAGGTGTTGGTCGAGTAGCGGTTGTGGCCGAAGGCGCCGATCGTCTCGAAGCGCTCGTCGCGCAGGTCGGGGTAGTACTCGGCGAGGATGTTCGGCGCCCCCATCACCTTGTAGACGCAGATCGTCGCCGAGATCGAAGGGATGTGGACGCCGAGCTCGCGCTCGAGCTCGATCAGCAGGTCGAAGAGCACCCGGTCGCGATTCGAGGCGTCGGCGACGAGACCGCCGACCTGCCAGAAGTGCGGCTCCTCCTCGCGCGCGGTCGGGCCGAGCGCCTGCGAATCGACCACGCCGATGCGCTCGGCGAGGATGCGGAAGCCGCCCTGGCCGAGCAGCTCGCGGGCGTCGTGCTGAACTCGCTCGAGGTCCTGAGAACGTTCGATGAAGAGGTGGGCGACGGCGAAGGCGTCGTCGAGGGTCAGCGAAGGATCGTGGCCGCCGGCGCGGACCTCCTCGGCCCAGATCTTGCGCGGAATGTCGACCAGCAGGCCGCAGCCGTCGCCCTCGCCGTCGACGTTGCCGGCGCGGTGGAGCATCTTCTGCAAGGCCGGGATCGCGCGCTGCACCGGTTCGTGACTGGGCGTCGCGTCCTTGCGCACCGAGGCGTAGATCGCGCAGGCGTCCTTGTCCTCGACGCTGGGGGGCGAGACGAGCGGGCGATAGGCGCGCTCTGGCGAGTAGCGGACGGGGCCGTTCTCACCGTGAAGCTCACGGGACTGGGTATCCGACATCTTGACCTCCCGGTTTCCGCGCCTTCTCCGAGCGGGCGCGCGACGGGTTGACGAGTCGCCGGATTATAGGGCGGCCAAGCCGTTACGCCTAGACCAACAACGCACGAAACTGCATTTAGCGTCGATATGCGGGGGTAAACGCAGTTTCGCCCGACGGGCTAGGCCCAGGACATGGGTTCGTAGCCGCCCTGGGGGTGAACACCGATCAGCAGGGCGGTGACAGGCGCGTCGGAGCGGTTGAGGATCGTGCGGCTGGCGGGCGGCTCGATCGAGACGAAGGTGCCGGCCGGCGCGGGATGATCCTCGCCGTCGAGGCGCATCACAGCCTCGCCTTCGAGCACGATGTAAAGCTCGATCTGGCCGCTCTCTGCCTCGTCGTGCTCGGGGATCTGGCCGCCCGGCTCGATCTCGACCAGGTTGAAGCCGAAGGCGGAGGTGCCGAGCGCTTTGCGCGCCAGCTTCCAGGTCGAGTCCCCCGACCCCTCCATCGACTCGAACTCGTCGCGATGCCGGATCGCATAGCCGCCCGCCATCAGCGGCTCCAGTCGGGTTCGAACGCGTTCTTGGCCAGAAGCTTCGGTCGCCCGCCGCCGTAGGGGATGCTGAGAACCCTGTGGCCCGGGCCGGGTTCGAAGCCGCCGGTCATACCAAGGATGCTCTTACCGTCGGCTGAGAGGGCGGTGCCGGCGAAGCCCTGCTCGCGTTCCTTTGTCACCGCTCGCTGCGCGCCCGTCTTGGGGTTGACGGTGACGGCGTAGCTGGTGTCCTGGCCGTCGAACTCCGCGAGCAGGCGGCTGCCGTTCGCCGACCACTGCGTCGGCGTCAACCCGAAGAGCAGCGGATCGACTTTGGTGTGAGTCAGCCGGCGAACCCCCTTGCCGGCCGGATTCATCAGGTAGAGCTCGCTCTTCGGCCCGTAGCGCCGCTGCTTTGCGCCGAGCAGCTTGGCGAAGACGATCGAGTTGCCCGGGCCCCAGAGGGGGCTCTGCGAGATGTGGTCGCTGGTCAGGCGCACCGGTTCGGCGGCGCGGACCGTCTGCCCCACCGGGATGTCGTACCGGTAGACGTCGCTGCGCGGCGGGAAGTCTTCGCTCGCCGCCCTGCCGTAGACCAGCTGCCCGCCTTCGGGCGCGAAGCTGACGCCCGAGAAGAAGCCGCGCGCGACCGTCTGCTGGGCGCCGGTGACCGTCTCGATCAGGGCCAGGCGCTTGGGCCCGAGTTCGGGGCCGAGCACGGCGGCGACCGAAGCCGAGTCGGGCGACCAGGCGAAGTCGAAGGTTTCACGCCAGCCGACCGCCAGCCTGCTCACCGGCGCACTGCCGTCCGTGGGCATCAGCATCAGCTCGGGCTGCGAGGAACGCCCCTTGCCTTGGTGGAGAAAGGCGACTATCTGGCCGTCCGGCGAGATCCGCGGGTTGGATCCGGCTGCCAGCCGCCGCGCCCCCGAGCCGTTATCCGCCGCCGACCAGATACTGGGGTTGAACGGACTGCGGGAGAAGACCAGCGTCGCCTGGGCCATCGCCGGGACGGCGGCGAACACGACCAGCAACACCAATGCGAGAACCCATCGAGGTCTGACCGGCACAACCGCGATGTTAATTGCGACCGCGGCGGCGTCAACCAACGAGGGAAAACTCTCCACCCTTAGGGACCGACGACTGCGGCGGCGACGAGCCCGCCGCTGACGCCGAGGAAGGAGACGACCGCCAGGGAGCGGTACCAGAGCCGCCGCTCGATCTCCGGGTCGAAAGCGAGCGGGACGAAGAGGAAGGGGTTGACGAGGGTGCCGAAGACGAGCGCGACGGCGATCGCGGTCGGCAGGTCGGGGACGGCCAGACCGACGCCGATCAGGATCAGACCCATCATCACGTAGTCGAGGTGGACCTGGCGGATCCGCTGCGGGGCGACGATGCCGATCCGACTCAGCCACTCGCGCTTCTCCTCGCGGATCACCATCGCCCAGCCGAGCAGGCCGCCTAGAGCCAACTCGATCAGGCCGATCCGGATCATCCAGTCCATCGGATCAGAGCTCGGGAACGTCGGCGCCCTGCGGAGTGAAGGGAATGCGGCGGACTTCCGCCCAGTCCCGGCAGCGACGCTCCAGTTCCTCGCTGACCTTGCCGGCGTCCTGCCAGGTGGTCCAGACGAGGACGGTGGGGCCGGCGCCGGAGATCGTCGCGCCGAGGGCGCCGATCTCGCGCGCGGCTTCGACCAGATCCATCGAACGGGGGTAGAGGTCGCGGCGGCGGCGCTGGTGGATGTTGTCGGTGAGGCTGGCGGCGATCAGGCTGAGGTCGCCTTGACAGAGGCCGAGCGTGAGGCGGGCGGCTGAGTAGACGTTGCCGAGCGCGTCGTCGAGCGGGATCTCGCTCGGGATCGCCTCGCGCGCCCGCTCGGTCGGCACCTCCTCATCGACGGGGATGACGAGGATCCCCTCGAGCCCGTCCGGCGGCGGAAAGCAGGAGGCGTCGGGCGGCCCGTCTGCCGCCGGATCGCAGATGACGAAGCCGCCGAAGATCGCCGCGGCGACGTTGTCGGGGTGACCCTCCAGCTCGGCCCCCCGGGCGAGCATCTCCTCCTGCGAGAGCGCCAACTCGTAGAGGTGGTCGGCGGCGACCAGGCCGGCGACGATCGCCGCCGCACTCGACCCGAGACCACGGCCGAGCGGGATCGTCTGCTTGAGGCGGAAGGCGATCCCGTCGGCGGAGTGCAGAGTCTCGAAGGCGCGCACGATCAGGTTGTCGCGCCCGGTCGGCAGCTCGAGCCCGGCCGGGTCGAAGGAGAACTGTCCCGTCTCCTCGACCTCGAGCTCGAGGAAGAGGTCGAGTGCCGCCGCCATCACGTCGTAACCCGGCCCGAGGTTGGCCGAAGAGGCGGGCACGCGGACGAGTCGGTGGCGGACGGTCAATCGAACACCGCGCGCTCCACGGCGCTGAGGTCGTTCTCGCAGTTGATCACGGCCGGGGCTTTGGAGAGCGCCGTGTCGGGGTCCTTGAGGCCGTGGCCGGTGAGGACGCAGACGACCGACTCGGGTGGCGGGGTGCCCTCGGCCACCGGCAGGCCGTGGGCGAGCAGACCGGCGACCGACGCGGCCGAGGCGGGCTCGCAGAAGACTCCCTCGCTGGCAGCGAGCCAGCGGTAGGCGTCGAGGATCTGCTCGTCGGAGACCGCCGCGACGCGGCCGCGGGAGCCGGTGAAGGCGGCCATCGCCTCCTCCCAGCGGGCGGGATTGCCGATCCGGATCGCCGAGGCGACCGTCTCCGGGTCGGCGACCGGCGCGCCCCCGACCAGCGGGGCGGCGCCCTCGGCCTGGAAGCCGTAGACGATCGGGGCGGCGCCGAGCTCCTCGAAGCCGCGCCAGTAGGCGGTCACGTTGCCGGCGTTGCCGACCGGGATCGCCAGCGCCCCGGGCGCCGCGCCGAGCTCCTCGACCACCTCGAACGCCGCCGTCTTCTGCCCCTCGATGCGAAAGGGGTTGACCGAGTTGACCAGCTCGATCGGGTGCTTGGCGGCCAGCTCGCGGACGATCTGCAGCGCCTCGTCGAAGTTGCCCTGCAGGGCGACGACGCGGGCGCCGTGCATCAGCGCCTGGGCCAGCTTGCCGATCGCGATCTTGCCCTCGGGCACGATCACCGCCCCGCGCATGCCGGCCCGCGCCGCGTAGGCCGCGGCGCTGGCCGCGGTATTCCCGGTCGAGGCGCAGATGACCGCCTCCGCCCCGCGCCCCTTGGCCCGCGAGACGGCGACGGTCATCCCCCGGTCCTTGAACGACCCGGTCGGGTTGGCCCCCTCGAACTTCAGATAGGCCCGAACTTCAAGCCGCTCCGAGAGACGCTCCGCCGCGATCAGCGGCGTCGACCCCTCGTTCAAGCTGACCACCGGATCGCCCGCCTCTAACGACAATCGATCCCGGTAGCGCTCTATCAGGGGAAGGGGCATCAGCGTCCGAGCCAGCGATAGGCATCGAGGATCTGCTCGTCGGAGACCGCGGCGACTCGTCCGCGCGAGCCGGTGAAGGCGGCCATCGCCTCCTCCCAGCGCGCCGGGTTGCCGATCCGGATCGCCGAGGCGACCGTCTCGGGTTCGGCGACCGGGGCGCCGTGGACCAGCGGCGCGGCCCCCTCCGCCTGGAAGCCGTAGAGGACCGGGGCCGCCCCGACCTCCGGGAAG
>DASUZP010000155.1:0-6366 GCA_036376775.1 Solirubrobacterales bacterium | reverse complement strand
AGCCCGGGCCAGGTGTCGGCCCAGGTCACTTCGCCGACGAAGCCCTGTCGGGCGGCTTCGATCACCTGGGTGACCGGATTGATGCGGGCGATGTCCGCCAGCCAGCCCTGCAGCAGGGCGAGCGGGGCGTAGGCGGTCGTGGTCAGGATCAGCGCCATCATCCCGGCCTGCATCAGCGGCGCCGCCGACTGGCTCTTGAAGTGCAGCGCCAGCATCGATCCCCAGCAGGCGGCCACCGCGGCCATCGCCGCGACCATGAGGTAGGTGACGAGCAGTCCGTCGAGACCCGGCCAGCCGGCGCCGAGCAGCAGCGCGATCGTCAGCACGAAGGTGGCCGGAATCAATGCTCGGGCGCTCGCTGCGAGCACCGTTCCGGCGAGCAGCACCCAGCGCGGCGCCGGGGAGACGAGCAACCGGTCGAGCCAGCCCTGCTCGATGTCGCGAGCGAGGTTGACGCCTGCGGCCGCCCCGGTGAAGCCCGCCCCCTGCAGCATGCTGACGGGGACGACGAAGCTCTCGTAGGCCCCCGTTTCGAAGCCTTTCAGCTGGGTCAGGGCGCCGAAGACCCCGTTCAGGCCGAGGAAGAAGATCGTCGGCGCCAGCACGCCGGGGATCGCCGCGCCCGGCACCCGCAGCAGCTCGTTCTTCGCCCGCGACATGAGAGCGGCGATCGTCGCCAGATTGGCGCGCCAAACCGGGATTGCTGCGGTCGCTTCCATCTCAGCCCACCCGCAGACGGTGGCGCAGCGCCCGCGCGCTGAGCACCAGGCCGAGGACGACGATGCCGGCGATCGACAGCAGGGCCTTGCCGGTATCGGCGGCGTCGATGCCCGAGATGATCGGCTCGCGTACCCCTTCGACGACGAAGCTGAGCGGGTTGTATTCGGCGATCGTCTGTGCCGGCTCGATCATCAGTGCGACCGGGAAGAAGGCCGAGGAGAGGAAGAGAACGACAAGCACGAGCGGGAAGAGCCCCTGGACGACGCTGGCGCTGCCGGTGCGCAGAGCGATTGCCGCGCCGATCCCGCCGACCGCCATGGCCGTCGTGGCGACCAGGGCGATCGCCAGCAGCGCCCCGGGGACGCCCCCCTCGATCTGAGCACCGAAGACGAGGCCGATCGCAAGGAACCAGAGCGCGGCGAACAGGCCCAGCGCCGCCGTACCGGCCAGCCGGCCGAGGACGATCGTGAAGCGTGAGATCGGCGCCGCGAACAGCCGGTCGGTGAAGCCCATCTCGATGTCCACCGCGAGCGCGATCCCGCCGCTGTTGCCGGCCAGCATCAGCGACTGCATCATCGCCCCGGCGAGCATGAACTGGAGGAAGCTCTGCACGGGGGGGAAGCCGGGCAGGTTGACGGCGGCACCGGCGCCGCCGGTCTGGATCGCCAGCAGGATGGTCGGGAAGACGACGATCGGCGCCATCAGCTGCGGCCGGCGGAAGGTCTGCCTGATCGAGCGCATGCCGAGCGCCCTGACGACTCTCAGGTTTGTCGCCAGGCGGTTCACGCGGGAACGGCCTCCTCGCCCTCGTCGCTCCCCTCGCCCTCCCGCTCGAGGTGGTAGCCGGTCTTGGCGACGAAGACGTCGTCGAGGCTGGGGTGGACGAGCTCCAGCGCGCCGACCTCGATGCCGGCCTCGTCGAGTGCGCGCACGACCCGCGGAATGTCGCCGGCGCCGTGCTCGACCTCGACCAGGACCGTCTTGCCGTCGACCGGCGGCAGCAGGGGGCCGATCCGGGCGCAGATCTCCTCCGCCTCGGCGATCGAACCCTCCTCGAGCTGCAGGCGGATGTGCGGGTGGCCGAGTTCGGCTTTGAGCGACGCCGGCGTCCCTTCGGCGACGATCCTGCCGCTGTCGATGATGCCGACGTTGTCGGCCAGCTGGTCGGCCTCCTCCAGGTACTGGGTGGTGAGGAAGACGGTGGTGCCCTCGTCGTTGAGGCTGCGCACCTCCTCCCAGATCGTTTTGCGGCTGACCGGATCCAGTCCCGTGGTCGGCTCGTCGAGGAAGAGCACTCGCGGCTCGTGCACCAGCGCCGCGGCCAGGTCGAGGCGCCGCTGCATTCCGCCCGAGTAGGTACCGACGCGCCGGTCGGCGGCGGCGGAGAGGTCTACGCGTTCGAGCAGGTCGTCGGCCCGCCGCCTGCCCTCGGCCCCCGGCAGGCCCTGCAGCGTCGCCTGCAGGCGGATCAGCTCGCGACCGGTCATCAGCGGGTCCAGGGCCGCTTCCTGCAGGGCGACTCCGATCGAGGCGCGCACCTGGCGCGCTGCGCCGACCACGTCGTGGCCGGCCACCGTCGCCCGCCCGCCGGTCGGCAGCAGCAGGGTGGTCAGCATCCGCACCGTCGTCGTCTTGCCCGCCCCGTTGGGGCCGAGGAAGCCGTAGATCTCGCCCTCGCCGACTTCGAGGTCGATGCCTTGGACGGCGAGCACTTCGTCGAAGGTGCGCTCCAGTCTTTCGACCACGATCGCCCCGGCCATCGGATCTAAACCTCCGTCGGAGAGGCCTCCGCCAGCGGCGGCAGCGACTCGACCCAGCGGCGCCCGTTGGCCCGCTCGAGTGCCTCGGCGGCGTCGAGCAGCAGCTCGTCCGCGCCCCAGGCTGCCTGCAGCTGTAGGGCAATCGGTAGCCCCTCGCTGCTCAGCCCGACCGGCATGCTGATCGAGGGGATCCCGGTCAGATTGGCGAGGGCGGCGCCGCGGACGTTCGCCTGATCGGCGGTGGCGGTTCCGGAGGGCAGCTCGACCATCGGCGCCTCCAGCGGTGGCGCTGGGGCGGGGATCGTCGGCCAGGCGATCGCGTCGACCTCGGCGAAGAGAGCTGAGAGGCGCCGCCGCATCAGCGTGCGCACGCGGTTGGCCTGGGTGGTCGCCGTGGCGGGCAGCAGCATCCGGTACTTGAGCGAGCCGCGCGCAATCGGGCTCAATTCGGGGTCGAGCCGGTTGAGTCGCGCGGGCGTCGTGCCGCCCATGGACTCCGAGTTGATGATCAGGATTGCCGCCAGGGTCGCGGCTTCGAGATCGGGCAGCTCGACCTCGCGCACTTCGCCGCCGGTCTCTGCGCGCAGCGCCTCGACCGCCGCATCGCAGGCCTCCGCGACCTCTGCCGTGACGTCTTCGGAGACCGTGTCGCGGACGACGCCGATACGCAGTCCGGAGGCATCGCCCGCGGCGAGCTCCTCGCCGTAGAGCACCGAGCCCAGGAGGCGACAGTCGCCGGCGTCGGCACAGAGCGGCCCGGAGACGATCAGGGTCGTGACCGGCGCCATGTGGTGACCATCCATCGCCGAGCGGCCGAAGGTCGGCTTGAGCCCGGTCAGTCCGCAGTAGGCGGCGGGGAAGCGGACCGAGCCGAGTCCGTCGGCGCCGACGGCGCCCGCGACAAGGCGGCCGGCGACCGAGGCGGCCGGACCGCTCGACGAGCCGCCCGGGCAACACTCGGTGTTCCAGGGATTGCGGGCGGGACCGTAGACGGAGGTGGCGCCGGTGCTGCCGGCGCCGAGCTCGTGCATGTTGCCGACGCCGACGATCACGGCTCCGGCGTCGCGCAGGGCCCGGTATGGCCCGGACTCCCCCGGCGCGGTCGGCGTCATCAGTTCGGCGGCGCCGAAGCGCTGGGCGCGCCAGGGCAGCGGCCACTCGTCCTTGATCACGACCGGCACGCCATGCAGCGGCCCCTCGGGGGCGGCGGCGAGCATCTCGCGCGAGCGCTCGGGGAAGGTCGCGATCACCGCGTTGAGGGCGGGGTTGCGTTGCTCGATCCGGGCGAGGGTGGCCTCGAGCAGGGCGGCGGGGTCGACGTCGCCGGCGGCGATCGCCGCCGCCTGCGCACGCAGGCCCGTGTCGAGGCCCGTGCTCACCGCGGTGCCTGCGAAAGATCGGGGCAGCGCTCGATCTCGAGGCCCTCGGTGTCGAGGGCGAGCAGCTCGAGCAGACGCGGCCAGAGGAGTTGATGGAATGCGGCCATTACGGCCAGATCGATCTCGTCGGCTTCGATCCCGAGCGAAGCCAGTCCCGCCGGGATGAAATCGTCTGCCGGGGTCGCATTCTCCATCTCGGCAGGCAACCCTACCGGGGAGGGATCGTGCAGTCGCGCCGGAGGACCCCGTCAAACGGCGGCGAACGACAGAATCCAGTGCCGCAACCCTGGCCGCAGGCGGGGGTTGTCGCTTGAGACCTTGGTGAGAGCAGCAGAAAATCGACCCAACCGGACGCGCGCCCTGACCGCGTCGGGCTTCGCCTGCGCTCTGGCGCTGCTCATGGCAGCCGCCTGGCCCGGTGCCGCCGACTCGGCTCCGGCTCGCGTCGTCGTGCTCGGCAAGACCGACTCGACGCCACCGCCCTCATGTCCGGGCAAGATTGTCAACAACGTCGAGGTCATCCCCTGCCGGGTCGAGGGTCACGTGACCGGCTTCCAGGCGATCGCGGGCGGCGTCCCGCGGCCCTACGAGGCGCCCTTCGACGGCAAGATCGTCGCCTGGTCGATCACGCTCGCGCACCCGTCGCACACCGACAGCGACAAGATGACCGACGAGATCGGCTTCTTCAACGAATTTCTCGGCAAACCGTCGCAGGCTCGAATCGGCATCCTGCGCCCGGTGGAAGGGTCGAGTCCACCGCAATTCAAGCTGGTCCGCCAGAGTCCGTTGCAGATCCTCAACCCTTACTTCGGCAGCACCGCGATCTTTGCCCTCGACCACCCGCTTTCGGTTCTCCAGGGCCAGGTCGTCGCGCTGACGATCCCGACCTGGGCGCCGATGTTCGCCTTCAACGTCACCGAAGACAACACCTGGCGCGGCAGTCGCCTACCTCAACACTGTTCTTCGAAGGAAGACATCCAGGGCGGCCACCCGCAGCAGGGGGTCGGCAAGACCAAGACCTACGGCTGCTACTACAGCAACGCGCGCCTGCTCTACACGGCGACTCTCGTCAAAAAGCCGTAGGCGAAATTTGACATTCGGCGCGCCACACGCGCGTCTTGGCCTGCCAGCGTCGGGTCGTGCCTCTGCTCACAGCATGGATCCTGATTGCGTCGTTCCTTCCTCGGGTTGAGGATCCTTGGCCGGAAAGCATCGATCTCGGGTTTCCGTTTGCTTTGGCTGGAGCTGGTGGGGTCCTGGCAGCTGTCCTGCGCGCAGACGCGTCGGAGGCCAGGCGGGATCACGCAATCACCAGTGGCGGGATTTGGGGTTTTCGCCTCGGGGCGGGGTTCTACGCGATCTCGCTGCTGGTTCAGGTACTCTCTGACCTATGAAACGTTTTGTCTTATCCAAAGCCGCACAGGACTGTATTGCCGGCGTAGCAATTGGCCTGGTCGCCGTTATTACCGACATGGGAGGGGGCGTCGCGTACCTGGTTGCTTTCAGCGCTCTAGCAATCTTGGTTGCCATCCGCCTTGGGCCGGAGCGAATCCAGCTACGGCGGGAAAAGCACGTCGCTGTGCCTACCAGAAAGCCCTAGACGGCTTCTTGACGCAGACCGCAGTACTCGCAGTCGCTGACGTCCAGGCCGATCAGCTGGTCGCAGCGGCGGCAGGCGCGCAGGTTCTCCGGCGCGCGCGGCAGGGAGGAGGCGGAGGGGGCCAGCGGCAGGACCATCGCCACCGGCGTCATCTCCTCGTCGGTCTCGCGATCGACGTAGACCGAGCCCGGCTCGGCGTAGGCCAGGGCCTCACGGCCCGAGGCCGGAGCCCTCATCCGGTATAGCTGCTTCGCGTTCACGGCCGGGAACACTAATAGCTTGCCCGGCACGATGCGCGTCCTTCTCCTCCACGGCTACATGCTGCGCGGCACCGGCAGCAACATCTACACGGCGAATCTCGCTCGGGCCTTGGCCGGCTTGGGCCACGAGGTCCATCTGCTCTGCCAGGACAGGCAGGTCGAGATCGAGGGAGTCCAGATCCACAACCCGGACATCCACGGTCTGCTCCCCGTCTACGTCAAAGATCCCTACGAGGGCTTCGAGGTCAAGGCCTTTCCCGAGCTGACGGACGACGAGCTGGGCCGCTACATCGAGGCCAATGTCGCCGCGGTGCGCGAGGTTGCCGCCTCGACCGGGGGCTTCGATGCTGCGCTGGCAGGCCATCTCGTTATGGGCCCCGCGATCCTGGCCCGATCGGAAATCGGCTCCTTTGCCGCCAAGATTCACGGCTCCGCCCTCGAGTACACCGTCAAACCGCATCCGCGCTTCTTGCCGTATGCGGAAGAAGGCATGCGCGCTGCCAACTGCGTCCTCGTCGGCTCGCGGCACACCGCCGAGTCTCTGTGGGCGGCGCTGCCGAACGTTGCCGGGTTGAAGGAGAAGACCAGGTTGGGTCCCCCTGGTGTCGATACGGAGGGTTTTCGGCCGCGGGTCCTGTCGCGGCGGG
>DASUZP010000154.1:0-3159 GCA_036376775.1 Solirubrobacterales bacterium | reverse complement strand
CGCCGCGGTGGCCTCGCTGCTCGGCGACGCCGCGAGCAACGGGTCCAACGGCGGCGAGCCGGACGCATCCGAGTCCGACGCTCTAGAATCCGCCGCCTCGCGCAGTAGCCGTCGTGGCCGCCGAGGCGGTCGTGATCGGTCTGGCTCAACACCGAGCAAGGACGAATGAGCATGTACGCAGTCGTAGAGAGCGGAGGCAAGCAGTACAAGGTCGAGAAGGGCACTTCGCTGCTCGTCGACCGGCTGTCCGCAAAAGAGGGCGAGAAGGTCAGCCTTCGGCCCGTGCTCTTCCGCGACAAAGAGGTCGTCGCCGAGCCGAAGGAGCTGGAGAAGGTCAAAGTCGAGGCGACCGTCTCCGAGCATCTGCGCGGTCCGAAGATCAAAGTCTTCAAATACAAGCCGAAGAAGGGCTACCGGCGCAAGGCCGGGCACCGTTCCGAGCTGACCCGGCTCGAGGTCACCGAGCTCAAACTGGGGGCCGGCAAAGCCGCGGCTAAACCGAAAGCCAAAGCCGAGCCGCAAGAGAAACCGGCGGCGAAGGCAAAAAAACCCGCCAAACCCAAAGCGGCTGCTAAAAAGGACGACGATGGCGCATAAGAAAGGACTCGGCTCCAGCCGCAACGGCCGCGAATCCAACCCCAACATGCTCGGGGTCAAGGTCTTCGCCGGCCAGAAGGTCTCCGGCGGCGAGATCATCGTGCGCCAGCGCGGCACGCGCTTCTGGCCCGGCGACGGCGTCGGGCTCGGTCGCGATCACACGATCTTCGCGAAGCAGGCCGGCACCGTTCAGTTCAAGCCGTCCCGCAAGGGCCGCACCATCTCCGTCCTAAGCGATTAGCTAGTTGGGTGAGACTGCATTTGGCGTCGCTATGCGGGGCCTAATGCAGCTTCGTCCGTTACTACCCTTTTGGGTTTATGGACGACAAGGCGAAAATTTGGGTTGAGGGCGGCGGCGGTGGGAATGGCTGCGTTAGCTTTCGGCGGGAGGCTCATGTACCTCGTGGCGGGCCCGATGGCGGGGATGGTGGGCACGGGGGGGATGTCGTGCTCGTTTGCGATTCCTCGCGCAGGGACCTGGGGGCGTTGCGGGGTAGCAAGCACTTTCGGGCTGAGCGCGGGAAGGCCGGCGAAGGGTCCAATCGGCATGGGGCTCGAGGGGAGGAGCTCTTGATTGCTGTGCCCGCCGGGACGCAGGCTGAAGCCGTGGATGGCAGTCAGGTCGATCTGGTCGTCGCCGGGCAGCGGGCGGTGGTGGCTCATGGCGGGCGCGGGGGACATGGGAACAAGCGCTTCTCCACCTCCGTCCGCCAGGCGCCTCGGTTTGCGGAGCAGGGGACCAGGGGGGAAGAGGGGTGGATCGAGGTCCGGTTGAAGCTGCTTGCCGATGTCGGGCTGGTCGGGCTGCCCAACGCCGGCAAGTCCTCATTGCTGGCGCGGCTGACGCGAGCCGAGCCGAAGGTGGGGGACTACCCGTTCACGACGCTCTCTCCCGTCCTGGGGACGATCGAAGGGGAGGACCGCCAGGCGGTCGTCGCCGATATCCCAGGCTTGATCGAAGGGGCCGCGGAGGGTGCCGGACTCGGGCACGAGTTCCTCGCCCACGTCGAGCGCTGCGCGATGCTCGTCCACCTGGTCGATCTGGCGCCGGCGGAAGGCGACCCGGAGTCGAACTACGCGGCGGTGCGGGGCGAGCTGGTCGCTTACGGCGCCGGCCTGGAGACGTTGCCGGAGCTCATCGTGCTCTCGAAGTGCGATCTGCTCCCAAAAGAGCGGGTGGCGGAGGTGGCCGTCGAGTGGCGGCAGCGCCTCGGAGGGCGAGTGAGCGGCGTGCTCGCTGTATCCGCCGCCACGGGCGAGGGGCTGGAAGAGTTGCGGCAGGCGATCCTCTCCACTCTCCCCGACACTGCGCCGGCTCGTCCCGAGCGTCAGGACCTCGGGCCGGCCGAATTCGAGGCCGAGCACCGCGTCTACCGGCCGGTCGGCGAGGGCGGCTACTCGGTTGAGCGCGAGGACGACGGCGGCTATCGCGTTCTCGGCCGCGGCGTCGAGCTGCTCTTCGAGCGCCATGACCTCAAAAACGAAGAGGCCCTCGCCTACCTCGAGCAGCGCCTCAAGGAGATCGGCGTCATCGCCGCCCTCCGCGCTGCCGGCTTCGAGCCCGGCGACGACGTCCGCGTCGGCGAGCACGAGTTCGAGCTGCACCCCTGACCTGCGCGGCCGGCGGCTATCAGATGTATTCGAACGGACCGCCGCAGGCCGGCAGCTTGAAAAGCTCGTTGGAGGGGCCAAAGAGATGGCCGTGGTCGCGTTGCCGCGGAATCTTCATGCGGAGCCGGGTGTAGACCGGATCGCCGCAGGTGCTCTTCTTCCGGGAGGCGAGGAGCCGGGTGCGCAGGTAGATGCAGGTGCCCATGCCGCAGTAGTGCCAGGTCGCCTTCGCAGTCGCTCGCCGGGACCCCCAGTGACGCCAGCGGATCTTCGTCAGCGGCGATTCCGTGCAGTGACACGGTTTGTTTCCGAGGTACTCGGTGCAGCTGTTCGGCTTGTAGCGCGGGACGAAGACCCAGGCTCCGTATTCGCCCAGGTCGGTTTCGAAGACGGCGCACGGAAGTCGGGTGGAGCTGTCGCTTGGCGTCGCCGATGCGCCGGCGGGTGCGAACGCCGCCAGCGCGACAAGCGCCGACAAGATCGCAATCGCCTTCGCGTAGAGACCTCCCACGCGGGTGAATGTACTGATTGCTTCAAAAAAGCGATGTTCCCTAGGGACTTCGTCGGCAGGGAGCGAGCTCGCCGGGCCCTCGGGTAGCGTCCACAGCGAACTGTCAAAGGAGGCACCGTTGACCGCGACGCAGCAAAAGAAGGCCGAGGACTTCCGCGCCCTGCACAAAGGGGAGGCGTTCGTCATCCCCAACCCCTGGGATGCGGGCTCGGCCCGGGTGATGGAGGCGCTGGGATTCAAGGCGCTGGCCACGACCAGCGCCGGTTTCGCCTTCACGCTGGGGCGCTCCGACGGCGGCGTCACCCTCGACGAGCTGGCGGAGCACGTGGCGGCGCTCGATCGGGCGACGGGCCTGCCGGTCTCCGTCGACCTGGAGAACGGCTTCGGCTCGGACCCCGAGGACGCCGCGACGGCGATCTCCAGGGCGGCGGAGGCAGGCG
>DASUZP010000153.1:0-4765 GCA_036376775.1 Solirubrobacterales bacterium | reverse complement strand
GTGATCGGTATCACGTCAACGAAGCTCAGGCGTTCAAGATATTGTCCAGATTCTCTATAGGTACCGAGAGGGGAGACGGTATGAGGAGCAGTCTTGCTATCGCGGCGCTAGCCATGGCTTTGACGTTCGTGGGGACGGCCGAGGCGTTCCAGTGGCATCTGGGGTACGGGCAGGCCAAGCACGAAACCAGGCTGTTCGCCGAAGAAACGTGCCGCTTGGAACGCAAGTGCATTGCCTATGCAGTGGGACCGTGCGAACGGGTCTCCGACAGTCGGGTCGACTGCGTGGCAGGGCTCTTGTACAAGGGTGTTGCCGAACCGGGTGACGAAGTCGCCTGCAACATCGTCCTCCACTGGGGCGTCAACCACAGCGGCCAGGTGGTGCTGAAAAACCACGGCAGTCCGAACTGCCGTCAAGTCGAAACTTAGGCGGCCTCGGAAAAGCCGAAGCGCTGCTGGAAGCGGCGCAGCGGCGCCGGTGCCCACCAGTTCCAGTCGCCGAAGAGGCGCATCAGCGCCGGCACCAGCAGCGCCCTGACCAGAGTCGCGTCGATCAGCACCGCCGCCGCGTAGCCGATCCCGGCCTCCTTCATGAAAAAGATCGAGCTGGTCGTGAAGGCGAGGAAGGCAGCGGCGAGGCAGAGCGCGGCGGCGCTGATCACCCTGCCGGTGCGGGCGATGCCGCGGGCGACCGCCTCCTCGTTGGGCAGGCCGGCGTCGTGCAGCTCCTTGATCCGAGCGAGGACGAGGACGGCATAGTCGGTGGAGAGCCCGAAGATGACTGCGAACATGACGACGAGGGTCGAGGTCTCCATCGCGTCTGGCCCGTTGTAGCCGACCAAGCCGTCGAGCAGACCCCACTGGAACGCGGCGACGATGACCCCCACCGTACCCGCCAGGGTGAGCAGGTTCATGATCAGCGTCTTCAGCGGCAGCACCACCGACCCGGTCAGCATGAACAGCAGCAGCAGCGTGGTCAACACGATGATTCCGATGACCAGCGGCAGGTTGTGGCCGAGGCTTTCCTTCAGGTCGAGGAATTCGGCGGTGTAACCGGAGACCAGGATCGGCGCCGGCCCGCTCATCGTGCGGATCGTTCGCACGGTGTCCTGCGCTTCGTCGCTGAGTGCGCCCCCGGCCTTGCCGCGCAAGCCGAAGTTGGCCAACGCTACGTCCGGGGCAACGCGCTGGAAGGGCACCGGGGATTCGATCCCTTCGAGTGAGCCGATGCGCCGTGTGAGGCGACGCAACTGTGTATTGGTCGCGTGCCCGTCGACGACGACCGAAACGGGGACGCCGAGGGAAGCCGGGTAGTCGCGGTTGACCGTCGTCACGACTTCGCGCGACGGTTCTCCGGCGGGAGAGCTGTCGGTGCCGGGTACGGTCAGCTTGACTCCGAGCGTCGGGAGCGCGAGCAGTAGAAGCAGGGCCGCGCTGCCGATTGCCACCGCGACCGGGCGGCGCATGACGCCGCCGGCCAGCCGGTACCAGCCGTCCGATTCGTCGGCGACCGAGCGGCCGCGTCGCAGCGAGAGGGCGTTGACCCGCTCACCCAGTACGGCGAGCAGCGAGGGCACGAGCAGCAGCGCGCTGACGGCGGAGAAGATGGCGACGATCGCGCCGCCGGCGCCCAGCGAGTAGAGGAAGCGCTGCGGCAGCAGAGTCAGCGCCGCCATCGCGGCCGCAACCGTGAGGCCGGAGAAGACGATCGTGCGCCCGGCGGATTCGACCAGGCGTCGATGCGACTCGTAGCCCGGGCCGTTGCGCTCGAGCTCCTCGCGATATCGGGTGACCATCAGCAAGCCGTAGTCGACGGCCAGCCCGAGGCCCATCGCGGTGGTGATGTTAAGCGCGAAGACAGAGGTGGAGACGAACTTCGACATCACCAGAAGGGCGAGGAAGGTGCCGCCGACCGAGACCATCCCGACCAACAGCGGGATCGAAGCTGCGATGACACCGCGGAAGACGATCAACAGCAGCAGCGCCAGCAACGGGAAGACGATCAGCTCAGCCCGGATCAGGTCGGAGTGGACCGTGTCGTTGACCTCGTTGAAGCCGGCGGCGAGCCCGCCGACGGTGACCTGGTACTTGCCCGATTCGAGTCGTTCGGAGGCCTCATCGGCGGCATGGGCGAGGTCCTGCACGTCGATGCTGGAGAAGTGGGCGGTGATGAGGAGGGAGCTGCGGTCGGGGGCGATCAGCTGCGGCGGCCCCCCGGCGAGCGGGTTTTCGACGAGCGAGGCGTTGTCGAGCGAGTGCAGCGCGCGGGAAATGCGCCGCGCTTCCCGGCGCAGCGTCGGCGAGCGCAGCGCGAGGCGGCTCTGACCCGGCGGCGGGGTGACCCGCACGACGATCGCCGGGATGCTCTCGCTGCCCGTCTTTTCGATCAGCAGGTCTTGCTGTTGCTGGCTCTCAGTGGCCGGATCGCTGAAGCCGGCCGCCTTCAGATGCTGCTCTACGTTTTTGCTAAACGCGAAGGCGAGAAGGGTGAAGATGCCGATCACCACGAGCACCTTCTTCGGGTGCTGCCAGGTCAGGTCGGCGATCCGGGTCAAGGCGCGTCCGAGCATCTACCGCGCCGTCGCGCCCGACCGTGAGCTTCGTCACCCGTCTCTACTGCTCGTACAGCTTGACGACCCGGACCGTACCGTCGGGAGCCGCGTCGACGCAGAGGTTGCACAGCACGCACTCGTCGAGATTCTTGGCGACGATCTCGACGCCGGAGTCGGTCGCGGAGAAGATGTCGACGGGGCAGACTTCTTCCAGCTTCTTGGCGAGCTCGGCGTCGGCGGCGATCGAGGCGTCGACCTCGACGTCGATGAAGACCTTGTCCAGCGTTTCGGCCATCAGACCGTCGCCCCCAGCTTCTCTTTGACCGCGTCGGGGATCTCGTCGATCCGCTCGACGACGCGGATGCCGGCGGCTTCGAGCCGGGCGATCTTCTCCGTCGCGGTGTCCTCTTTACCCTCGACGATCGTGCCGGCGTGGCCGAAGCTCATGCCCTTCATCTCCTCGTCGTCCATGAACTTGCCCGCCATGAAGGCGACGATCGGCAGGCGGCTGTCGTTCTCCTTTACCCACTCGGAGAGCTGCGCCTCCATGCGGCCGCCGGGCTCGGTGTAGATGACGATCGCCTGCGTCTGCTCGTCGGCCTCGAAGTAGGGCATCAGCTCGGCGTAGGTGGAGCCGATGATCGCGTCGCCGCCGATCGAGACGGCGGTGGAAACGCCGAGGCCGGCCTGGGTCAGCGAGGAGGAGATCTCGGTGGTCATCCCGCCGGAGCGGCTCATTACGCCAACCGGACCCGGGGCGTAGGCCTTGGCGGCGTCTTTGGCCGGGCCACCGATGCCGCCCATCTTGCAGACCTCGGGGACGATCAGGCCGAGGCAGTTGGGGCCGATGATCCGCGCCCCCTCCATGTTTGCCAGCTCGACCATCTGGGCGACGTCGCGGCGCGGGATGCGCTCGGTGACGATCACGATCAGCTTGATCTCGTTGAGGATCGCCTCGAAGACGGCGTCCTTGGTGAAGGCGGGGGGGACGGTGACGACCGAGCCGTCGATCGGGCCGCCGTAGTTCTCGACCGCCTGGGCGACGGTGTCGAATACCGGCACGCCGTGGACCTCGCGGCCCTTGCGGCCGGGGGTGACACCGCCGACGACCTTGGAGCCGTAGTCGAGGCACTCGCGGGTCAGGTTGACCGCCTCGCGCCCGGTGATCCCCTGGACGATGAAGGTCGTGTCCTTGTTCAGCAGGATGCTCATGCCGCTCCCCCGGGCGCGTTTGGGGTCTTATGGACTACTAAGGCGCCCCGCGCGCTCATGCTGGCGCTCCCTGGATCTTGGCGACGGCGCGTCCCGCCGCCTCCCACATCGAGACCGAGCGGTCGCAATACTCGACGCCGTAGCGATCGAGGATCTTGAAGCCCTCGTCCTCCCAGGCGCCGGGGATGCGGAAGATCGCGATCGTCTCGCCGGGGTCCTTGCCCAGCTCGAGGCAGGCCTTGATCGTGCCGCGGGCGACGATGTCGACGCGGGTGTTGGAGACGATCGACATCATCACGGCGATCTTCTCGACGCCGTCCTTTTCCAGCACCTCCTTGGCCAGGCCGCAGGCCTTGGCGACCGAGGGGTTACCGCCGATCTCGGAGTAGTTGGCGGGCTTGCCGCCCTGGCTGCGGACCGCGTCGGTCAAGGTCAGCGAGCCGCCGCCGGCGCCGATCACGAGGCCCAGGTTGCCCTCGAAGCCGTGGTCCTTGCCCTGGATCACGCCGCGGTGGTCGGCGGCGTCGATCGCGGCGACGTTGCGCTCGAAGGCGGAGGGCTCATAGGTCTCGCGGGTGTCGTCCTCGGCGATCTCGAGGTGCTTGCGCAGAAGCGCCTTTTGCCGGCCGACCGCCTCGTTCTCCATCTCCATGTGGGCGTCGAGGGCGACGAAGCTGCCGTCGGTCAGCTCGGCCAGCGGGTTGATCTCGGCCAGCGTCATGTCGTTCTCGCGGAAGAGGCGGGCGAGGCGGGCGAGGATCGGGGTCGCGCGGTTCAGCTGCGAGCCGGTCACGCCCGTGGCGGCGACGACCTCAACAAGCTGACCCCGATCGTCGCGACGCTGATCGAGATCTTCCTCAAGTACGATCTCACGCTCGCCGAGATCAACCCGCTCGGGAAAACCGAGGACGGCAAGTTCCTCGTCCTCGACGGCCACATCGACATGGAAGGCGACGCGCGCGACAAATACGCCGCGCTCCTTGCCGAGCTCGGCATCGGCAA
>DASUZP010000152.1:0-9364 GCA_036376775.1 Solirubrobacterales bacterium | reverse complement strand
GCCCTGACCTCTCCCCGGGCGAGGTGGGTTAGGCGGTCATCGATCATGGTCAGTTCGGCCTGTTCAAGTGCGCTCAGACCGGCGGGCCGCATCTCGTTCGCGACCTCGGCTACGAGCGCGTCGCGTTCGCCTTCGAGTCGGCCGACCTGCTTGGCGGTACGGCGGTGGTTGGCATCGATGCGCGAAGGGGGCTCCCCGCCAGACTGCGACTCCCCCGTCAATCCCACTCGCTCCTTCGCGAGGTCGGCGAGGCGCGTGTTGCCAGCCGCGATGCGTCGTTCGAGACCGTCGAGTCGTTCCTGAGCCGGTGAGCGCTCGCCCGCGACAACCCGCCGCGCCTCCAGTTCGGCGCGGCGAGTGGCCAGCTCTCCCGGCGCTTTGGCCTCAATCCGCTTGCGTAGGCCGATCTCCGTCGCCGCGTACTCTCCCGCCGCCCGCTCGGCACCGACACGCAGGTCGTGTGCGGCGTCCTCGATCTCCCTAGTGCCCGGTCCAAGCTCGGGATCGGTGAACTCAGACGCGGCAACGCCATATGCGAAAACGGGGCCGGTGTTGCGGGAGGTCGCGACGGTGAAGTCCTCCCTGCTGATGCCGGAGTCGAGCAGCGCAAACGCCGAGTCAAAGGTCTTCGATTGAGTGGTGTAGGTGGTGAGCGCGTAGGCGTACTGGACCGCGGCCTCGCCCGCCTTCGTCGCCTCGTCCAGGTAGCGCCGGTCGAGGATGACCCCCCGGCCCTCCTCGCCGATGCGCTGAAGGTAGAGCTGCTGCTGTGCCTGATCGACGCCGACGACATCCCAGCGTTCGCGATTTGAGACCTTCGAGGTGTTGACGCGCGTGACGACGCGATCGCCAACGGCGAACTCCTTTCCGCCGACGACGATCGCCTGGTCCCCCAGTTTGCGGTCGGCGACAAGCAGCTCCCGCGCCCGTTTGTTCAGCTCGGCGACGTCGCGGGTCCGGCGAGCGATCATCACGGCGTCCTCGCCGGCGGCAAAGCGCTTATGCCAGTCGAGCACCTGGGCGTCAAGGGCCTCGGGCAGCGTGTCGGCAATCACGAGCCGGTTTTCCATGCGCAGCACGTCGAGCGCGTCCGAGCCGCGACCTTCGTGGGCGAGCTTGACGATGTAGCGATCGACTGGATCGTGCTGGCGGCGGATCTCGCTGAGAACGATCGGCTCGACCTCGTTGGTGAAGTGCCCGTAGAGGCCTCCGGGACCGACCGCGCCGATCTGCCGCGGGTCGCCGATCTTCACCAGCTTGCCGTCGCAACCCTCGACCAGCTCGGCGAGACGGGCGAGGTAGGGAGTTGGCGTCGTGGATGCCTCGTCGACAACGATTACGGTCCCGCGTGGCAGGGAAGGAAGGCCCTGTTCGATCCGCTCCTCGACCAGGATCAGGAAGTGCGTGATCGAGGTCGCCGGCATTCCGGCGCTTTCGCCGAGCTGGCCCGATGCGCTGCGGGCCGTGGCGACTCCTAGTCCCCGGTAGCCGGCCGCCGCCCAAGCTTCCTGTGCGGCGAGAAGGGCCGTCGTCTTGCCCGTGCCCGGCAGGGCAGCGACGGCGACGATCCGCTCGCCTCCGGTCGTTAGGCGCCTGACCATCTCCTTCTGCTCGCCGCTCAGGTAGCGGTGGCGGTCGAGGACGGCGGCAAGGGTCGCGTCGTCGACAACGGCGGCGCCCGCCTTCTCCCCCCTGCGGGCCGTCGCCATGAAGCCCTGCTCCAATTCCCAGAGGCGCGGCGTCGTGTAGTAGGTCGAGTCGAGCGGGCCAGGGCCGCGGTGGACCTCGATCAGCCGCTCGCCGGCGATCAACGAGTCAACGGCGCTTTCCAGCGCCCGAGCGTCCGCCCCTTCGCGGAGCTGGTTGGCGAGGGCGGAGAGGAGATCGCGGCGGTCGAAGTGGGAGTGGTGGTCCTCCAGGTCGGCGAGAGCGCGATCGAGGTCGTGGATACGGATTGGCTGCGGCTGCCGGCGCGGAGCCCGTCCGAGCATCCGGTCGATGGTCTCGGCGCTCAGGTCGAACTCCGCCGCGCGCGAGACCCACTCGGCCCGCTGGGTGTCGGGATCGACGCCATAGTCCTTGCGGTCCCGGGTGCGGTAGGCGGCGATTTCGGCAGCTGCGGCCGATGTGTCTCCGCGCTCGGCCAAGGCTGCGACGATCTCGGCGCGGCGCTGGGAGAAATGGTCGATCACCGGCCGGTCGATCCCTGCGAGGTCGGCGTAGCCGTTGTGGGGCTCTTGCCACTCTGCCCCCAGCTCGCGGGTTACTGCGGATCGGAGCGCGGCCTGGTAGACGTGACCCGCAGCTTTCGCCTCACGCAGGAGAGGCGACTGTCGCCTGGGATTGGCGAGACTGAGCCAGCGCCCATCCGAGACGGCGCGGGTCATATTTGCGGTGACGAGATGGGTGTGCAGCGCAGGATCCCCGGCGCGCGAGGAGCGGTGGCGGAAGGCCATCGCAACGAAGCCGGCGCCTGGCTCGATGGTCTTGCCTCCTTTGCCACGCTGCGCGAAGCAGGCGTGTCGCTCCAGATAGGAGACCGCTTGTGCAACGGCCCGGTCGTGGGCACGCAGGATCGCGCTACGGACCTCGGGCGAACCGACCCCGTAGAGCAACGAAACGGACTTCGGCGCGCTGAAGCGCACGTCGTAGCCGAGGATCGGGTCGAGCTGGCGTTCGCGACCGTCGGCATCGACGTAGCGGCGTGGGGCTGGTCGACTGACAAGGACTTCGCCGGTTTGGGGATGTTTGCCGGCCAACACGGCGGCATAGGCATCGCGGTCGACGTCACCGGCAAGATCGAGCTCGGCGGCCAACTCGCCCATCCACTCCCCAGGCGCCTCGCCGGGTTTCGTGTAGTAGTCCTCGCCGCCTTCGGCGACGGCGTTGATCCAGTAGTTGGCATTCCTGCGCCCGATCTTCGTCACTCCGACCATCGCACCCCTGCTGTCCATCGAGAGGGCGGCTTGCATCGGGTGGACCGGAGGGTTCGTAGTGTGTCGTGCTGTGAGGCTTTGAGTTGAGAGGGGGTCTGAGCTGGCTGCTTAATGGCCTCTGACCCTGATCCTGCTGGTCTTGCCCTGGTCCTGGCTACTGGTCGTAGTTGAGTGGCTTTATGGGTGAGGGTGTTGACTGCCTGGGGTGTTTGGACTACGTGGATGGCGAGGATCGTGGTCGGCCAGCGCGACCGAGCGGAGCGAGGACAGGCGTTCTGAGCCCGGTCTTGCTTGTGGCCGGCCGATGATGCCCGGTAGGGGTCGCGCGCCGGCCAGCCCGACGCGCCCGGGCACTCGAGCTACTCTCCGACCGGCCTGGTGAGGATGTTGAGGATTTCGTCGGCGTCGCGGTAGCACTCGGCGCCAGCCTCGGCCCGCCAACGCCGGACTCGCTCGACCGTCGCATCGACGCCCTCGTCGAACACGCCCTCGGCGACGTCTGGCCACTCGGCGTCGATCAGCCTCCAGGCGACGACTTCGTCGCGATAGGTCCGCTTGTGGGGGATGTCTGCCGTGCTCGTCTGCATTGTTGGCTCCTTCTTGGAGGTGGTTGGTTGACGAACCCAGGTAGGGCGCGCGACCGAATGGGCGTCACCGGAGCCGAAGGCGGAGGGAAACCCCCTTGGGGGTTGACGCACAGGCGGCGCGTGCCACCCTGGCGTGAGGAAATCGGCCTCCTTCAAGAAGGAGCGCGCGCCAGCGCACGCCAAGGCCGCGACCCGCGAGGCTCGCAGGAAGTCGAGAAAGAGTCGATCAGCGGAGCTGCGCCGCTGCCCAGGTCGCCGCCGCCGCGAGGACTTCGCCGTGGCAGGGATCGGGCGCACACCAGCAGCCAAGGGTCTTACCGGCGAGCGCGGCGAGGCGTTCGAGCGGCAGGCGCTCCGCGCGGATCTCGGCCCAAAGATGGAGGCGGTAGCGCTCGATCGCTTCCTCGACGGTGGAGACGACGACAACGCCGGGAACGCTGCTCGGCCGGTGCGAGTAAGGGTTGCCCCACTCGCCGGGGGCGCCACTGGCCGGATCACGGCCGCGGCCGACGTAGACGTCATAGGGGGCGCGCTTGCAATGGACGACGAGGCGGCTCATGGCTCGCGGACCGGGATGCACTCGGATTCGGCAATCTCGATCATCTGCGCCGTGCCCGGCCCGCCGAGCGGGGAGGCAGAGACGTAATCCGGTTCGAGCCGAGCCATTGCCTCGTTTCGACGGTAGCCCGCCGAGCGCCCGTAGTGGTCCCACAGCGCCGGAACGATGGCGACGTGAAGACCGAGCCGCTGGGCCTCCTCGCGCGCGATCCGATCCGCGCCGCGCGCGCCGCCCTCGATCACCACCGAGCCCTCCGGCAGCGATTCCAGGTCGCGTCGGATTCGGTCGCGGTCGGTCCACTCGCGCGAGCCACAGAACAGGGCAACAACAGGGGCGGCGTTCATGCCGCCACCCCCGCCCGCTGCCGCAGCTTCACGCGCTTGTCCACCAAGACCTCCTGCCGGAGAGCGCTCTTGCGCTCGGGTCCGAGAACTCCGACACCTTCGATCAAGTCACCCTCGCGCAGGTTGTAGGCGCAGCGCTCGGCTTCCACGCCTCTCAAGTAGAGGGAAACCCTGGGTGGACTGCTCGCCGGACCGGCCGCCTCACCGATAACTAGGAGACGACAGACCGCAATGCCCTCGTCAGAGTGTGCGAACTCCGGTGGCTTCGCGAGCCATCCTCGGGCAAAGGTCCGAATGACTGGCTGATGCCCGTTCGCTGCCTGTGCTCCGTTCTGATCTGCTGCCATCGCAATCGCTTCCTTTCTCGCCCCGCTGGGCCTCGTGCTTACTTGCCCACCCAAAAAGCGAGGGACATCCGGCCCGCGCACCGGAGCGAAGCGGAGGGGAAGGGGCGAAGCCCCTTGCGCGGGACGGTGCCCGAGCTACGCTGAAAGCAAGTGAGCGCGTCCCCAAAAGACGACCCCTAGAACTGCGCCTCTCATCAGTGCGCCGAGATGACCGACGACCTGGAATAACACGACAAAGCCCGGTGTCTCCACCGGGCTCCGTCGCTGGTGCGGTGGCGGTTAGAAGGGGATGTCGTCGTCCCCTCCGCCCGCCCCGACGGCCGCCGGCTGCCGGTCCCCGTCCTGGGGCTCCGTCGCGCTGGGGGTGTCGTCCTTCGACTTGCCGCCGAGGAACTGCGTGTTTTCGGCGATGATCTTGACCGCCTGCCGTTTGCCGCTGCCGTCACTGGCGTCCCACTCCTGCCAGTCGAGGCGACCTTCGATCGCGATGCCGCTTCCCTTGGACAGGTGGTGGACGATGGCCTCGGCTCGCCCGCCGAAGACGGTGACGTTGAAGAAGTTGGGCTTGTCGCCCCACTCCCCGGTCGTCGGATTCTTGCGACGGCCGTTGACCGCGACGCGGATTTCGGTGAGCGGCGTTCCTCCCTCGCCGGTGTAGCGCAGCTCCGGGTCTTTGGTGAGGTTGCCGGTGATGACTACGACGTTGACGTTCTGCACTTCGGGCCTCCTTGAGAGGTGTTCGATTGACGAGCCCAGGTAGAGCGCGCGACCGAGTGCGCGGAACCGAGCCGGAGGCGAGGGGAACCCCCCTTGCGGGGGTTGAAGCGCGGGCGGCGCGTGCCACCCTGGCGGGAGGAAATTGGACTCCTCTCTGGAGGCTTAGTGCTTCGCCTCGGCATCGACCTGGAGACTGGCAATCTCCGCTGCCTCTTGGGCAAACATCTTTTGGTTCGCTCATTGTGCGTCCCTTCATCGAGGTTGATCGAGCTGCAAGGCTCGATTGGGTTTGCGGCTCGAACCGGCGGCTTGCAGGTGCTCTGACTAGATGGCGTCGAGCGTCCGGGCGTAGCCTCTGAACGTGTCGCCAGCCGGTGGTTCGGTGGTTCCGTCGCAGCCTTCTTCGATGTAGCGCGATGTCGCCACAGGCGGCAGCGCCCCAGCCGCGCAGATGGTCGGCAGCGCCGTGAACCCCTCTCCAGCGCTCCCAAATCGCGTCGGCGCGTAGATAGGGGTTGGCGATCACGGCGGGGGCGCGAAGCGAGTCGGCGGCTTCGGCGGCATGTTCTCGGCCGATGTTCATCCGAAGGTTCGCCAATTGCCGGAACGCGGCGCTCGGGCGAGCGCTTTCTCGGTCGTCCAGTGCCACTCGGCCTCGTCGTAGCCGTCGATGCAGCGGATCAGCGCTGCTTGAAAACGCTGACAGAAACGATGAGCCCCGCTGTCCTGCCAGCCCGGGTGCTCGCAGGACTGGTACTCGAAGCCGAAGATCGCGCAGCAGCCCTCGATCGGCGTGAGGATCTTCCCGAAGTCGGTCCATTCGTACTGCTCAGGGTCGGGGTTGGGGACAGGGCCGGGTAGTTTGCCGGGCGGTTCGTCGTAGCGGTAGGAGACGGATGCGATGCACTCGCTCAGCAGGGCACGGCCTGCTGAGTCCGCCGTGTCGCGGGTCACTGGCCCGGTGTGCTCGTCGCCTTTAAGCAACTCGCAGACATACGGGCCGATCCACTGGTCCGGTGGGCTTCCTTTCGGGCCGTTGACGGCAACGCTCAGCATCACGTCGATGTGAGCGGGGTCAACGATGTGGGCGCTCATGGGCTGGACCTCCTGTCTGGAGCCCGCCCCGGGTTGGGCGGGCGGTCGCCGACCCGACGCACGGCGAAGCCGTGCCACCATCGGGAGGCGCCGCACGTCAACCAGGGGCAAAACGAGGAGCTACGGCTAGGTGCTCAAAGACCGGGGATCACTAGGACACCGATGAGCATCGTGTCCTCGAACTGAACCCGGAGGGAATGTCCATCCCCGGAAAACTCAACGTTGACGATTCGTTTCGGATCGAAGAACAGGCGGCTCGTCATCATGGCGGAAGGTCGAGCAAGATCGAGGCATCTGGCTTGTTTGCGCCGTGGGGTTTTTCCGTGATGCCAAGAGTCGTGACGATTCGAAGCGGACAGGTTTCCGTTGGGTCGGCATCAGGTCGGTAGGTGCCAATCTCGATCGTCGCTTGCTCGCCTTGCTTTTAGGCCAGCCAGTCGGCAATGTGCTGGGCTACGCTGGGATCAACCGGGGGTCACTGCCATCCGAGCGGCATCCTAGACCTTCGATGCCTTCGACTTGCGGCGATGCGCGATGACTTGGCGCGCAGTGACACGCCGAGCGGCAGCCGGTCGTCCGGTCAGTGACTTGATCGCTCGGCGTCGTCGCAGTCTGAACTCCAAGCGGCGGCTGAGCCGTAACCGCTGACCTCTGAACGGAGGACCGCTGCGGCGTCGCGAGGTTCGGCGAGGTCGCGGCGGATCTGGCGGGTCTCGCGTCTGCGATCGGTATAGGGAGTGCGCTTCTCCCTCTTGAGGCGCTTGATCTGCGCATCGGCCTCATCGAAGCTCTGCGGATAGGTGAAGGACTGGCCGGTGCTAAGTGCGAGATCTTTGAGGTAGTCGATTTGCCGGGACGTCGGCTTTCTGATGTGTGGCTGTGAGTTGGTCATGGCGTCGCCAGAGCGGGCCGGAGGAGGCCGGGCACAGCCCGGCCGGGGGAGGTCTGCTACGCGGCAGAGCCAGGGCCGACTCACAGCCACCGTCGCCGATTCGACGTGCCGTGAGAAACCTGTTGGGAGAGCCCGGTTTCCCGGACCCTCCCCTGGTGATTGCGATGGCTACTTCCTGCTCTTGCGGCGTTGGCGCCGTGGGCGTACCGACTTGAGGTCAGAGTTGAGCAGCTTTTCGATGTCGGGGTCATAGATACCGCCGCCGACCCGCTTTGACTGCGGCAACTCGTGCTCGTCGGCGAGGATGGATGCGACCACCGCGTCGCCGACGACCAGCTCGAGGACCTCGTTGATGGAGCGCGTCTCTTCGACCCGTTTTTCGAGGTACTGGCAGCACTCCTCGACGCCGGCGTAGCTGACTTTCTCTTTCGTCTCGCCAGTGGTCTTCAGCTGCTTGACCTCGACGTCCTGCAGCTGGTCCATAACGAGCCGCAGGCCGCTCGCGGCGAGCCATGGATTGTCGTGGATGAACATCAGCGCGAGCGCCTTGACTCGGGCAAGGGCGTACTCCTTGCGGCTCGATCCTCCGCGCCGCTGGAGCAGCTTGCGCCCGACGTCCTGGTTCCAGGTGCGGGCCCCTTCGGCCTTCTCCTGGCGCTCCTGGTACGCGGCCTGACGGGCGGCTTTTTCGCCCTCGGGGATCCTGACGGCGCCGTTACCGGAGGCTTTTGCCTGCCGCTCCTCGGCCTCCTTTTTGCGCCTGGCCGCCTCCGTCCCCTCGCGCTCGACCGCGCGCTCGGCGAGGTCGGCCGCGAGAGCGGTGTCCGTGATGAAGGCGTGCGTCGTGCTGAATTCACCGTGATCGACGACATGCTCGACTAGGCATCCCGCCGCCCGCGCCGCGTCAATCTCGTCCTCGTTGAGCCTCACCGCGGGCTCGCTCGGGCTGTGTGGGTGAAGAACGCGGTGGCGGTCTCCGAGGTCGCGCCGCTTTTTCGGATCGGTGACGACCTGGCTGATCCGTACGGCCCTGGGAGGGATCATCGTCGGCGAGTTCTCGAAGCGGGCGGCCGCCGTCATCAGGAAGAGGTCATCGAAGTGGCGAACGAAATCGACGCCTTTGACTCTCTTCCTGGCCGCCAGCTCGCAGATGCACTCCGCAACTCGCGGCGACACCTTGGCGATCTTCCGCAGCGGGCGCTCGCCATCGACCGGGATCTCTCCCTTGGCGATATATGCCTGAACGCCCTCGGGGAGCTTCAGCAGCCGAAGGTGCTGGCTGACCCAGCTCACGCTTTTCTTCTTGCCGATCCGATCGGCGATCTGCTGGTGGGTGGTCAGGTTCTCGCTTGCGGCGAGATCGGCAAGACCCTGGGCCGCGTCGACCGGATCGAGGTCCTCGCGGATCAGGTTCTCGACCAGCGTCGCAGCCCGCGAGCCTTTGACTCCTCGGATGACGACGGGGGCCTCTTTGAGACCGGCGCGCTTCGCGGCGATCAGGCGACGCTCCCCGGCGATCACCGTGTAGCGGTCGCCCTGCTTGGGGACGACGGTCAGCGCCGTCACCAAACCGTCCTGTCGGATGCTGGACTCCAACTCGGCAAGGCCAGCCTCGTCGAAGTGGGTGCGTGGATTCACGCCGTCCTCGACGTCGATCTTTGAGATGTCGAGAACTGCAGTGGTGGTGGTTGGCTGGCTCATGGAGCCCTCCTTCTTGCTCTTGCCCCCACCTGATGCGGGAGCCGGTGCCCCCGCCACGCACGCGCAGCGTGCGAAAATGCGGGGGCCGGCGAAGCGAGACGTTCAGGTCTGCATCTCAGGCATCAGACGGCGGCTCGAGTCCCGAGGGGCCGTAGAAGGGCTTCGGGGGGGGGCATTCGGCATAGC
>DASUZP010000151.1:0-25321 GCA_036376775.1 Solirubrobacterales bacterium | reverse complement strand
AGCACGTTTACGAGTCGATGTGGCGGGGCGTCAGGCAGGGGCGGCGGCGGGCTCGGGCGCTCTTCCAAAGGCCAGCTCACCGTCGCCGACGTCGACCCGGACCGTGTCGCCTTCGCCGAACTCGCCCTCGAGGATCTTCAGCGCGAGCTTGTCGACCAGCTGCTTCTGGATAACCCGCTTCAGCGGGCGGGCGCCGTAGGTGGGGTCGTAGCCGAGGTTGCCGAGCAGCGTTCGCGCCTCGTCGGTCAGCTCGATCTCGATCCCGCGCTCACGCACGCGGCCGATCAGCTGGTTCACCTGCAGCTCGACGATCCGCCCGATGTCAGCCTTGGAGAGCCTGTGGAAGATCACCGTGTCGTCGATCCGGTTGAGGAACTCGGGCTTGAAGGTGGCGGCCAGCACCTCTTCGATCTGCTCGCGGATCTTCTCGTCGACCGCCTCGCCGACGATCCGGTCGCTGCCGACGTTGGAGGTCATGATCAGCACCGTGTTGGTGAAGCTGACAGTGCGTCCCTGGCCGTCGGTCAGCCGACCGTCGTCCATGATCTGCAGCAGCGTGTTGAAGACGTCGGGGTGGGCCTTCTCGATCTCGTCGAGCAGCACCACCGCGTAGGGGCGGCGCCGCACCGCCTCGGTCAGCTGGCCGCCCTCCTCGTAGCCGACATAGCCGGGCGGGGCGCCGATCAGCCGTGCCACCGTGTGCTTCTCCATGTACTCGGACATGTCGAGGCGGACGATCGCCTGCTCGGAGTCGAACATCAGCTCGGTCAAACTCTTCGCCAGCTCGGTCTTGCCGACCCCGGTCGGGCCGAGGAAGAGGAAGCTGCCGATCGGCCGGTCGGGGTCGGAGAGGCCGGCGCGCGAGCGACGCAGCGCGTTGGAGACGGCGGCCAGCGCCTCGTCCTGGCCGATCACCCGCTCGTGCAAGCGCTCCTCCATCTGGATCAGCTTCTCGACCTCGCCCTCCATCAGCCGGCTGACCGGGATCCCGGTCCATTTGGCGACCACCTCGGCGACGTCCTCCTCGGTCACCTCGTCGGCCAGCATCGAGCCGCTCTCGCCGTGCAGCTCGGCCAGTCGCGCCTCGCCCTCGGCGACGGCCTTCTCCAGCTCGGGGATCTCGCCGTAGCGCAGCTTCGCCGCGCCCTCGAGGTCCGCCTCGCGCTCGGCTCGCTCGGCCTCGCGCTCGGCCTCCTCCAGCCGCGCCTTGGCCGATTTGATCGCCTCGATCGCGTCCTTCTCGTTCTGCCAGCGCGCTTTCATCTCGGCCGAGCTCTCGCGCAGCTCGGCCAGCTCCGCCTCCAGCGCCTCCAGTCGCGCCTTCGAGGCCTCGTCGGTCTCCTTCTTCAGCGCCTCGCGCTCGATCTCCAGCTGCTGCACCCGCCGTTCGACCTCGTCGATCTCGGTCGGCATCGAGTCGATCTCGATCTTCAGCCGCGAGGCGGCCTCGTCGATCAGGTCGATCGCCTTGTCGGGGAGGAAGCGATCGGCGATGTAGCGCTCGGACAGGGTCGCGGCAGCGACGATCGCCGAGTCGGTTATGCGCACGCCGTGGTGGCCCTCGTAGCGTCCCTTCAGTCCGCGCAGGATCGCGATCGTGTCGTTGATGTCGGGCTCGCCGACGAGCACCGGCTGGAAGCGCCGCTCCAGCGCCGCGTCTTTCTCGATGTGCTTGCGGTACTCGTCGAGCGTGGTCGCGCCGACGGCGCGCAGCTCGCCCCGCGCCAGCATCGGCTTCAAGAGGTTGGCGGCATCGACCGCGCCTTCGGCGGCGCCGGCGCCGACGATCGTGTGCAGCTCGTCGAGGAAGAGGACGATCTGGCCGCCCGCCTCCTGGACCTCGGAGAGGACCGCTTTCAGCCGCTCCTCGAACTCGCCGCGGTATTTGGAGCCGGCGAGGAGCGAGCCGATGTCGAGCGCGATCACGCGCCGGTCGCGCAGGCTCTCCGGGATGTCGCCGGCGACGATCCGCTGCGCCAGTCCCTCGACGATCGCCGTCTTGCCGACACCGGGGTCGCCGATCAGCACCGGGTTGTTCTTGGTGCGGCGCGAGAGGACCTGGATCACGCGGCGGATCTCCTCGTCGCGACCGATCACCGGGTCGAGCTTGCCGCTCTCTGCCTCGGCGGTCAGGTCGCGGCCGAATTTCTCCAGCGCCTGCACGCTGTCCTCGGGGTTGGGCGAGGTGACCTTGTGCGGTCCGCGCACTTCGGCGACCGCCTTTTCCAGCGAGCCGCGGTCGGGGAGGACGTCGGCGACGCCCGAGTTCTTGTCGCTGAGGGCGAGCAGCAGATGCTCGGTCGAGATGTACTCGTCGCCGAGCTTCGCCATCTCGCTCTCCGCCTGCTGCAGGGTCTTGATCAGAGCCGAGGACGGGCGGACCTCGGTGGCCTCGCTCAGCTTCGGCAGCGCCTCGACGGCCTGGACCGCGCGCGCGGCGACGGCGTCGACATCCGCACCAAGCTTCTGCAGGATCGGGATGACGAGCCCGTCGGCCTGTCGCACCAGCGCCACCAGCAGGTGGGCCGGGGCAATCTCGGAGTTGCGTCGCTCCGCGGCAAGCGCCTGCGCCGCCGCAACGGCTTCCTGGGACTTGACCGTGAACCTGTCCGGCTGCATCAGATTCCCTCCCTCGATATTCGCCGTTCGAGCTCGGCCGCGTGGCGGCGCATCCGCTCCAACTTGGCCCTCATCCTCTCGACCTCGGCTTCCATCTCGAGCACGATCTCGACCCCGGCCAGATTCATGCCGGTGGAAGTCAGCTGCTGGATGTGGCGCAGTCGTTCGACGTCCTGCTGCGAGTAGAGGCGGGTGTTCTTCGCCGAGCGCTGAGGCTCGATCAGGCCACGCGCCTCGTACATCCGCAGGGTCTGCGGATGCATGTGGGCGAGTTCGGCCGCGACCGAGATCATAAAGACGCCCCGGTCGTCTCCGACCGAGACCTCGATCCGTTCGCGCCGCACCGCGCTCATCGCGCCGCCCTCCGCAGGAGGTCGGCGCGCGGGTCGTCGCCGTTCAGGGCCTCGGCCAGCCCCTCGACCGCTTTCTCCTGCTCCTCGGTCAGTTTCTGGGGCACGTCGATCTCGAGCCGGTAGCGGATGTCGCCGTTGCCCTTGCCGCGAGGTTTTGGCGGGCCCTCGCCGCGCAGCCGTTGCAGCGTGCCGTGCCTGGTCCCGGCCGGGACCTTGATCTTCTTCGTCCCGTTCAGCGTCGGCACCTCGATCGTCGCCCCGCGCAGCGCCTCGACGACCGTGATCGGCACCGTCACCTCGAGGTTGCCGCCGTCGAGCCGCTTGAAGACCGGCGAGGCCGATACCCGCGCGATCACGTAGAGGTCGCCGGGCGGACCGCCGCGGGGGCCGGCCTCCCCTTTGCCGGCGAGCCGGATCCGCGCCCCGTCCTTGACCCCGGCCGGGATGTTGACCTTGTAGCGCTTGGTCTGCCGGGTCAGGCCGGAGCCGTCGCAGGTGGGGCAGGGGTCCTCGATGATCTGACCCGCCCCGCCGCACTGCGGGCAGGGCTGGCTGATCGAGAACAGCCCCTGGCTCTCCGCGTCGATCCCACGCCCGCCGCAGCGCGGACAGGTGACCGGCGCGGTTCCGGGTTTGGCGCCGCTTCCATGGCAGGTCGTGCAGCGCTCGGCCTTGGGCACGCTGACGCTGACCTGGGCGCCGTTGACCGCCTGATCGAAGCTGAGGCTGAGCTCGGTTTCGAGGTCGCGGCCGCGCGGCTGTTCGGGCCGGCCCCGGGCGCCCCCGCCGCCGCGGCCGAAGATGTTGGAGAGGATGTCGCCGAAGTCGGCGCCGCCGAAGCCGCCGCCGGCGCCGGCGAAGGGCTGGCCCCCGCCGGGACCTCCCGGCCCGCCGAAGCCGCCGAACATCCCGCCCTGGTCGTACTGCTCGCGCTTCTCCGGATCGGAGAGCGTGTCGTAGGCGCCCTGGACTTCCTTGAACTTCTCCTCCGCCGCGGCGTCGTCCGGATTGCGGTCCGGGTGGTACTTGCGGGCCAGCTTGCGGTAGGCCTTCTTGATCTCGTCGTCCGGGGCCTTCTTCGAGACCCCGAGAACTTTGTAGAGATCGTCCGCCAAAGCGCCCTTACTCCGCCACCACCACGCGGGCAGGCCGGATCAACTGCTCGCCCAGGCGGTAGCCCTTCTGCATCGTCTCGACGACGACGCCGGACGCGACCCCCTCGGCCGCTTGAGCCGAGAGCGCTTCATGCAAGTTCGGATCGAACTTCTCCCCAGTCGGATCGACAGCCTCGATCCCATGCTTTGCCAGCGAGTCCCGCAGGCTGCGAAACACGAGCAGGACACCATGCGCAAGCCCATCCTCGGAATCCCCCTCCGGGTCCAGGCCAGCAGCCTGTATAGCCCGCTCGAGGTCATCGAGGACGGGAAGAACGTCCCGCAGCACTTCAGCTTTCCCCCGCCCAGCAGCGGCTAGGACTTCAGCGCTCATCCGCTTCCTGAAGTTCTCGAAGTCAGCTTTCGTCCTCTTGGCGAGGTCCAGATACTCGTCCCGCTCCCGCTGCGTGTCGGCAAGCAGCCGATCGAAGTCGGCCTCGACCTCTTGGGCGGCATCGGGCTGTCCAGCTCCAGGGTCAGGACCCTGGGCGTCTTTTTCAGCTTCAGCTTTCGAACCACGGGCGTCTTCCACCGACGCCTCTCCCGCGGGTGGCGTCGGGGGTGGACTCCCCGGCGGGTGAGCCGGGGAGCCACTCCCGGCGACAGGACCCGCGGGCCGGGGCTCGTCGGTCCCTTGACCGTCCTGGGCAAACGTCACTTGTCGTCACCCTCATCGACGACCTCAGCGTCAACGACCTCCTCGTCGTCATCAGAGGACTCACCCTCGCTCGAGCCGTCCCCGGAAGCGGCCGCCGCTTCCTCCTGCGCCGCCGCATAGATCTGCTCCGACACTTTGGTCATCGCCGCAGTGAGCGCCTCGGTCTTGGCGTTGATCTCCTCGGTGCTCTCGGAGTCGAGCGCCTCGCGCACGTCCTTGATCGCCGCCTCGATCTCCTCTTTGTTGGAGGAATCGATTTTGTCGCCCAGCTCCTCGACCTGTTTCTCGGACTGGTAGGCGAGGCTCTCGGCCATGTTGCGCGCCTCCGCCAGCTCGCGCTGCTTGCGGTCCTCCTCTGCGTGTGACTCGGCGTCGGCGACCATGCTCTGGATCTCCTCGTCGGAGAGGCCGGAGCCGGATTTGATCTCGATTTTCTGCTCTTTGCCGGTACCCAGGTCTTTGGCGGTGACGTGGATGATGCCGTTGGCGTCGATGTCGAAGGTGACCTCGATCTGCGGCAACCCACGCGGCGCCGGCGGGATCCCGGTCAGCTGGAACTTGCCGAGGCTCTTGTTGCCGCTCGCCATCTCACGCTCGCCCTGCAGCACGTGGATCTCGACCGAGGGTTGGTTGTCGTCGGCGGTCGAGAAGGTCTCCGACTTCTTCGTCGGGATCGTCGTGTTGCGCTCGATCAGCTTCGTCATCACGCCGCCTTTGGTCTCGATCCCGAGGGTCAGCGGGGTGACGTCGAGCAGCAGCACGTCCTTGACGTCGCCGGCCAGGACACCGGCCTGGATCGCGGCGCCGACGGCGACGACCTCATCGGGGTTGACGCCCTGATGCGGATCTTTGCCGGTCAGCTCCTTGACCTTCTCGCGCACCGCGGGCATCCGGGTCATGCCGCCGACCAGAACGACGTGGTCGATAGTCGCGTCGGCGTCGTCCAGCGCCCGTTTGACCGGGCCGACGACGCGGTCGAGCAGGTCGGCGGTCAGCTCGTTCAGCTTCGAGCGGCTGAGCTTCATGTCGAGGTGCTTGGGCTGACCCTCGACCGCGGTGATGAAGGGCAGGTTGATCTGCGTCTCCTGCGCCGAGGAGAGCTCGATCTTGGCCTTCTCGGCGGCCTCGTAGAGGCGCTGCAGCGAGTTCTTGTCGGCGGCGAGGTCGACCCCCTGGTCTTTTTTGAACTCGGCGACCAGCCACTCGACGATCGCTTTGTCCCAGTTGTCGCCGCCGAGGTGGTTGTCGCCGGCGGTCGCCTTCACCTCGAAGACGCCGTCGCCGATTTCCAGCACCGAGACGTCGAAGGTGCCGCCGCCGAGGTCGAAGACGAGGATCGTGTGGTCGGCCTCTCCTTTCTCGAGCCCGTAGGCGAGCGAGGCGGCGGTAGGCTCGTTGATGATCCGCTTCACCTCGAGCCCGGCGATCTTGCCGGCGTCCTGGGTCGCCTGGCGCTGGTCGTCGTTGAAGTAGGCGGGGACGGTGATCACGGCGCTGTCGACCGTTTCGCCCAGCTTCGCTTCGGCGTCGGTCTTCAGCTTCTGCAGGATCATCGCGCTGATCTCGGGCGGGCTGTACTGCTTGTCGCGCACGTCGACGCGGACGTCGCCGTTGGGTCCGGCGACGACCGTGTAGGGGACGATCGTCTCCTCCTCTTTGACTTCGGCCTCCTTGCGGCCCATGAAGCGCTTGATCGAGAAGATCGTGTTCTCGGGGTTCATCACGGCCTGGCGTTTGGCGACGGTGCCGACGAGGCGGTCGCCGGAGTCGGCGAAGGCGACGACCGATGGGGTCGTGCGCCCGCCCTCGGAGTTCTCGAGGACGGTCGGCTCGCCGCCCTCCATCACGGCGACGCAGGAGTTGGTCGTGCCCAGGTCGATCCCAATCGTCTTTCCCACTTCGTTCGTACCTCCAGGAGTTTTGTATGGACTGGCCGAGAGCCGCCGTGCGGACTCTTAAAATCTAAGTGGCAGTATGGCAGATTTTTGGGCGATTACAAAATCGACCTGCGTATATTGGTTTGGCGGGTAGTGACAGTGGGCACAGGAGAGGCGCCTCGACCAATCACGGAACTAGGAGGAATCTCTTGAGTCACGCTCACGTACCGGCTCGCCGAGCCTGGCTGGCGGCGCTCGTCGCGGTGTTCGCGCTCGCCCTGTTGCCGGCGATGGCGTCCGCCCATGGGCGCGGTCATGATCGGGACCGCGGCCACAGCCATGGCAAAGCAATCCACCACGGCCACGGCCACGGTCACCACGGCGAAGACAAGCGCGACCTGACCGTGATGACCCAGAATCTCTATCTGGGCTCCAGCCTCGGGCCGGCGCTCGAAGCGGAAACCGCGGAAGAATTCGTCGCAGCGGTCGCGCGAATCTACGCGACGGTGCAGTACACGAACTTCCCGCAGCGCGCCGAAGCGATAGCCGGCGAGATCGAGGAAAAGGAGCCGGACCTGATCGGCCTGCAGGAGGTCACGAAATGGACGACCGGCGGCTTGAACCCGCCACCCGGCTACGACTTCCTCGCGATCCTGCAAGGCGATCTCGAAGCCCGCGGGCTCGACTACTCCGTGGCCTCGATCGCGCACAACGCGAACATCGGCCCCGCGCCGCTGGTGTCGGAAACCTGCCCTGTCGTCTCGGGGCAGTTCACCTGCTCGGTGCAGCTCGAAGATCGCGACGTGATCCTCGTCAACGACGACACGCCGGAACTGACCTGGAGCAACCCGCAAAGCGGGCGCTACGCCGCTCAGCAGACGATCGAATCCCCGGTCGGCCCGCTGTCGTTCGACCGTGGCTGGGCCAGCATCGACGCGAAACTGAAGGGCCTGCCGTTCCGCTTCGTGGACACCCACCTCGAAACCGAGGAATCGCCGCTCGTGCAGCAGGAACAGGCAGCTGAGTTCCTCGCGGGCCCGGGCAAAGGCGGGACGATCGTCGCCACCGGCGACTTCAACTCCGCGTCGGACGGCTCCACGACCACGTCCTACGCGCAGCTGACCGCGCCCGGCAAATTCCGCGACACTTGGGACGAGGAACAGCTCGGCCCCGGCAGCTCGTGCTGCCAGGAATCGAGCATCGTGCCGCAGCTCGCGCCGGGGCAGCTGAACAACTCGGCCTCGACGCTGAAAACCCGGATCGACCTGATCCTCAGCCGCGGCGCCGCCCGCTCGAACGGAGACGAGGCCGAGCTGATCGGGGACACCCCGTTCCAGGCGGAACCGCCGTTCTGGCCTTCGGACCATGCGGGGGTGGTCAGCACCATTCATCTGGGCCACTAATCAGCTCACCCCCGCCGATGGGGCCGCCTTGGACCCACTGGCGGGGGTGTCTGAAAGCCCGTCCGGTAGGGCTGGAACGTCTTGTACTTTTTCGCTGACGGCTTCCGGGCGTCAGCCCAACCGCGACGCATCGAAAAAGTTAAGTGGAAGCCCTACCGGACGGGCTTTCAGCTCTCACCAGCAGTGTGAGCAACGAAGGCGGCCACTTCTTCAGCCTGCTCTTCGTTGAGAATGCCGCCGGGCATCCGGCCCGGCGTGGTGCTGCTGTCGACGCCGTTTTCGACCGCGTTGAGGACGCGGCCTTCGGTCGCCTTGATCGTGTCTTGCGCGCTCGGACCTTCCGGCGGGCCGGAGGGGGCAAGCAGTTCGTCGAGGTTGGGGCCGTAGTTGCCGTCGGTGCCCGCGGCGTAGAGCGTGTGGCAGGTGCCGCAGTTGGTCTGGAAGAGGCTCTGACCTGCCTTCAGGTTGTCGGGCACGGGCTCCGCGTTCGCCGCGTCGCCGTCCGCGCGGAAGGCGAGCCAGGGGATCAGGGCGGCCAGGAAGACGACCAGCAGGCCGAAGACGATGAAGGTCTTCTTACTCATTTGCGCGGGCACGGTACCAGGGACACATGCGACGCAGCTCGCACTCGCCGCAGCGGGGCTTGGGCCGGCAGGCCTCGCGGCCATGTCGAATCAGGTTCATGTGCAGCTCGTAGGCGTCCTCGGGCGGGACGATCGCCAGCATCTCGTCGTGCGCCCGCTCGAATGACGCCTTCGGCGGGAAGAGCCCGAGGCGGCCGCCGACGCGGTGGATGTGGACGTCGACCGGGATCTCCGGGATGCCCCAGGTGAAGATCAGCACGCAGGCCGCCGTTTTGCGTCCCACGCCCGGCAGCGAGAGCAAGAACTCGAGCGACTCCTCGCGCGGCGCCGTCTCGGTCCAGTCGAGGTCGGGGTAGTCGCCGAGCTGATCGAGGATCGCCTGGATCCGCGGGGCCTTCTGCTTGGCCAGTCCCCCCGGGCGGATCGCCTCTTCGAGCTCGTCGAGCGGCGCGTCGCGCACCTGCTCCCAGGTCGGATAGCGCTCGCGCAGGCGTCCGAAGGAGCGGTCGCGGTTGCGGTCGTTGGTGTGCTGGGAGAGCACCGTCTTGATCAACTCGGCGATCGGGTGGCCGTGCGGTTCGTTGACGGGTTGCCCATACATCTCGCGCAGACGGTCGCGGATGGCGCGCACGCGCCGCTTGTCGGGTCGCTTCCAGGTCACGGCCGGGACCATATGCTCCGTCGGTGGTCACGATGATCGAAGAGCGTGAGCTTGTAGTTGACGGGGTGCGCGTGTTCTATCGGCGCGTGCCTGGGGACGGGGTGCCCGTCGTTTATTGCCACGGCAACCCGAGCCATGGCGAGGACTGGGTGCCGTTCATGGAGCGGGGTGGGCCTTCGATCGCGATCGATATGCCCGGCTGGGGACGCTCCGATCACCCGAGCCCAGACCGCTTCGACTACTCGATGTATGGGCTTTCGGCCTTTCTGGAGCGCTGTCTCGACGAGCTCGGGATCGGGCAGCGCAAGCTCGTCGTCCACGACTGGGGCTCGCTGGCGCTGATCGGCGCGCAGCGCCGGCCGCAACTGGTCGAGAAGCTCGTGATCCTCAACGTGATTCCGCTGCTCCCCGGCTACCGCTGGCACTGGGTCGCGCAGATCTGGCGCCGTCGACCGCTCGGTGAGTTCGCCAACGCGACCACCTCGAAGTTCGGGATGGGGCTGATCATGCGTCAGGCCCGCGGCGACCACAGCGCGATGCCCCCCGAGTTCCTCGACATGGTTTGGGACCACTGGGACAAGGGCACCAAAGCCGCCACCCTCGCTCTCTATCGCCATGCGAACCCCGACCGCCTCGCCACTGCGGGCAAGAACCAGGACAAGCTCACCTGCCCGACCCTGATCCTCTGGGGCGACCGCGACCCCTACCTCCCCACCAAGTTCGGCCAGCTCTACGCCAAAACGCTCCCCAACGCGACCTTTGAAGCAATCGATGCCGCCGGCCACTGGCCTTGGATCGACGACCAAAGAGTCATAGACCGCGTCACGACCTTCATCAGCTGACGCGACTCGGGGCGGAGCCAAGCTCCCAGCTTCAACCAGCTAGCGCGGCCAACTGGTGGTTGAGAAAGACGGCGGAGAGTCCCCCCTTGGGGGAACTTGTGAGCCGCGCTGCAACCGAATCAAGAGCCCGACCGTCGCGGGTTCCACCAAGGGGGGACTCTCCGCCGTCTTGCCCGCGCCGTTAACGCGCCAATTACAATTGCTAAATGTCTCGTGCCCTCTCCGCGATTGGGTCGCGCTTGCCCCAGGGGTGGGGCGACTTTGGCCGCCAGATCGGCATTCTGGTCGGGGTCGACGTCGCCTACGAGCTGGTCCGCGGCATCGCCGACGGCCAGCGCGCGGAGGCGATCGCCCACGGCCAGCAGGTGATCGACCTCGAGCGCTCGACCCACACCCTGTTCGAGCCCAGCCTGCAGGCGTTCTTCCTGCCTGCCCACTGGCTGATCGACCTCTCCAACCAGCTCTACCTCAACGCGCAGTTCTCGATCGCCCTCGGCTTCCTCGTCTGGCTCTACCTCTTCCGCAACGAGTCCTACTACTTCGTCCGCAACATGTTCGTCGTCTCGATGGGGATCGCGCTGGTCGGCTACACGCTGTACCCGACCGCGCCGCCGCGGATGTTCCCCCAGCACGGCTTCGTCGACACGATCACCGATTTCTCCAACGTCAACCACGATTCCAGCCTGGCCAAAGTCTTCATCAACCCCTACGCGGCGGTGCCGAGCATGCATTGCGCCTTTGCCCTGATGATCGGCGCCACCGGCGTGCGGGTCTGCCGCCATTGGATCCCGAAAGCCTTCTGGGCCGCCTGGCCGCTGCTGATCGCCTGGGTCGTGATCGTCACCGGCAACCACTACTGGATCGACGTCGGCCTCGGCTGGATGGTCGCGGTGGCCTCAGCTTTAATCGCCCAGGCACTGCTCGCCCGAGCCCGCCCCCACGCCTGGGCATGGCGCAGCCGTTTTTCGCCGCAGGAGGCCGAGGCGTAGAAGGCATTCCGGTAGGGGTGGAACGTCTTGTACTTTTTCGTCGAAGCCTTTGGGCGCCAGCCTGAGGCGACTCACCGAAAAAGTTAAGTGGAACCCCTGCCGGAATGCCTTCTTGGTTTAGCCTCAGCGCAATGGATTCGTCGGCCCCCCCGCGGGTCCCGAGCAGTCGCCGCAACGGACAGGAGCTTCGCTCCTACGCGCGCGATCGACTGATCGAGTCGCGGCTGACGCCCAACGCGATCTCGGTCGCGGGGCTGATCGGCAACCTGATCGCCGCCGCCCTGGTCACTCAGCGACTCTTCTTCTTGGCCGGAGTCGCCTTCATCCTCGGCTCGGTGATGGACACGCTCGACGGTCGCTACTCGCGGATGTCGGGCAAGGGGACGCTTTTCGGAGCCTTCCTCGACTCGACCCTCGACCGGATCGAGGAGGGGATCGTGCTCGCCGCCGTCGCCGGCTACTTCGCCGCGACCGGCGACGATTTCGCCGCGGCGATGTGCGTGGTCGCCGTGCTCGGCTCGCTGATGGTCTCCTACACCCGCGCCCGGGCCGAGGCGCTGGGAGTCGAGTGCAAGGTCGGGTTGGCGACGCGGCCCGTGCGGGTAGTAATACTCTCGGTCGGCTTGGTCTTCGCCAAGGGCGCCGGGCTCGGCGATTTCGAGCTCCTGGCGCCGGCGGTCTACCTGATCGCGGTGCTGACCATCGTCACGACGATCCAGCGTGTATGGCACGTCCGAAACGAGCTTTCAAGCGAGGCCCCCGGGCCGCCCGAGCTGTAACCAGTCGGAGCGGTGGGTTAGTTTGCCCACCGGCCAGATCGAGAGAGGAACTTAGAGCTTCATGAGCGAGACGAACGGAGCAAGCGGCAACGGCGCCGCCCCCGCGGATGACAAGGTCCGCGTCGCGATAGTCGGCGTCGGCAACTGCGCCAACTCCTTCATCCAGGGCGTCCAGTACTACAAGGACGCCGATCCGACGGACGAAGTCCCCGGCCTGATGCACGTCGACCTCGGCGGCTACCACGTCCGCGACGTCGAGTTCGTCGCCGCCTTCGACATCGACTCCGAGAAGGTCGGCAAGGATCTCTCCGAGGCGATCTGGTCGGGCCAGAACAACACGATCAAGTTCGCCGAGGTGCCGGAGCTGGGGGTCAAGGTCGAGCGCGGCATGACCCACGACGGGCTCGGCAAGTACCTGAAAGAGAAGATCGTCAAAGCGCCGGGGGAGACCGCCGACATCGTCGGCATCCTCAAGCAGACCAAGGCCGACGTCCTGGTCTGTTACCTGCCGGTCGGCTCCGAGGACGCGACCAAGTGGTACGTCGAGCAGGCGCTCAAGGCCGGCGTCGGTTTCGTCAACTGCCTGCCGGTCTTCATCGCCCGCGAGGACTACTGGGGCAAGCGCTTCCAGGAGGCCGGGCTGCCGATCATCGGCGACGACATCAAGTCCCAGGTCGGCGCGACGATCGTCCACCGCCAGCTCGCTCGCCTCTTCCACGACCGCGGCGTGCGTGTCGAGCGCACCTCGCAGCTCAACGTCGGCGGCAACATGGACTTCTACAACATGCTCGAGCGCGAGCGGCTCGACTCGAAGAAGATCTCGAAGACCAACGCGGTCACCTCGATCATGGGCCACGACCTGCCCGCCGAGGACGTCCACGTCGGCCCTTCGGATTACGTTCCCTGGCTGACCGACCGCAAGTGGGCGCACATCCGGCTCGAGGGCAAATCCTTCGGCGACGTGCCGCTCAACGTCGAGCTCAAGCTCGAGGTCTGGGACTCGCCCAACTCGGCCGGTGTCGTGATCGACGCGGTGCGGCTGATCAAGCTGGCGCTCAACAACGGCATCGCCGGCCAGCTCGACGGCCCGTCGAGCTACTTGATGAAGTCGCCCCACTCGCAGCGGCCCGACGATGAGGCAAGGGAGCGGACCGAGGAGTTCATCGCAAAGTACGCGCGCGGCAAGGCGCCGACGCCCGCCCCGGTCGAGACCAAGGCTTAGTAAGAGCCGGCCGCGCGCCGGCTCTTATGCTTGCCCTGTGCCGGTGCAGCCGCTCTCGATAGCCCAGGTCACGCCCCACCGGCGGGGCACGCCCAACCGGGTCAACGAGTACGTCGCGCGGCTGACCGAGGAGCTGGAGCGGCGCGGTCACGAGCTGCTGCGCGTCTACGCCGGCGACTCGGTCAAGCGGCTGCTCGGCGGCGACCCGCCCGAGATCGTCCACGTCCACGAGCCGTTCGCGCCGAGCGTCTCCTCGGCGGCGCTGCGGCACTCCTACTCGCTCAACGTCGCCACCTTCCACAAACCGCAGGAGCGGGTGCTCTCGACCCAGGTGGCGCGGCCGCTGGTCGAGGTCTTCTTCGGCCGGCTCGACGCGCGCACCGTCGCCGCGCCGGCGACCGGCGAGCTGCTCGAGCGTTACTTCCCCGGTCCCTACGAGCTGGTCGAACCGGCGGGCGAGGGGCGCGACTGGGCGGCGGTTGCGGACGAGTTCGAAGTCGTCTACCGCCGCCTGCTGGCGCGGCGGCACAACCCGGCCGGAAAGCAAGGCGTCCAGCGGCGGATCGCCGATCGGCCGCTGATCGAGGTCGACCTGCATATGCACACCGACCACTCGCCGGACTGCGCGACCCCGGTCGAGGTGCTGCTGGAGACGGCCCGCGACCGCGGCCTCGGGGCGATCGCGATCACCGACCACAACGAGGTCTCCGGCGCGTTGGAGGCGCGGCGGATCGCGGCCGAGATGGGCGACATAAAGGTGATCGTCGCCGAGGAGGTGAAGACGGCCGAGCAGGGGGAGGTGATCGGCCTCTTCCTCGAGGAGAAGATTCCGCGCGGGCTGACGATGGCGGAGACGATCGCCGCGATCCGGGAGCAAAACGGCCTGGTCTACGTCCCGCATCCGTTCGACCGCTTCCACTCGGTGCCCGACTACGAGCACCTGCTCGACATCGTCGAGGAGATCGACATCCTCGAGGTCTTCAACCCACGGGTGGCGCTGACCGCCTTCAACGAAGAGGCCGAGCGCTTCGCCCGCAAGTACCGGATCGTCCCCGGCGCCGGCTCCGACAGCCACGTCGCTCAGGGGCTGGGCAGCGTGCGTGTGCGGATCCACGACTTCGAGGGGCCGGAGGAGTTCCTCGAGGCGATGCGCGGCGCCGACATCACCCGCAAGCACAAGAACCTCGTCTACGTGCAGGCGCTGAAGCTCCTGCAGACGACGGGCCGGCCGAAGGCGGCGAAGCGCAGCGTCCCGGACGCCAAGCCGGTGCGGGGTGGGCGGCCCCGCAAGAAACGGCGTCCGGCGAGCAAGAGCTGATGCAGGAGGGCCGCGCGAAAGGAGCCGCGCCCGTCCCGTCAAAGAAATCGCCGAGCGTGCCCGCCACCGACGACGAGATCAGAGAGAAGTACCTGGAGCGAGCGATCCGCGAGCTCAACCAGATGACCCACGATCTGCAGGAGTGCCCGCACTGCCCGCGCGGCAAGCTGATGCCGGTGCTGGGCTCGGGTCACCCGCAGGCCGATGTCTTCATGCTCAAGCACGCCCCCGGCGTCGCCGAGATCGAAGAGGGGGTCGCCTTCTACGGCCGCGCCGGCAACGCGCTGATGAAAAGCTTCAAACGGCTGGGGATCGACCCGCTGGTCGTCTACGGCACGCTCTGCGTCAAGTGCCCGATCGCCGAGCCCGACCTCGCCGCCGAGGATTGCGTCCGCCGCGTGGTCGAGGAGCTGGCGATCGTCCAGCCCAAAATCGTCGTCGTCATGGGCGAGCCGGCGCTGCGTGTCCTCAACGGCCTCGAGGTTCCCCTCGCACGTCAGGTCGAGCCCCGCGAGGGCGAGATCCAGGCCTTCAGTCCGACCATCGACGCCCTCTACACCCCCGACATCGACGAGTCGCTCGACGAGGAGGGCGCCAAGCAGCGCTTCTGGCGCGCCTTCCGCGTGCTCGGCGAGTGGTACGAGGACCTGCCGCCGTACTAGCGCGGGTGAGGGAGGGGTCGGGTGTCCCTCCTGCTTGCTGGGATTTTCGCCTTGGACTGTGCGTCTCTTGCCGAGTCTCTACTGCGAAAATCGGGACGCCGCTGCGCTGGAGGGACACCCGACCCCTCCTCACGGGCGCGGGCTGCGGTTCAGTCCGCTGCTGGGGCTGCGGCCGAGGCGACGGCGCCCATCGCGTCCGCGGTAGCTGAGGCTAGGCCGCGGACCACGGTGGTGTCCAGGGCGGTGTAGGCGGCGAGGCTCTTCTGGGCTGTGTCGGCGTCCGCGGCGGCCACTCCCACCGTGCCCTCGGGCTCGGCGAGGCGGTCGAAGTGGTTGCGGTAGCCCGCGTGGAGGTCGCGGTAGAAGGACTCCTCCTTGGCGAGGCGCTCGACGGCGTCGGGGCCGACGGCGGTGCGGACGTAGCCGAAGACCGGCGGGCACTCGCGTCCTGCCTCGCGGGCGCCGGCTTCGACCTGACCGCGGGCGCGGGCGGCGAACTCGGGCGTCATCCAGTTGAAGAAGGCGCCATCGAACTCGGCACCCGCCAGGGCGCACATCTTCGGGCCCATCGCGGCGAGGACGAGGCGGACGCCGGGGAGCGCCTCGCGCAGCTCCGGCAGCGCCTCGCGCATCCGCGTCAGCGGCTTCTCGGAGAAGCCGGCGCCGACGCCGAGCCAGAGCTTCGCCGGGTCGAGACCGAGCCGCGCGATGTCGGCGGCGATCTCCTGCGGCGGCGTGCGGTCGAGGGCGATCACGGCAACGCCGAGCTCGACCTCTGGCGCCGCGGCGGCGAACTCGGCCAGCGTCTCCAATCCTTTGGCGCCGGGGTGGTCGTTTGACCAAACCGAGTCGTAGCCGAGCTCGGCGCAGCGCGCCGCGAGCGGTTGTGCGACCTCGGGGTCGAGTCCAGCGGCAACTCCGAATCCCCGCGCCATCAGGTGCCCCCTTTCTCGAGCAGCGCGACGCACTCGATGTGGGGCGTCTGGGGGAACATGTCCACCGGCTTCACGCGGCGCAGGGTATAGCCCGCCTCGACCAGCTGCGCCGCGTTCGGCGCCAGCGTCGTCGGGTTGCAGGAGACGTAGACGACGCGCTTTGCCTCGCACTCGATCACGCGGCGGACGATCTTCTGGGAGAGGCCGGGGCGGGGCGGGTCGAGCAGCACCACGTCGGGCTTGCCCGCCTCCTCGACCAGCGGCCGCACGCCGGTGCGGGCGCTGCCGGCGACGAAGCGCGCGTTCGTTATGCCGTTGCGCTCGGCGTTGCGCTCGGCGTTTGCAATCGCCTCGGGGACGATCTCCAGGCCCCAGACCTCGCCGGCCTGGCCGGCCATCGTCAGGCCGATCGTGCCGATCCCGCAGTAGAGGTCGAAGACCCGCTCGCCGCCGCTGAGGCCGGCGTACTCGGCGGCTACCGCGTAGAGCCGCTCGGCCATCTCGGTATTGGTCTGGAAGAACGAGTTGTAAGACATCTCGAAGTCGAGTCCGCAGAGCCGCTCGCGCAGCATCTCCTCGCCGAGCACGCCTGTCGGTCCCTCGCTCCCTCCCGAGCCGTCGTCGACCGCGGTGTGCAGGTCGACTGGTGGCTTGGGGAAGCGCTTCGGTGTGGTCACGAGGCGGGTCTGGATCTGGCCACTGCGCCGTCCCTCGCGCACCACGAGGTTGCAGAGAGTGCCGGTGCCGGCACGGCGGTCGTAGGGGTCGACCGCTTCCTCGCGGGCCCATTCGCGCACCTCGTTGCGGGCCGCGTTGCCGCGCTCGGAGGCGAGCCGGCAGTCCTCGACGCCGATCACCAGGTCCCAGCGGCCACTTGCGTGGAAGCCGAGCACGGTCTCGTTCTCGCCCGGCCCGAAGGAGTATTCGAGCTTGTTGCGGTAGCGCCACTGCTCCAGCGCCGGCTCGATCTCCTCCAGCTCGAAGCCGTCGAGGCCGCCGATGCGCCGCAGCGCCTCGTCGACCTGCTGGCGCTTCTCGATCAGCTGCTGCTCGTAGGCGAGACCCTGCCATGGAGCCCCCGGGCAGGGCTCGCCTTCGTGCTGGCAGCGGTTTGGGATGCGGTCGGCGCCGGCACGCAGCAGCTCGACCGCCCGCGCCTCGGCAAACCGCTTCTTCGGTTTGGTGACCTCTGCCCGCACCAGATCGCCCGGCAAGCCACCGGCGACGAAGACGACATAGCCCTCGACCCGCGCGACCCCGCGCCCGCCGAAGGCGAGCGAATCGATCTCGACCTCGAGCAGCTCCCCCTTGCGTGGCCGCGCCGCCCCGCCGGGGCGCGTTTGTTGTCCTATAGACGACAAAGGCGCCCGATCGTCGCTAGCCGAGTTTCTTGCGTGCGCGCCGCGCCGCCTGGGTCGCCTGTTTGCGCACCGGCGCGGTCCGTCCGCCGACCTCTTTGCGCGCCTGTTTGACGAGTCGTTCCAGCTCCTTCAGTAGACCGTCGGTCTGCCGCCGGCCGCGCTTGATCAGGTCGGAGACCATCTTCTCGGCGTCGCCGCGGGTCATCCGGCCGCGCTTGACCGCGTCGTCGACGACCTCCTGCAGGCGGTCGCGGCTCAGGGTGACGCTGTGTTCGAGGCTCTCGCGGAACTGCTCGACGCTCTTGTCGAGCCCGGTCGTGCCGCGCTGGCCGCCTGCGCTTTTCGATTTCCTCGCCGCTTTTGCTTTCGGTTTCGCTTTGCTTTTGGCTTTCGATTTCGTTCCGGCGGGTTTGCGAGCGGACGCTTTTTTGGCGCGCGTCCCGGCTTTCGCTTTTTTCGTCGCTTTGCCGGCTTCTCGTTTCGCGGCCATCGCTTTCGTGCCTCCTGTCTAGGTCTTGGACGAACGAGACTGCATTTGGCGTCGCTATCCGACGGTGAGCACAGTTTCGTCGTTGCTGACTATCTCATTACCTTGGGGTGGGTAGGGCGAAACGTGCCTCCACCGGGGTGTGGTCGGAGAGGCGCAGCGCCTGCTCGCCCTCGCGCAGCTCCCGCCGCTCGGGCGCCCACTGGTGCGGTGGCTCGACCGGGTCGAGTCCCTGCGCCAGCAGATGGTCGATCGCGTGTGGGCTGGTTGGGGCGCTGAGACCGAAGCGCTCGTGCAGCTCCTCGAAGACGGCGGGGCTTTCCGCCGGGCGCAGGTTGAGATCGCCGCCGAAGAGCAGCGGGCCGTCGCCCGCCCAGTCGCTCGCGGCCACTGCGGCGCGCAGCACGTCCTCGGTCGCCAGCTCGGGCCGGTCGTTGGTCGCGTGCAGGTTGGCGACGCAGAGCTGGGCTCTGTCGTCGTCGACCGCGACGCGCGTGAACGCCATCGCCCGCCGCTCGGGCCGGCCTTCGTGAATCGTCAGCTCGCGCCGCTCGACGATCCCCGCAGGTTTCCCGTGCGCCTTTCCCACGTCACCGGTGGGAAAGGCGCACCGGAACGAGTTTCGGACCAGGGTGAGATTCGAGCCGCCCTCTGCGGAGGCGATCAGGTCGGGGTTGAGGCGGGCGGCGAGGGTGCGTACGGCGCTGAGCGAGTTGCGCGAGGTGAGGACGCCGTGTGCCTCGGCCTTGCAGGCTTCCGCCAGCGGCGCCCACCAGCGCGGTGGGCACTCCTGCAGCAGCGCCACGTCCCACTCTGCCTCGGCCAGCACGTGGGAGAACTCGGGCAGCAGATCGCGATTGACCTGGACGTGGGTGGCGTTCCGCTCGGTCGCCCGCAGTAGCCGCGAGCGCCAGGTGAACAGCCCTGGATCGGGCGGGAAGTCGCGCCCGTGGAAGAGGTTCCAGGAGATGGCGGTGAGCTGCACCGCCGTAGTATCCGCGGCTTGACCAAGCGCGACTTCCTCACCGGCGAAGAGTTGGGGGCTTTCGAGCTCTCCGAGCTGCTCGACCTCGCCGCCGAGCTCAAATCCGGCCGCGGGCAACGCGCGGGTGGCGGCGATCTGGCCGGGCGCAGCATCGCGCTCGTCTTCGAGAAGCCCTCGACGCGGACGCGGATCTCCTTCGAGGTCGGTGTGGCCGAGCTGGGGGCGACGCCGATCGTCCTGCGCGGCGACGAAATGCAGCTCTCCCGCGGCGAGTCGCCTGGCGACACCGGCCGGGTGCTCTCGCGCTACCTCGACGCGATCGTGATCCGCTCCGGCTCCCACGACGCCGTCGCCGAGCTCGCCTCCGAGGCCGAGGTGCCGGTCGTCAACGCACTCACGCCGCTCCACCATCCCTGCCAGGCTCTCGCCGACCTGCTCACTCTGCGCGAGCGCTTCGCCGACCTGCACGGGCTGCGGCTGGCGTACGTCGGCGACGGCAACAACGTCGCCCGCTCGCTGGCGATCGCCTGCGAGCTCGCCGACATCGAGCTCACCGTCGCCGCGCCCGACGGCTACCAGCTGGAGGAGGGGCACGGCGTGAAGCTGACCGAGGACCCCCGCCTCGCCGTCTCTGGCGCCGATGCGATCTACACCGACGTCTGGATCAGCATGGGAGACGAGGGGGAGGCCGAGCGCCGCCGCGCCGACCTCGCGCCCTTCTGCGTCGACGCCGACCTGCTCGGCGCGGCAAAGGACGGAGCGGTCGTCCTGCACTGCCTGCCCGCGCACCCCGGCGAGGAGATCGCCGCCGACGTCCTCTACGGACCGCAGTCGGCCGTCTGGGACCAGGCCGAGAACCGTCTCCACACGCAGAAGGCATTGCTGCGTACGCTGTTGGCCGAGTAGCCGCATGTACCCGGAGATCACCCTTGGCCCGCTGACGCTGCAGACCTTCGGCCTGATGTTCGCCCTCGCCTTCCTTGCCGCCGGGGCGCTGATCGCGAAGCGCCTGAAGGAGATCGGCAAGCCGGTCGACTGGGCCTATGAGATGGGCTTTGCGGCCCTGGTCGGCGGTGTCGTCGGCTCGCGCCTCTACTTCATCGTCCAGAACTACGACAGCGTCAAGGACGATCTGCTCGGCAACCTCTTCGGCGGCTCCGGACTGGTCTGGTACGGCGGCGCGCTCGGCGGCGCGCTCGCTGTGCTCGCCTGGGCCTGGTACCGCGACTTCCTCCGGCTGGCCCTGCTCGACCTGGTGGCGCCGGCGCTCGCCCTCGGCTACGCGATCGGCCGGGTCGGCTGCCAGCTCTCCGGCGACGGCGACTACGGCAAGCCCTGGAACGGGCCCTGGGCGATGTCCTACCCGGACGGCACCGTTCCTACCGATCGCACCGTCCACCCGACCCCGATCTACGAGACGCTGGCAATGGGCTTGGGGGCATGGATGTTGTGGCAGCTGCGTGACCGCTTTCGCGTCGGGGTGCTGTTTGCGATCTACCTCGTCTACGCCGGCGCCGAGCGCTTCCTGGTCGAGTTCATCCGGCGCAACAGCGATGCCGCGCTCGGCCTGACCGGCGCCCAATTGGAGAGCCTTGCAATGATGCTCGCTGGCGTTCTCTGGATCTGCGTTGTGAGGCAGCGACACGGGACTCTCTCCCGCGTTAACGCCTCGGCTACCACCGATCCGCGGCTAGCAGGTTGACTGCGACTCACCGGGATGTCGGCTAATGTTGCACAAGAAATTTTCAGGTAACTGGGCTTAGGTAACTGGATTTCAGGTAAACAAGGAGGCGAGCGGAGTGGACGCAGTAGAGACCGGTAGCGGGGGTGTCGCAGACGCCGCGACGGTCGGCGAGCTGCTCGACACCGCGACGGAGACGATTGCGGCGGCGGGTTGCGAGGACCCGGCCGGCGACGCCGCGGCGCTTGTCGCCAACGCACTCGGGATCAGCATCGAGGAGCTGTCTCGCGACGGCTCCGGGGAGGCTTCGCCGGAGCTGGTCGCGGCGATCGAGGCGGCGGTGGCGCGCCGCGCCGACCATGAGCCGCTCGCCTACGTGCTCGAACGCGCCCCCTTCCGCGACCTCGAGATCCACGTCGACCCGCGGGTGCTCTGGCCGCGCCGGGAGACCGAGCTGCTGGTCGAGGTCGGGACCGAACTGCCGCAGGGCGCCCGAGTGCACGAGGTCGGCACCGGCTCGGGGGCGATCGCCCTGGCGCTGCTCTCCGAGCGCCCGGACCTGCGCATCACCGCATCGGACCTCTCGCCGGAAGCGGCCGAAGCGGCCCGCGAGAACGCCGAGCGGCTCGGCCTCGAGCTGGAGGTCACGGTCGCCGAAGGCCTGCCCGACGGGCTCGAGGACGTCGACCTCGTCATCGCCAACCTGCCCTACGTCACCGACGAGACGATCGACGAGCGCTCGCCGGAGATCAAGCGCGAGCCGCGGATCGCCGTCACCGGCGCCTGTGGTGCCGACGGGCTCGGCGTGATCCGCGGCCTGATCGAGGAAACGCCGAGCGGCTGGAAGCTGGCGATGGAGCACGACACGCACCACGGGCCGGCGATGCGGGAAATGCTGGGCGAAGCGCGGACGCTGACCGACTACATGGACGGCGAGCGCGTCACCGTTGGCATCGCTCCCTGAGCGCGACTTTCGCGATCAGCTAATACGGTTGAGCCATGGCTGACTCGACCACGCGCGCTGAGCCCGCGGCCGGCGACACCGAGGCCCAGCGCCTCGCAAAGGCCGAGCGCCTGCGGGCGGAAGGGATCGACCCCTACCCCTTCTCATTTCCAGATCGAGACCGGATCGAAGACGTCCTCGCCGCGCACGACCCCACCGAGCTAGGGGAGGGCGAGCACCCCGAGCACACCTGCCGGATCGCGGGACGCGTCGTCGGTGAGCGTGGCCACGGAAAGACGCTCTTCTTCGACGTCCGCGACCTGACCGGGACGATCCAGGCCTACGCGCGCGTCGACGCGCTCGGCCAGGAGGCGTTCGACCGGATCGAGGATCTCGACATCGGCGACCTCGTCGGCGTCGACGGCCACCTGCACGTGACCAAGCGCGGTCAGCTGGCGGTGGCGGTGGCCGAGTGCACCCTGCTGGCCAAGGCGCTGCGCGACCCGCCCGACCTCTTCCACGGCATCTCCGACCCGGAGGTCCGCTACCGCCAGCGCGAGCTCGACCTGATGGCGAACGAGCGCTCGCGCGAGATCTTCCAGCTGCGCGCCAAAGTGGTCAAGGCGATCCGCGATCACCTCGACGAGCGCGACTACGTCGAGATGGAAACGCCGATCCTGCAGCGCATGACCGGCGGCGCGGCGGCGCGCCCGTTCAAAACCCACCACAACGCGCTCGACCGCCACCTCTTCCTGCGGATCGCGACCGAGCTGTATCTGAAGCGGGCGATCGTCGGCGGCTTCGAGAACGTCTACGAGCTGGGCAAGTTCTTCCGCAACGAGGGGATGTCGCCGCAGCACAACCCCGAGTTCACGATGCTCGAGTGGTTCGTCAGCGGCGTCGACTACCACGGCGTGATGGACGTGGCGGAGGGGATCGTCTCCGACGTAGCCCAGCGGGTGCTGGGTACGACAAAAGTCGAGCGCGACGGCGAGACGATCGACCTGGCGCCGCCCTGGCCGCGGCTGCGGCTGCAGGACCTGCTGCTGGAGGAGACCGGCGTCGACATCACCAAGGCCAGCCGCGACGAACTGGCCGAGATCGCCGGCGACGACGCCGAGCCCGACGACGACTGGGCGGCGCTCGTCGACACGCTGCAGGGCAAGCTGATCGAGCCGAAGCTGATTCAGCCGACCTTCATCATCGACCTGCCGCTGGCGATCTGGCCGCTGGTCAAGCCGGTCCCCGAGCACCCGCAGCTGCTCGCGGCGTCCTTCGACGGGATCGTCGCTGGGATGGAGATCACCGGCGGCGGCACCGACGTCAACGACCCGATCGAACAACGCCGCCACTTCGTCGAACAGCGCGAACGGCAGGAGTCGGGGGCGGAGGAGACCCCGCACGAGCACGACGAGGAGTTCGTGCGGGCGCTCGAATACGGGATGCTGACCGCGAGCGGCTCCGGTCTCGGCGTCGACCGCCTGATGATGATCCTCAGCGGCGCCAAGACCCTGCGCGACGTGATCCTCTTCCCCTCGATGCGCGAGGCCGCGGAGGGTTGAGCGAGGTCGTCTTTCGGCCTTTTCAGCGGGCCGACGGCGCAGCCCTGCTCGACTGGGCCGCCTCGCCGGACGAGTTGTTGCAGTGGTCGGGTCCCAACTTCACCTTTCCACTCGACGAAGAGCAGCTGGACGACTACGCGGCAAGCGCCGGCGACGATCGTCACCTCGTCTCCGGGGTGTCGGGTGAGGCCGGGACCTGCGGCTCAACAGGCTCGAGTTGGTGGTCTTCTCCTTCAATCATCCGGCCCGCCGCTGCTACGAAGCGGCGGGGTTCAGGGAAGAGGGACACGCTCGTGAGGCACGCAGGGCGAGCAGCGGCTACTGGGACCTCATCTATATGGCTCTATTGGCGAAATGGCGCAAGGAGCCGGCCGGCGACCGCTGAGTAGTTCGTCCTGCAGCTACGAGTGTGGCTCGATCTGCACCAGCCGCTTCGGCTCGTGCTCGACCTGCAGCGTCGTGTGGTGGATGCCGAACTCGCGCTCGATCAGCTCGGCCAGCTCGAGCCGGGCGCGGTGGCAGTCGGCGTCGGGCTCGACGGTGACGTGCGCCGAGAGCGCGGGGAACTCCGAGGTCACCTCCCAGACGTGCAGGTCGTGGATCTCGACGATGCCCGGTTGTGCGGCCATCAGCCGACCGATCCGTTCGGGGTCGATGCCCTTCGGCGAGGCCTCGAGGAAGATCCGCCCAGATTCGCGCAGCAGGCCGGAGGCCGAGCGCAGCATCAGACCGGCGACCAGCAGCGAGGCGATCGCGTCGGCACGGTCGAAGCCGGTCAGCAGGATCGCCGCGGCGGCGATCGCGGTGCCGACGAAGGCGTAGAGGTCGGTGAGCAGGTGCTGGAAGCTGCCCTCGACGTTGAGGCTCTGGCGGTTGGCCTTGGCGAGCGTGGCCGTCGCCGCCAGGTTGACGACGATCCCGGCCAGGGCGACCACGAGGATCAGGCTGCCGTCGACGGTGGGCGGATCGAAGAGCCGCCGCACCGCCTCGATCGCGATGATCGTCGCCAGCACCAGCAGGGTGATTCCGTTTGCCTGGGCAGAGAGGATCTCGACCCGTTTGAAGCCGAAGGTCATCTGGCCCTCGGCGGGGCGCTTGGCGAGGTGGATGGCGACGAGCGAGAGCCCGATCGCGGCCGCGTCGGTGAGCATGTGCGCCGCGTCGGAGAGCAGCGCCAGCGAGTTGGCGACGATCCCGGTCACCACCTCGGCCGCCATGAAGCCGAGGATCAGGGCGAGGGCGATCGTCAGCTTGCTGCGGTCGGCATCGGCGGAGGCGCCGTGGCTGTGGCCGGCGTGAGAGTGGCTCATCTCCGACCTATCGTAAGAGCCGCGCCGCGGTTCAAAAAGCCGAGTGGAGCAGGCCGCCGTCGATCGGGATCACCGTGCCGGTGATGTAGGCGGCGCGCTCGGAGCAGAGAAAGGCGACCAGGTCGCCGTACTCCTCCGGCCGGCCGAGGCGCGCGGCGGGGACCCGCTCGCGCGCGGCGGCTTCCGCCGGCTCCAGCGAGCCGCTGGGGTCGGCCAACCGATCGGTGGCGAAAGTCCCGGTGGCGACGGTGTTGACGGTGACCCCCTCACCGGCGAGCTCGCGCGCGAGCGTCTTGAAGAAGCCGACGGCGGCCATGCGGTGGGCGTTGGAGAGATTGAGGCCGGGGATCGGCTCGCGGGTCGAGCTGGAGCCGATGTTGACGATTCGTCCCCAGCCGCGCTCGCGCATCCCCGGCACGACCGCGTCGGCGAGGACGCGGGGAGCGAGGACGAGCGAGCGATAGGCCCGCTCCCACTCGTCGAGCTCGTGGTCGAGCGCGCCACCCAGCGGCGGGCCGCCGCTGTTGGTGACGAGAACCTCGATCGGGCCGAGCGCGGCCGCGACCTCCCCGGGCAGCTCGGCGAGCCGCCGAAGGTCGCCGGCATCGGCGACAAACGCCGCTGCCCCGGCGCCGATCTCCCCGGCCGCCGCCTCGATCCCGTCCTGTGAGCGGCTGGCGATCGCCACCCTGGCGCCTTCGCGCGCCAGCGAGCCGGCGACCGCGCGGCCGAGCCCACGGCTGGCGCCCATCACCAGCGCGACCCGCCCCTCGAGGCCTAAGTCCATGCCCGGCAGCAATGCTCGAACGGCTTCACGCCGATAAAGTAATGCAGCAGGGCGCCCGTAGCTCAGTGGTCAACGGTCCCTTCACGGGGACCAAAGAGCGTCGGTCTTTCAAGCCGAAGGTCGCGAGTTCGATTCTCGTCGGGCGCATT